>NZ_QRKJ01000020.1:0-18574 GCF_003471905.1 Collinsella sp. AM16-21
GCGCCGATGCCCCTAAAGTGGACACACATTTTGTCCTATAAGCCTTAATTCAGACAACCAGTCCGGTGTGTCGCGCCCCGAACCCAAGAGGGCCGGGACTGTCCGAGAGGCATAAGGTTGATCGCGAGTTCCGCACGAGCCGGAGAGCACTTAATGTGCTCTCCGTGCGAGCAGGACTGTCCGAGCAGGCAACCTTATGCCTCTCGGACAGTCCCGGCCCAACTTGCGTTACGACAGCGCAATACCGCCAAGCCAGCCCCAACGCACGCCAGAGCCAGTACCATAAAAGCTGATGAACGAATCAAGCGACTTAGACGTAATGGCGCCCTCGTTGCTCATAACGATGCCGCCGCCAACGTAGATACCCACATGACCGTAGATAAGGCCCGGAGCACCCGTGCCGCTGTGCGAGGAATCGGCCACGATCATGCCCACCTGCAGCGCCGAGCGGTCGGAGCTATAGCACCAGGCGTTGAACATGTCACACGCGTTGCCGCCAAAATAGCCCACGCCGGCATTGCGGAAGACGTTGGTAACCCAGGCAGCACACCAGCCCTGGCCGGGAGAAGGCGTCGAGTAGCACGCATTGACGACGGCCTGCTGCTTGCCCGAACCGCCCGTCTGTTGCGGGGTGCCGCCGGCATACGAGCCGCCACCCGAGCTCGAGCCACCCGAAGAAGAGCCCGTGTTCGCAGAGGCCGCGGCTGCCGCAGCCGCCTTCCTAGCGGCCTCCTCAGCCTGGGCGGCAGCGAGGATCTCGGAATCGCGCTGAGCCATGAGTTCCTTGACGTCGTCGGAAAGACCGTTCAGCACGGTCTGGACTTCTTGCTGCTTGGCCTGCATATCCTGCATCTGAGCCGTCTGCTGGTCCTTGAGTTTCTCCAGGTCGGCCTTTTGTGATTCGAGCTCGGTCTTCTGTGCGTCGAGCTCAGCCTGAATCGTCTGGATATCCTCGATAGCATCGCGGTCGCTCTTGTTGATCTTCTCAACGTAATGCGCGTTGGCGACGAGTTCCTCAAACGAGCCAGAGGCCAGCAGCAGCGACAGGATGTTCGTGCCGCCGGACTTGTAGCTGGCGGCCACGCGATCGGAAAGGTCGTTGCGCTTCTTCTTGAGCTCGGCCTTCTTTTCATCGATCTGGGCCTGCGTGTCGTCAATCTTGCCCTGGACATTCTCGATGTCATTGAGGGTCTGGGCATTCTTGTTGGCCAGCGCCGCATACTCATTTGCGATGCTGTCGAGCTGGGCCTGAACCTCGTCGAGCTGGGCCTGGGCGGCATTCAATTTATCGGTGGTTTCTTTGGAAGCCTCCGCCGCATGGGCGCGAGTGGGCAGGCCAAAAAGAACTGCCGCAGAAGCGGCGCCGAACAGGGCCTTAAGGGCAGTGCGGCGCGAGAGCTCCTGGGAAAGGATGGAATCGCTGTTTGGTGACATATGTACTCCGTTACATGCTTATTTATATGTCGCTCAACTCATACATATTAGCGTACATATGGCGCGTCCCAACGATTTCCACGAACGGCAGGAAACTACAAGGTCGGCGGCTCGTAAGCAATTGTCAAATTTGAGGTAACAATTGAGCAAGCTCTTATATGAGTACGTTAACATAATCCTCTGCTTTTCCTACAGTGCACCATTTGGGCGTCCCCGCCTGCGCTATACTCCCCTCTAGAAGTGTTCCTGATTCGATAGGAGACTACATGTCCAAAGCACTCGACCCCAAAGACACCTGCGTCCTCGTTACCGGTGGCGCCGGCTTTATCGGCTCGCACACCGTCGTTCAGCTGCTCGAGGGTGGCTACCAGGTCGTCATCGTCGATGATCTCTCCAACTCCAGCGCCGTCGCCGTCGACCGCGTCAAGACCATCGTGGGCGACGAGGCCGCCAAGAACCTCACCTTCTACGAGGCCAACGTGCTCGACCGCGATGCGATGAACAAGATCTTCGATACCCATCAGATCGACCGTGTCATCCACTTTGCCGGCTTTAAGGCCGTCGGCGAGTCGGTGAGCAAGCCCGTCGAGTACTACCACAACAACATCGAGAACACCCTGGTGCTCATCGACGTCATGCGCAACCATGGCTGCAAGTCCATCATCTTCTCGAGCTCCTCGACCGTCTACGGCGACCCGGACAACCCGCCCGTCACCGAGGAAGATCCCAAGAAGCCCGCAACCAACCCCTATGGCTGGACCAAGTGGATGATCGAGCAGATCCTTATGGACGTCCACACCGCCGACCCCGAGTGGGACGTCGTGCTGCTCCGTTACTTCAACCCCATCGGCGCTCATCCGTCGGGCCTGATCGGCGAGGACCCCAAGGGCATCCCCAACAACCTGGTGCCCTATGTCGCCCAGGTCGCCGTGGGCAAGCTCGAGGCCGTTCAGGTCTTTGGCAACGACTACCCCACCCCCGACGGCACCGGCGTGCGCGACTACATCCACGTGTGCGATCTGGCCTCTGGTCACGTTGCCGCCCTTAACTGGATGAACGGCAAGACCGGCGTCGAGATCTTTAACCTGGGCACCGGCACCGGCACCTCGGTACTCGAGGTCGTCGCCGCCTTCTCCAAGGCTTGTGGCAAGGAGCTGCCCTACGTGATCCGCGAGCGCCGCGCCGGCGACATCGCTGCCAACTGGTGCGATGCCTCCAAGGCCGAGCGCATGATGGGCTGGAAGGCCCAGTACGACATCGCGGACATGTGCCGCGATAGCTGGAACTGGCAGAGCCACAACCCCAACGGCTTCGCCGACGCCGAGTAGCAAAAACCTACATACCGTTCTTGCCCCGATCTCACGTTGTGAGGTCGGGGCTTTTTCATGGCATGTAGCCATTCGCCGAAAATCGACCAACTTTTTTATCTTGCCTGTACATGTTTAAACAACATGTTTTACAATAGGCGTATCGAATCAGAACATCGGAGGCGGACTGCACACCCATCGGCAGGCCGACCCCACAACAAGAAGGTTGGTGAGCGCATTCATGGAGCGTGCAAGCGGCGTCCTCATGCCCGTCTCATCTCTGCCCGGACCATACGGAATCGGCGGCTTTGGCTGGAATGCCTACGACTTCGTCGATTTTCTCGCCTCGTGCAAACAACATTACTGGCAGATTCTGCCCCTTACGACGACCAGCTATGGCGATTCGCCTTATCAGTCGTTCTCGGCCCGCGCAGGCAACCCCAACTTTATCGACTTTGCCGAGCTTATCGAGGCAGGGTATCTGGAGCAGCGCGATATCGATGGCGTGTATCTGGGATCCGACCCCAGCAATGTCGACTACGGTGCTATCTTTGGCGGCCGCCGTCAGATTCTCGACCGCGCCGCCGAGCGCTTTGCTGCCGACAAGCCGGCCGATTTCGATGACTTTATCCAGGCCAACGAGGACTGGCTCATCCCCTACTGTGAGTTCATGACCGTCAAAGAGGAGTGCGGTCTCAAGGCGTTTTGGGAGTGGCCCGCGGAGCTCCGCACCCGCGGCGAGGCTTCCGCCAAGGTCTGCGCCGACCATCCGGCGCGTATGCTCTACCACCAGATGACGCAGTACTTCTTCGATCGCCAGTGGAGCCGCCTCAAGGCCTATGCCAACGAGCGCGACATTCTCATCATCGGCGACCTGCCCATCTATGTCTCGCGTGACTCCGTCGAGATGTGGGCGACACCTGAGCTCTTTAAGATCGACGCCGCCGGCAATCCCGTGAGCGTCGCCGGCACGCCGCCCGACCAGTTCTCGGCCACCGGCCAGTACTGGGGCAACCCCATCTACGACTGGGACGCCATGGAGGCCGACGGCTTCTCCTGGTGGGAGGGCCGCATTCGCGCCGCCCTCGACATGTACGACGTCATCCGCCTGGATCACTTCCGCGGCTTCGAGGCCTATTGGGAGGTGCCGTTCTCCTCGCCTGATTCGTCCTACGGTTCGTGGACGCAGGGTTCCGGCCTCAAGCTCTTCAAGACACTCGAGGAAAAGCTCGGCACGCTGCCCATCATCGCCGAGGACCTGGGCTTCCTCACCCCCGGCGTCATCGATATGCGCGACAACTCGGGCTTCCCCGGCATGAAGATCCTGCAGTTTGCCTTTGAGGGCACCAACTCGTACTACCTGCCGCACAACTACATTGCCAACACCGTCGCCTACGTGGGCACTCACGACAACGAGACGGCACGCGGCTGGTTTGAAGGAACGGCTACCCCGCGTCAGCGCGAGCAGACAGCCCTGTACACCCATCAGCAGGCCGGCGAACCCATCGCCGACGCGCTCAACCGAACCATCGCAGCCAGCGTGAGCGACACGTGCATCTACACCATGCAGGACCTGCTCAACTTGGGCAACGAGGCGCGCATCAACACCCCTGCCACGCTGGGCGGCAACTGGACCTGGCGCATGCTCGACGGCGCCATCACCCGCGAGCTCGAGCACAAACTCACCGACTGGACCGAGACCTACTTCCGCATCCCGTCGGAAGCCGAAATCGAGCTTCCTCAATAGGAGCTACCGCGCCCGACCCCTCCCCACCGTGCGGACGCGCTTGCTTACCCGCGCGAGGCCACCCCAATCCCCTCGCGCGGGATTCTTATGAATTGCAGACATGTAATCAACCCATTACAGGAGGAAACATGCCCCAAATTAACCTCATGGAACTCGCCGAGCAGTCTTTTGGCACCTCGCTCGAGCAGCTCGACGACCGTCGCATTTACAAGCTGCTGGTCAAACTCGTGCAGGAGCGCTCCGCCGCCTGCCCGCTCAACAACGGCAAGAAAAAGCTCTATTACATTTCCGCCGAATTTTTGATCGGCAAGCTGCTCATCAACAACATGATCGACCTCGGCATCTACGACGAGGTTAAGGACCAGCTCACCGCCGCAGGCCACGACCTCAACAAGATCGAGGAGTTCGAGGTCGAGCCGTCGCTCGGCAACGGCGGCCTGGGCCGCCTGGCCGCATGCTTCCTGGATTCCATCGCCACGCTGGGCTTGACCGGCGATGGCGTGGGCCTCAACTATCACTACGGCCTGTTCCGTCAGCGCTTTGTCGACAACCAGCAGAAGGCCGTCCCCGACGAGTGGCTCGGTGAGCAGGACATCCTAGTCGACGACGACCGCTCCTACACCGTCGAGTTCGGCGATTTTGCCGTTACCTCCAAGCTCGTCAACATCGACGTGCCCGGTTACGGCCAGCCCACCAAGAACCGTCTGCGCCTGTTCGACCTGGCGAGCGTCGACGACGGCCTGGTCCCCGGCAGCTCCATCGACTTCGACAAGACCGAGATCGCCAAAAACCTCACCTTGTTCCTCTACCCCGACGATTCCGACGAGCAGGGCCGCCTGCTTCGCATCTACCAGGAATACTTCATGGTGAGCAACGCCGCCCAGCTCCTGATCGACGAGGCCATCGAGCGCGGCAGCAACCTGCACGATCTGGCCGACTACGCCGTGGTCCAAATTAACGACACGCACCCCACCATGGTCATCCCCGAGCTCATTCGCTTGCTCACCACCGAGCATGGCATCGAGTTTGACGAGGCTGTGACCATCGTACGCTCCATGGTCGCCTACACTAACCACACGATTCTTGCCGAGGCGCTCGAGAAGTGGCCGCTCGTCAGCCTGCAGAAGGTCTCCCCTGCCATCGCCGACATTATCGTCAAGCTCGATGAGATCGCGAAGGCCGAGCACGATGACCCGCGCGTCGCCGTCATCGACGAATACGACACCGTCCACATGGCCCACATGGACATCCACTTTGGCTTCTCCATCAATGGCGTAGCCGCCCTCCACACCAAGATCCTGGAGGACACCGAGCTTCATCCGTTCTACGAGATCTATCCCGAGAAGTTCTCCAACAAGACCAACGGCATCACCTTCCGCCGCTGGATCCATGGAGCCAACCCCGCGCTCGCCAGCCTGCTCGACGATGTAATCGGCACCGACTGGCGCAGCACCGGCGATCTGAGCAAACTCGCCAAGTTCGCCGACGACAAGGACGTTCTTGAGCGCCTGGCCGCCACCAAGGTCGAGGCCAAGGCCATCATGCGCCAGTTCATGGCGCTCGAGCAGGGCGTGACCATTCCCTCCAACGCCATCATCGACGTCCAGGTCAAGCGCATCCACGAGTACAAGCGTCAGCAGATGCTCGCGCTCTACATCATCTGGAAGTACTTCGATATCAAGAACGGCAACAGGCCTAAGCACCCTGTCACCATCATCTTTGGCGGCAAGGCGGCGCCTGCCTACACTATCGCGCAGGACATCATCCATCTGATCCTGACGCTGTCGCAGTGGATTGCAAACGACCCCGACGTGGCTCCCTACCTGCAGGTTGTCATGATCGAGAACTACAACGTCACCGCCGCCGAGCGCGTGATCCCCGCCGCTGACATCTCCGAGCAGATCAGCCTGGCCTCCAAGGAGGCGAGCGGCACCTCCAACATGAAGTTCATGCTCAACGGCGCCCTAACCCTGTGCACGCTCGACGGTGCCAACGTGGAGATTGCCGAGCTCGTGGGCGACGAGAACATCTATACCTTTGGTGCCTCGTCCAAACAGGTCGAGCAGCTCTACGCCGACGGCACCTACAACGCCGGTGCGCTCTACCGCAAGCCCGGCATTAAACTGCTGGTGGACTTCATCACCAACCCGGCCTTTATGGCAACCGGCAACGCCGAGCGCCTGCAGCGCCTGCACGACGACATTAAGGGCAAGGACTGGTTTATGGCCTTGCTCGACATTGAGGAGTACATCCAGACCAAGGAGCGCGTGCTGGCCGACTACGAGGACCAGGACGCCTGGATGCGCAAGGCGCTCATCAATATCGCCAACGCCGGCACCTTCTCGTCCGACCGTACGATCTCCCAGTACAACGACGAGATCTGGCACCTGGACTAACCCATTCCCCTTACCCATTCTCTTGAGGAACGGAGTCGTGGCAACACGGCTCCGTTTTTTGTGCCCGCACGTTACCCTGTGATCCAACTCGGCCAAACAATCTCGATCCGTAGCAATTACTCAACCAAAACGGTCCCAGCCGTTACAGATTGAGACATACCGGCCCCTCCCCTCGGGTTTATCTCAATCTGTAACATCTAGCAGGTGAAATTCGCCTTTGGTGTTACAGATTTAGATGAAATGGTTAGCTCAGCGGAACCGTCTCGATCTGTAACATCTAACGTCTGAAATCGGCCCTATCCGTTACAGATCGAGACAAACGACCGGTCAGACAGTCCCAACACAAAGAAAGGCTCCCCTCTCGCCCAGTGGACGGGAGGGAAGCCTTATATGTGACCGCGGCAAAAGGATGGCAAAGCCGCAGTCGCCCAAAGGAAGGGCCTGGTTGCACCGGGCCTAGATAAGGTTCTTGCCAGAGACCTTATCGAAGAGGTGGGTCGCGTTCTTCTCGAACTTGAACCAGATGGGGTCGCCCGCCTTGAGCGCGCCCTTGGCCTCGAGGTCGACGACGGGAATGATCAGGACAAACTGGCCGTCGGGAGCAGTCACGTGGACATGCTCGGTCGAGCCCATGAGCTCGGTCACCTCGACGGTGCCCTGGAGCGCACCCTCCTCGTCCTTGTCGGCAAGCAGAATCTGCTCGGGGCGCACGCCGGCCGTAATCTCCTTCACGTCGCCGCCGTCCCAGTTGAGGGCAAGCTGAGCGCAAGTCTCCGGGGCGAGCGCCACGTTCATATCCTCGGTCTTGACAGTAAAGCCGTTGCCCGAGCGCACCAGCTGGGCATCGAAGAAGTTCATCTGCGGCACGCCGATGAAGCCGGCGACGAAGATGTTCGCGGGATGGTTGAAGACCTCCTGCGGCGTGGCGATCTGCTGGACGACGCCGTCCTTCATGACCACGATGCGGTCGCCGAGGGTCATAGCCTCGGTCTGGTCGTGGGTAACGTAGATGAAGGTGCCCTTGATCTCGTGACGCAGCTTAATGAGCTCGGCGCGCATCTGGTTACGAAGCTTGGCATCCAGGTTGGACAGCGGCTCGTCCATCAGGAAGACCTTGGGGTCACGCACGATGGCGCGGCCGATGGCGACGCGCTGGCGCTGGCCGCCAGAGAGCGCCTTGGGCTTACGGTCGAGGTACTCGGTAATACCCAGGATCTCAGCAGCGGAGCGAACCTTACGGTCGATCTCGTCCTTGGGGACCTTCTTGAGCTCAAGCGTAAACGCCATGTTCTCGTACACCGTCATATTGGGGTACAGAGCGTAGCTCTGGAACACCATGGCGATGTCGCGGTCCTTGGGCGCCACGTCGTTGACGCGCTTGCCGTCGATGAGCACGTCGCCGGAGGTGATGTCCTCTAGGCCGGCGACCATGCGCATCGTCGTGGACTTACCGCAGCCAGAGGGGCCAACGAGGACGATGAACTCCTGGTCGTGAACGGTGAGGTTGAAGTCCTCTACAGCGAGCACACCGTCCTCGGTAACCTTGAGGTTGTGCTTCTTCTCCTCGGTCTTCTTCTTTTTGCCAAAGAAGCCCTTCTTTTTTGACTCGTTGTTGGGATACACCTTCTGAACATGTTTGAGAACGATCTCGGCCATGTCTCTACCTTTCGATACGCGACGCCGCGCTGAGGGGCGCCGCCAAAACTTGCAAAACAGTTACGGCATCAGCCCTTGACGGCACCTGCCACCACACCGTCGATGATGTACTTCTGGCAGAAGATGTACATGATGACGATGGGGACAACGACCATCATGATGCAGGCCATCATGGGGCCGAGCTCGACGTGGCCATAGCCGCCGCGGAAGTACTGGATCAAAATAGGAATGGTCTTGTACTTGGTGGAGTCGAGCGTAAGGTAGGGCAGCAGGTAGTCGTTCCAGACCCACATGGTCTCGAGGATGCCGACCGAAAGATAGGTGGGCTTCATGATGGGAAGGACGATCTTAAAGAACACCTGGACCGGGTTGCAGCCGTCAATCATGGCCGCTTCCTCAATCTCGAGCGGGATGTTCTTGACGAAGCCGGCGAACATAAAGACCGCGAGGCCCGCGCCAAAACCGAGGTAGATGAAGCAGATGTTAAACGGCGTGTTAAAGCCGATGCGGTCCGCGAGGTTGGACAGCGTGAACATGAGCATCTGGAACGGTACGACCATCGAGAAGACGAACAGGTAATAGAAGAAGTTCGAGATCTTGCTGTTGACGCGCACCACGTACCAAGCGCACATGGAGCAGCACACCAGAATCAGCACGACCGACGTGACCGTGATGATGAGCGAGTACATAAACGCCGAGGCAAAGCCCTGCTCGTTCAGAGCGTGCACGTAGTTTGCGAGGCCGTTGAACGTCTCGGGCGTGAGCAGATCGAACGCCGTGGTGGTGCTGATTGCGGTCGCTTTCTTAAAGGAATTGAGCGCAATCATGAACACGGGGTAGATCCATGCGAGCGACAGGATCGTAAAGAAGATCGAGAGCGCGCGGTTGATAGCCTTATCGCGTTTCATTACTGCTGCACCTCCTTGGACCTCGTGGCCTTAAGCTGGATCATAGAAATAGCGACAACCAGGATGCAGAAGATAACTGCCTTGGCCTGACCGATGCCCTGCCATGCGATGCCAGCACGCGAATAGAACGTGTTGTAGATGTTCAGGGCGAGCATCTCGGTGGAGTGCGCCGGGGCGCCACCGGTAAGGGCAAGGTTCTGGTCGAACAGCTTAAAGCCGTTGGTGATGGACAGGAACAGGCAGATGGTGATGGTCGGCATCAGGTTGGGGATCTTAACCTTCCAAAACGTCTGCCATGCCGTAGCGCCATCGACCTTGGCGGCCTCAATGTAGTCAGACGGGATGGACTGCAGACCGGCGATGTAGATGATCATCATGTAGCCGACCTGTTGCCACAGGGTCAGGATGATAAGGCCCCAGAAGCCAGCGGCGGAGTTGAGGGCGATAAGCTGGGCACCCACGTTGGAGAGCAGGCAGTTGATCAGAATCTGCCAAATGTAACCCAGTACAATGCCGCCAATCAGGTTAGGCATAAAGAAAATCGTACGGAAGATGTTGGTGCCCTTGAGCGCCTTGCGAGTGAGCGCCTGCGCAATGGCCAGCGCGATCACGTTGATGAGCACCGTCGACAGGAAGGCAAACGCCACGGTAAAGAAGAACGACGTGGAGAACTGCGGGTCGGTCAGTGCGCGCACGTAGTTCTCGATACCGACAAAGTGCGCGTTATTGATGGTAATAAACTGGCAGAACGAGAGATAGAAACCCTGGATAAAGGGAATCACGAACCCGATCATAAACGCCAGGCACGTGGGCAGCATAAAGAGCGGCCACCAGCGTTTGAGTGCTTTGCCCATAGAAGGGTCCTTTCAATATGCAGGGGGCGGGCAAACCTACGTCTGCCCGCCCCCTGTCGCTAATCAGATAGCTTGGGCAGCAACTGCTTACTCGGAAGCAGCCTTCTCGGTCTTCCAGCCATCGACGAAGGCGTTCTTGACGCCGTCCCACTTGGTGTTGTCGGCAGCATAAGCGATGAGAGCCTGCTTGAGGTTCTTCTTCCACTCCTCAGAGGGGATGTAAACGAAGTCCCAAGCAACGGTCTTCTTGCCGTCCTTGGCCATAGCAACGGCCTGCTGCGAGAAGACGTTGGTGGTCTCCTTAGCGCTCTTGAACGGGGCGGTCAGACCCATCTTGTCAGCGATGATGCTGGTGGCGGTGTCAGAAGTGACGCACCAATACATGAAGTCCTCGGTGGCCTTCTGGGCATCCTCGGAAGCCTGGGAGCTGACGCACCAGTAGTTCTCGCCGCCGGAGCACAGGCCCTGGTTCTCCTCGCCGTCGACGCCGATGTAGATCGGCAGCATGCCGAGCTGGTCGTCGGTCATACCGGCCTTGGTGAGGTCGGCGTAGGCCCAAGAGCCGTTCTGGTAGAAAACGGCCTTACCGGTTGCGAACTCGTTGGTGGCGTCGTCACCGGTCTTGGAGGCAAGCTGCGAAGGATCGCAGGTGGAGTCGGTGATATACAGGTCGAAGATCTGCTTAAAGTTGTCGAGATACTCGCCCTTGATCTCGTCGTCCTCCTGGTTGTGCTCCTTCTCGAACTCGTAGTAGAGCGGGAGGTTGGCGAGGTGGGTGGTGTAGCGCCAGCTGGAGGAGTCATCCATGCCGGCGGAAGTGAAGGCACCGTCAACGCCGAGCTCGTCCTTGCGGGCCTGGATGTCATCGGCGCAAGCCTTCAGCTTGTCGAAGGAGTTGATGTCCTCGGCCTTGTAGCCGGCCTTCTCGAGGAGCTCCTTGTTGTAGATGATGCCGTAGCTCTCCTGAACCCAGTCGATACCCAGATCCTTGCCGTCGGACTGCAGCGCCAGAGAGTCGTCGATGAGCTCGCCGCGGAGCTTGGTGTCGGAAAGATCGGCGCAGTAGTCCTTCCAGTTCTTAAGGCCGGTGGGGCCGTTGACCTGGAACAGCGTCGGAGCGGAGCTCTTGGACATCTCGGACTTGAGCTTCTCCTCGTAGGTGTTGGAGGCGGCGGTCACGATCTTGACCTCGACGCCCTTCTCCTTCTTGTACGCCTTGGCGATCTCCTTCCACTCCTTGTCGACCTCGGGCTTGAACTGGAGGAAGTAGACCTCGGCAGCGTCACCAGAAGCAGAGGAGCCAGAGCCGGCAGAACCACCGCAGCCCACGAGGCCCAGACCAAGAACCGCAGCCGCGGAACCAGCAAAGCCCAGGAACTGCCTTCTGCTCATTTCGTTCTTCATTACAATCCACCCTTTCACACCGTGGCGGCACCCTTTGCCGCCGCCTTCGGAGATTGGCTCGGGGACTTTGCCCCTTTTGCTGACTTGTACAATACGCTATTTGGCTAGTTGTTTGAACAAGTATTACTAGAGCGGTAGAAAAACTTCGGTGAACGGTAATTTCGACTTGATACTTGACAAGTTTTGTATAAACAATTATTTGTTATCTAATGCAGAGAAAACGCCCGATCAAGCCGATGCATCGTCGGTTTGACCGGGCGTTTTCGCTTTGAGGGCATGAGTCTCGTCAGGCTGCGAGCTAGCCGGCTATCGCTTGGAATTGACGCGGTAATGGAAGATCTCGGGGTGTGTGCGGGCATGCGTGACCTCGAACAAGATGCCGTCCGAGGTGTACGACTGGCTCTCCATAACGGCGACGCAGTTGTACTTGCCAAGGTCCAGATAGCTGCAGTCCTCATCGTTGGCGAGCTCGACACTCACCGTACGGCGGCTCGCCATCACTTTGATGCCGCGCTTGTGCTCCAGATAGCCGTAGATAGAATCCGCCGCGATCTCGGGGGTCAGGCCCTTGGCGATCGACGCCAAAAAGTAGCCGTGGTCCACTTGGCGCGCGCTGCCGTTGAGGCTTCGGACACGCACGACGCGAATCAGCTCCTCGCCCACCTTAAAGCCCAGGCGACGAGAGAGTTGCTCAGTGCAAATCAAATGTTCAAAAGACTTGACCTCGGTCGATGCGACGGCATTGTTGCGTTTTGCGAACTCGCCAAACGACTCAACCTCTTCGAGTGCGCCCAGCATATCGGTTTCGCCCTTAAGCCAAATAACGCGCACGCCCTTGCCGTGTATAGGCTGCACAAACATCTGGTCGGCCAGCATGCTCAAGGCGCGTCGAACGGTATTGCGCGTGCAGCCAAACTCCGCGGTCAGCTCGGCTTCGGTTGGCAGCATCTCCTGAAACGCATAGGTCCCGTTGATGATGCGCGAACGGATCTCGCGGTAGATTCCTTCGTAAATCGCTTTTGGCATGATTTCACCTCTAATGAATATGTATGGCTAGGCACGATAGCATTTCTTAAAGTTGTTTAAACCGATTATCGGTAAAGCACGGATTATTTACCGTCGACGGTTCCCCCGAAACCCAAATCGGACCGAATCAAAACCGTCAATGCGGCAAGCAGCCAGTCCTCTACAATGAGTTCATTGTTTAAACGTTCTTGCTCGCACAGCATGTTGCATCCGAAAGGCATATTATGCTGCAGAAAATCCAACGTTTTGGCGGAGCCATGTTCGCGCCCGCCATGCTGTTTTCTATATCAGGCCTCATGGTCGGCATCTCCGCCCTCGCAACGACCGTGGATATCGTCGGCGACCTCGCCGTATACGGAACCCCCTGGTACGTTTTCTGGACTATCATTCAGCGCGGCTCGTGGACGGTCTTTAAGCGCCTTCCACTCCTTTTTGCCGTAGCGCTGCCCATCGGCCTTGCCCAAAAGCAACCGGCACGCTGCTGCCTCGAGGCGCTCGTAGCCTATTTTGCCTACTGTTTCTTTTTGAGCGAGATCATTAAGCTGAGCGGCGACAACCTTGGACTTAAGTACCCGTCGTCTTTAACCCCCGCCAGCGGCATCACCGTCATCGACGGCATCAAGACGCTCGACACCGGCATTATCGGCCCGCTGGCGGTGTCGGCAACCGTCGTTGCCATCCATGACCGCTTCTACGATGCCAAGGTTCCCGATTGGCTCGGCACGTTCTCGGGTTCCTCGCTCGTCTACCTCATCAGCTTTTTTGCCGTGTTTGCCCTTGCCGCCATCTCGGCCGCCATCGTGCCCTTCGCATACGCTGTGACCGAAACGCTGCGCCACGCACTTGCGGGCGTCGGCCCCTTCGGCGTGGGCATCTTTGTGTTTTTGGAGCGAGCGCTCGAGCCCATGGGGCTGCACCATCTGCTCTATATGCCCATCTATTACGACAATCTGGTCATTCACGACGGTATTTACGCCACGTGGACCAACCTGCTCCCCATTCTCTCCCATAGCACGCGCCCTTTAAATGAACTTGCGCCCTGGGCAGGTTTTACCGCCACCGGCTGGGGCAAGCTCTTTGGCCTTCCCGCCATCGCGGCAGCATTCTATTTCACCGCCAAACCCGAACGCCGCGCCGGCCTTAAGGTCATCCTTTTGCCCGCCATCGTCGCCTCGGTGGTCTGCGGCGTCACCGAGCCGCTCGAGTTTCTCTTTATGTTCACCTATCCCGGACTCTTTTTGCTCTACGCCGTCCTGTCCTCCTGCCTTGCCATGACCATGAACTTCTTTGGCATCGTCGGCATCTTCTCGGGCGGTCTCATGGAAATGACGGCCTTCAACTTCATCCCACTCATGCGAATGCATGCCGGCTCCTACCTTTTGGCGCTCGGTATCGGTCTTGCCTTTAGCCTCATCTTTTTTGTTAGTTTTCGAGCACTCATCTTGGTCTATGACCTTAAGACGCCGGGCCGCGAGGATCATGTCTCCAATCGCGCGGCAATCGATCGTTTAACGGGAAGCGGCTTTGCCAAAGAGCAATCTCCCAATGGCGAGGTCAGTATTCAATCCGATCAAGATCACGTCCTCGCTGAGCGGGTAATTCAGCTTTTAGGTGGCGTTGGCAATATCGTGGGCGCAACCAACTGCGCCACGCGCCTGCGCGTCGAGGTCGCAGACCCTTCCATCGTTGCAGATAATGCGTCGTTTGTCGCGGTGGGCGCCAAGGGCCTCATCATTACGGGCAAGACCGCCCAGGTGATTATTGGCATCTCCGTTCCCCGCGTTAAAGAGCATTTTGACCAGATCATGGGCCTCGAGCCGGGATTTGTGTCCACCACCTCGGCCTCCCCTGCCGCCAGCGCAGCCCATAAGCGCGGCGATATCTGCTTCTTCGATATCGACGGAACACTCGCCTGGCAAGACCCTCGAGTGGCACAAGAGCTTCCCGAGAGCGAGCGAGACCTCTCCCCCTATCCCAATGAAGCGGTCTCGCAAGCCATCCGTGATTTTGTCGCCAAGGGCAATATGGCGTTTATCTGCACAGGGCGCACGCTGAGCTGCATCCATCCAAAGCTGCTCGAGCTGCCCTGGACCGGCATCGTCTGCCTCGCGGGTGGCTATGTCGAACTTGAGGGACACGTGATTCGCGATTTGGCGATGACGCCCGGCATGCTGCAGCGCCTTGCTCCCATTCTTGAGCAATCGGACGAAGTGATTCGTTTTGAGGGACTCAATGGCGTCGTTCGCATGAGTGCCGATGCGCCCGACGCTCCGGGATACGCCCGCACCGTGGGCGATGCAATTACGCAGCTGCAACATTACAGCGCCTACAAGATCTTAATGTCCACGTCGCTTGCCAACCGCATCGCTCAGGATCAAGCGTTTGAGCCGCTGCTCTGCTTTAACGAGCTCGAGCTCGAAGTGACCGAGATTTCGCCTCGCGAATGCACCAAGCGCGAGGGTATCCAGTCCGTACTCGACGCCCTCGATCCCCACCACGGAACCGTATACGGCATCGGCGACGCCAGCAATGACGTCTCGCTGATGAACGCCGTCGATGTCGGTATCGCCATGGGCAATGCGCCGGACTTCCTCAAGGAAAAGGCCGACTATGTCACCGACAGCATCGACCACGACGGCGTCGTCACCGCGCTCGAACACTTTGGGCTTATCTAGCCAAGCCCCTACCGCACTTGCGGCCGCATGGACCAATCGTCTTCAACCGCCGCGCTCGACGCCCTAATGTGGCAATATGTTGTCTGCATAATGCAACGATGCAACCTATCAAAGAATGCGAGAACCCGTGTCCAGTCCGTTTACCAGCTTTTTAGCCCAGCACTTTGACCAGATTAACGACTATCTGGCCACGTTCTTTGACGGACAGGCGACTTCCGCCGATATCGAGCGCTACCTGTATACCCCGCTCTCGGCATTTACGGCAAACGCTGGCAAGCGCCACCGCCCGCTCATCTGCATGCTCGCCGCCACTGCGGTAGGCGGCAGCTTTGAGAGCGCCCGCAGCGCAGCGGCGGCCATCGAGCACTTTCAGTCGGGCGCACTCATCCACGACGACATCGCCGACAACGGGCAGATTCGTCGCGGCAAGCCCTGCATGCACCTTACCGAGGGCACCGGTCTTGCCATCAACTGCGGTGACCTGGCGCTCACCATGGTCACCAAGACGGTTCTCGACGACCCCACACTCAACGCAGACGTGAAGCTTCACGTGCTCCACGAGCTTACCGAGATGATCGTCCGAACCATCGAGGGCCAAGCGCTCGACCTGGGCTGGGTCCGTGACAAGCGCTTTGATATCTCGGTTGATGACTACCTGGACATGGCCACGCACAAGACCGCGTATTACAGCGGAGCCACGCCACTTGCCGCCGGAGCCATTATCGGCGGCGGCAGCAAAGAGCAGGTCGAGGCGCTACGCGCCTTTGGCCTGCACACTGGCCTTGCCTTTCAAATTCAGGACGACCTGCTCAACTTGGTCGGCACCAAAGAGGCCGCCAACAAGGACTTCCGCACCGACATCACCGAGGGCAAGCGCACGCTCGTCGCTGTGCATGCCCTGTCAAATGAGCGCTATCACGACGAGGTCGAGGCGATTCTTTCCTCGGGCACCGATGATTCCGCGCAGCTCGCACGCGCCGTGGAGATCTTCCAGGAGACCGGCTCCATCGAATATGCTCACGCCTACGCGCTGGACCTGACCGCAAAAGCCAAGGCTGCCATCGAGGATGTTGAGCTTGACCCGTACGCACGCGATCTGTTCCTCTCCATGGCAGATTTCTTTGTGGAGCGCCTCAACTAGCGGGGGTCATAAAACCTGTGGGCAGCGAGTTTGGGTACAAGTTGCTACACTGTTGAGTGCATGTTTATGCATTGTCTCGCGTTGTCTATCCGACACGCGCTCAAAATAGTACGAATCGTACGCCGAAAGGGGTTCGTTCATGGAACCTATTACCACGGGCATGCAGGGAGCAGCCGTCGAGGATGTTCAGTCCCGCCTTCTGCAGCTCGGTTACACCATCGATGCCGACGAGGTCGCCGACAAGCGCTTTGGCACCACCACCGAGCAGGCTGTTGGCACGTTTAGGCTCGATAGCGGCCTTGCGGCCGGTTATGCTGTCGATATCCCCTGCTGGAGCGCCCTTGTAGACGCTTCATACAAGTTGGGCGACCGCACGCTCTACCTTCGCATGCCCAATTTTCACGGCGCCGACGTCAAGGCCCTGCAGCGCGCTCTCAACGTTTTGGGCTTTGCCTGTGGCGAAGACGACGGCTACTTTGGTCCGCATACCGAGGCCGCCCTGCAGCAGTTCCAGGAAAATGTCGGCCTGTTTGCCGACGGCATGGCCTTCCAGGACACCTACGCCTACATCAACCGCCTGCACCATGTGTGGGAGGGCAAGCCCTCGGTCACCGAGGCCGAATCGCGCATCGGTTTTGCTCGCGCCGCCAACGTGCTCGAGCGCTTCCAGATTGCCGTCATCGGCGAGGACCCCATTGCGCGCAGCGTAGCATCGCGCATGTGGAACATCGCCACGGCGACGACCGACAGCAGCGGCATGATGCTTTGCGATTCCGAGGTTCCGACCGACGTTGACCTGGTGCTCGAGATCGCAAGCGACGAGTTGCCTGCAGACGCCGCCCCGCGCGCCACGATCGCCCTCGCCGAGTGCCACAACCTGGCCCAACGCATCCGTACCGCCAATGTTGCCGCACAGCAGAAGCCGGCTCGCATTCGCATTGAGCTCACGGGCATGACGCGCTACAACGGCACCTTCACGGCCAGCGACGCGCAGACGCTCGCCGTACGCCTACTCGATGGCGTTTGCGATGCCCTCGCAGATTAGGTAAACTAGACGAGTTGCTTTTGGGCAACACCACACATTGGGACGTAGTTCAACGGTAGAACTCCGGTTTTTGGTGCCGGCTGTTGGGGGTTCGAATCCCTCCGTCCCAGCCATTAAAACTGAGCGCCCTAAGCCCATAACGGCCCAGGGCGCTTTCTTGTGGGCAAGCGGAGGAATTCGAACCCGCAAGGGTGCGGAGCTGAGGAAACGCGAAGCGTTTTCCAGCGCAGCACGCAAGGAGCGAAGCGACGCAGCGGGGCGCGGCCGCCGAAAAGGCGGACGCGGAATCCCTCCGTCCCATACCAGCCAAGAGCCCCTCACGTCAAGCAAATCGAGCCAACGCCGCCAAGCGGAGGGATCCAACCCGCAAGGAGCGAAGCGACGCAGCGGGGCGCGGCCGCCGCAGGCAGACGCGGTGCCGGCACTTGGGGACGCTCCTAAGTGCCGGCATTATAGGAACGTCCCCAAGTGCCGGCTCGGGACTATTTTCGAGGACCCTCCGAAGGACTGTGGCCAAAAAACGGCAAATATGAGTACTGTTACCGTTGTAGCTATATTATTTTCGTTAATAAAAGAAGATCTTAATGAGATTTATTCGCATCAAGGTCTTCCTTTAATGAACACTTGAGGAGATACGGCAGCTTATCTGCTCGATCGACACGTCAAATCACCTTAAATGTGATCAAAATTACTGCTACTAAAAGAGTATCAGTACTCATATTTGATGTTTTTTGGCCACGGCTCTTTATAGACACCCTGCACAGCGACGGTGGTAGATTTCGGAACGTGTCCGTCAGCCCCGTTCCGGAAAGCGAGCCGCGTGCAACGGCCAAGCCACGACAGCCCCCGGGAGAGCGGGGGCACCGGCTTAGGTTTATCGCGAGTTCCGCACGAACAGGAGGCCACTTAATGTGGCCTCCGTCGTGAGCAGGACTGTAGAGCAGGAAACCTAAGCCGGTGTCCCCGCTCTCCCGGGGCCGG
>NZ_QRKJ01000020.1:18584-30541 GCF_003471905.1 Collinsella sp. AM16-21
AAACCTAAGCCGGTGTCCCCGCTCTCCCGGGGCCGGCGGAATTTAGTTGTTAAGCATGCGGTCGAAGCTTCCCGAGTCGCCATCCCGATAGTCGGCGGTCATCAGAATCTCCTGCGGAATGCGCCCGCCCTCGCGCAGCACATTGCGGAACTGCACGCGCGTGACCATGGGCAGATCCTTGATCGTCGCCGCCAAGTTCTGCGGCACGCCCTGGTTGGCAGCCGCGGGCTCGCACTCGCCGCCGGCCTTCACGCGACGCTTATGCTCGGCGAGCATGGCGCGGTACATGCCGGCATGCAGGCGAATCTCAACCACATTGGCATTGCGAGCCTGCTCGACGATGCGCGCGCCCTCGCGGTCGATATCGCCCACGTAGTAGACGTAGTTAAAGCGATAGCCGATCTCAGCCAGATAATCGTCCAGGGCATGCGAGACGCTCGCCTTGCATCCGCCGCCAAAAATCACGCCGCCCACCTTGATGCCAAAGAGCTTGGCGTGCTTGCGGCCACGCAGCAGCCTGACGATCTCGTCGTAGGTGTCCAGGTTCTCGACCATAATGAACGGCTTATCGGCGCCCAGCGTAAAGAAACCCGTAAAGTGAACGGGGCGGTTGGGGGCGACCTTAATCGCCTGCATGCTGATGCCCTTTTCGGTCATACGCCGAATTAGGCGCTCGCCGTGCTTGCCGTCAAAGGCCTTCTCATCGTTAAAAATCTGGTAGGCACGCTGGCGGCGCGAGGCAACCGGCGTATCGGCACCTCGGTTTTGCTCGATCCAAGCCTGGATGATTGCGATTTCCTCGGCAATCTTGCGGTTGGACATCTCGTTGTGCTGAGTGCGCTGCGGCGCCTTTTTGCCGTCCTTGCCCTCGACCTTAACAATTTGAGTCTGCTGCTCCTTGATCTTAGAGAGCGCCGTAGGCGTAGGGACAACTTTGAGCAGCTGCCTGCCCAAAACGCGGGCAAGGGCAAACGCCGATACCTCGCCGTGGACGGCCGACTCGGGCTGCTGGGCAGCAGCATCTGCTGCGGCAGACTCCGGCTTCTTCTGAGACCTGCGCTTAGAATCGCCTTGGGAATTGCGCTCGCGCTTCGGCATAGACGCCTGCTTCTGCGGACGATCGGACTTGCTCTCCTTCGCCGGCTGGCGCTTAGGCTGCCCCGAAGAAACCTCGGCCTTCGCATCCTCGTCCTGCGGCGTGGTCTTCTCGGCTGCAGTCTCGGCATGGGAACTGCGACCCCCGCGATGGCGACGGCGGCGAGGCCTGCTCGACGCGCCCTGCTCCGTCTGCCCATCAGTAGGCTGCTCGCCCTTGGCCTCGGCAGCAACCTCAAGCTGCGGCTCAACAGGCTTCTGCTCGCGAGCCGCCGGCTCAACGGTTTTCTCGGTTTGTTCGGCCTTCTCGGCCTGAGCGGTCGGAGCCGGCTCGCCCTTCTCCTGACGCCTTACGGGATACGCGCGCCTCGCAAAACCACGTCCGGGACGACATGAGCCCGGGGCCTTCTTGGCAGACTCCTCAACATCGTCTGCGGCCTCGGAAAGCTCTTCAACCTCATGCGCGACATCCTGCTGCGCAGCCTTAAAGTGGGCACCACGGCGACGCTGGGGCTCCTGGGCCTCCACGGGCTTTTGCTCCTTCGCGGGCCTCTGCGACTCGGCAGCAACCTCGTTCTCAACAGCCTCGGCATCCGTCTCACCCTTTCGAGCAACGGCGCGACGGAAGCGCTCCTGCTGGGCGCGACGCTGCGCATCGCGCTTGCCACCCCCGCCAAAACCGCCGCGCCCTGCCTTGGCCGTAAAGGCACGCACGACGTTCTCATCGAGCAACTCATCGGTATCAACATGCTCACGCGGAGCAACTTCTTCCACAGCAGGCACGTCAGCGGAATCCTCGACGACAAAATCTTCGACGGACTCGGCAGGCTGCTCCTGGGCATCGCGGATCTCGACATTGATGGTATAGAACGCCGGGCGCCCGTTAATGCCGCTGCCCTCGATCTTGGTCACGATATTTGCCGCGATAAGCTCATCGCGCATCGCCTTGGTATCGCATTCCTTATCGACGGAGCGGAAAATCTGCGCCAGCGCGCTCGACTTAATCTTGAGCGCCTTGCGGCAGAGCAGGTCGTAGGCAACCAGCTTGGCGCGCTCGGCAGAAAGCGACGTCTGGCTGCTCAGACGCTCAGCCAGAGCATCGACATTGTTTTGATTATCGGAATATACCGTCTTGGCCACGGGGCCCCTTTCATATGCACACATATACGTCCATATGGTACAACGCACGAGCCTATCCACGCAAAACATCTGCGAGAACGCCCTTGCACCACCTGTTATCACAAGAAAAAAGACCGGGTCCGCTTGATTGCGGACCCGGTCTTTCCGAGTCAAATAGATGGGAGATTCAACCCGTCCGACCGACTAGGCCTTGGCGGCCTCGGCGTCGGCAGGAGCTTCAGCGGCAGCGGCGCGACCGTACTCGGCCTTGCCCATCTCGGACCACTCGGGCTCCTCGTCGGGCATGGAGCCGGCCTCCTTGCCGAAGAACTCCTTGAGACAGTTGACGGCAACGATGAGGCCCAGGACCATCAGCAGGACGGCGAAAACGAGCTGCAGGCCCTTGGTGGCGGCGACGGAGACGGCGGCCGTGGTGGCGGTAGCCGGGATGGTGCCGAAGAAGCCGTAAGCCTGGACAGCGGTCATGCAGCCCATGGCGCTCTGGACCAGCGAGGTGAAGGTGCAGCAGAGCAGGAAGGCGACGGGCACGTAGAGCATCCAGCCCTTGCGGCCGGTGCACTTGCAGAACACGGCGAGGGTAATCATGGTCATACCGCCGAGCAGCTGGTTGGAAGCACCAAAGAGCGGCCAGATGTTGGCATAGCCGCCAAAGGCGAGGGCGAGACCGGGAAGCAGGGTGACGACCGTGGCGAACCAGGGGTTGCCGAGAACCTTCATGTAGCCGGCCTTGGACTCGATGGCCAGGGCGTCGTTGGTCTGGGCAAAGAACTCGGAGAACGAGGTGCGGGCGATGCGGGCGACGGCGTCGAGCGAGGTCAGGGCCAGAGCGGAAACGTTCATGGTCATGAAGACGGTAGCGAACGTACCGTCAACACCGAAGGCCTGCATACCGCGGGAGATACCAGCGGCGAAGATCTGGAACGGGGTGGAAGCGACGCCGGCGTTGAGGGCGCCGGTACCGGCGGTGTTCATGTCGGAGAACATGATGCCGGCGACGATGATGGCAAGGATGCCGACGAAGGACTCGACGATCATGGCGCCATAACCGACCTTGACGGCGTCCTGCTCCTTCTCGACCTGCTTGGAGGAGGTACCAGAAGAAACGAGGCTGTGGAAGCCGGAGAGGGCACCGCAGGCAACGGAAACAAACAGGACCGGGAACATCATGCCAGAAGCGCTGGAGAAGCCGGTAAAGGCCGGAGCGGTGATGGTGGCCTGGCCGTTAACACCCAGGACGACGATACCGAGGACAGCGCAAACGATCATGACGATCATCATGATGGAAGTGAGGTAGTCACGCGGGGTCTTGAGCATCTGGATGGGCATAGCGCCAGCGAAGACCAGGTAGACCATGACGACGGCGAACCACTGGAACTTATCCAGGTAGACCGGGAACTGCATACCGACGGCAAACATGAGAACCATGAGGACCACGCCGGTGACGAACTCGGTAGCACCGGTGAGGTTGAACTTCTTCTGGGCCCAACCAAAGGCGATAGCGACGAAGGTGAACAGGATGGAGATGGTACCAGCGCAGCCGGCGGCATAGGACTTGGTGAAGTCGATGGCACCGGTAGCAGCACCAGAAGCGTCAACGGCCGGGGTGAACATGAACGTCTTGCAGACCATGTCGGTGAAGGCGGCGATGACGATGATGCAGAACAGCCAGCAGAACAGCAGGAACAGGCGACGGCCGGTCTTGCCGATGTACTTCTCGATGAGCTGAGCCAGGGACTTGCCGTTGTTCTTCATCGAAGCATACAGAGCACCAAAGTCGTGGACGGCGCCAAAGAAGATGCCGCCGACGAGGACCCAGAGCACGACGGGCAGCCAGCCAAAGGCCATGGCGACGATCGTACCCGTGACAGGGCCAGCACCGCAGATCGAGCTGAACTGGTGCGAGAACGCGGTAAAAGCGGAGACGGGTGAGAAGCTCTTGCCGTCCTTCATGCGCTTGGCCGGCGTGAGGGCCTCTTTGTCAACGCCCCACTTGTTGGCCAGCCAGCGGCCGTAGCCCAGATAGCCGCAGGCGAGCACCGCCGCGGCCACAACCATGAGCAAAACTCCGTTCATTACATTTCCTCCTCTAAAAAGAACTTCCTAGACATAAAAAATGAGGGCCGTCGGTTGCGCTCGACGGCCCTCATCTTCATCAGCCGCCCGTTATCGTACGGGCTAGCTGTATGTGCTAACCCGCATCAGATAATTACTACGCTGATAATGTTTAGCTGATGCGTGAACATGTCTAAGAAATCCTCTTCAATCATGATGCGAACGATCCGTGCGTGTTCACATCCCCCAGTGGATGAAAAGCAGTATGAAACTTTAGTTACCTAAAGTCAACGCAAATTTGTAATGAATTTTCAACTTTTTTTGAAATTCTCGGTATAAAACGCCACTGACCTCGGACTTTACCCAACAAAAGTTTTTGCATGAGAGATGCCCCTCGGGAGCCGCGGGAGCTCCCATCCCAAATGCGGAGCAAAGCTCCGCACACCATCTTTTTCTTTCAGCTAAAGCACGCCGGAAATTCGACGCAGCTGGCTAACCTTGCCGGACGTTGTCGACGCCAAACCAGCTCAGAAGCTATATCGATACAGAAAGGTCCCCGGACGGAGGGGCCGGATATAAGGTTTCCTGCTCTACAGTCCTGCGCAAGACGAAGGCCACATTAAGTGGCCTTCTTTGCGTGCGGAACTCGCGATAAACCTTATATCCGGCCCCTCCGTCCGGGGACCGCGCCGTACCAGCTACAGCGTCATGTTTGGATCGGCGTCGACGTCGAACGGCGAGATTTCACCTCGGTCGAATTTACGGCGGGCGACCTCCGCGATCATGGCAGCGTTATCGGTGCACGCCGAAAGCGGCGGTACCGTCACGCGGATCCCCTGACGCCCAAGCTTCTTGATCATCATCTCGCGCAGATGCGGATTAGCCGAGACGCCGCCGCCGATGCAGTATTCCTTGCATCCGGTGGCATGCAGGGCGTTTTTGGCCTTCTTGTACTGAACGTCAAAGACGGCTGCCTCAAACGAAGCCGCCAGATCGGGCAGGTGAATCGTGCGCCCGGCCTTGGTCTCCTGCTCGATGTAGAGCGTCACGGCCGTTTTAAGACCCGAAAGCGAGAAACGATAATCTCCCCTGCTGTTAAGCGCGCGAGGAAAATCGATCGCCTTGGGGTTGCCCGTCTCGGCCAGCTTGGAGATGATGGGGCCACCGGGATAGCCCAGACCCAACGCCTTGGCTACCTTGTCGAAGGCCTCGCCCGCAGCATCGTCGAGTGTCTCACCAAGTACCTCGTAGTCGCCCCATGCCTTCACGTGCACGAGCATGGTATGACCGCCCGAGACGAGCGTGAAGATAAACGGCGGCCTGAGATCGGGCTGCGCCAGCAGATTGGCGAACAGATGGCCCTCCAGATGGTTGACGCACACGAGCGGTTTACCGGCGGCATAGGCAAAGCCCTTGGCGAAGGCGACGCCCACTACCAGAGCACCCACCAGGCCCGGACCCTGTGTCACGCCAACAGCGGCGAGTTCGCTCGGCGCGATGGCTCCGCCCTCAAGACCAAGCGATGCTGCGGCATCCTCGAGCGCCGCATCCACGACACTCACAATCACCTCAACGTGTTTGCGCGAGGCGATCTCGGGCACCACGCCGCCAAAGCGGGCGTGAAAATCAATCTGTGTCGACACCTGGTTGGCCAGCATATTGCCATCCGCATCGATAATCGCCACGGCCGTCTCGTCGCAGGAGCTCTCGATAGCGAGCACTAGGCGGCGGCGCTCAATTTCGGCACGCTCCCCCTCGGAGCGCCCAGGCGCAGGCAGCGGCCATACGCGCTGCTCTGCCGCCGTCGGCTCGGGCGAAGCATTGTCGACCGGAAGCACCAGGGGCAGCGGAGCCGTCATGACGATGGCGTCCTTGCCGGCACCATAGTAGCCGCGGCGACGGCCAGCCTCGGTAAAGCCCAGAGCGTTATAAAGCGCGGTCGCTCCCTCGTTACCGTCCTCGACCTCGAGCGAAGCCGTAGTGCAGCCGAGCATCTGGGCATCATAGCTCACGTGCGACAGCAGCTTGCGGGCAATGCCCTCACGGCGATGTGCCGGGTCGACGGCGACATCCAGAATCTGCACATCACCGTCCACGACCATACCGCCGGCAAGGCCCAACAGCTTGCCGTCGTCGTGTGCCACCCACCAACTACGCGGCGCAGCGACGTCCTCGCCCAGTTCGGACAGGAACATGCCCGGCGTCCACGCCTTGTGTCCGGCACCTTCAAAGCAGGCAGCCTCTAGCGCGCTCGCGCCCTCGGCATCCGCCGCGCCCATGGGACGGAACTGCAGATGACGACCGGCGAGCTCATCGGCAACGCCCGTAATTTCGCTCTGTGCACTCTCAGCAAGACCAAGACGCTTGCGCTCGTTTTCCTCGGCATCCGAAAGGCGCGTGTAAATCGGCAGGACGCGAGCCGGATCGCCGTCACCCGCAGCGTGCGCGAGCAGCAAGCCCTCGCCCGAAGGCCACCACAGGTCGCGCTCCACGCAGCGGACGGTCTCGTCCTCACCCAGCAGCTTGCCATAGCGCACGAGACCGTCACCGGTCAGCTGAACCTGGTCCCAGTCCGCTGCTCGGCGCCACTCATCGAGCGCCACGGCGGCCTTGACCACGTGTTCGCGCTCAAATTGACGCTCGGGGCCCTCATCGACCAGCATATACAGCGCCGGATATACCTCACCGCGCATAGCATCGGCCAAGATACCAAGCTTGCCGCGCACGCCAGCCTTCCACGCCGTCCAAGCGCAAGCATCGAGCGTCGACACGCCCAGTAGCGGAACATTGGCACCACGCGCGAGGCCCTTGGCAGTGGAGATGCCGATGCGCACACCCGTAAACGACCCCGGGCCGCGGCCGACCACGTAGCAACCAACATCGCTGCGATCCAGACCGGCTTGAGCCAGCACGCCATCAACGGTATTCACGAGCTCAACGTTGGCGTGACGGCGACACATGTGGTCGCCACTCACGAGCTTCGTCTCGCCCGTCTGCCCATCAATCCATCTTGCCGCGCAGGCAAGCATGTCGGTCGAGGTATCGAGCGCCACCACCAGCGCGTTGTCGTTATGCAAGCTCATCTTGTACAGCCTTATCAATCAAATGGGAAAGCTCCATTGCGCGGTCACCGTGCGCCTCGAGCGTTATCGTTCGCACGTCGCTGTCGCCCTCATCACGCCTGAGCGTCACCGAAAGATACTCATCCGTCAGCTCGTCCTGGAATTGTTCGCCCCATTCCAGCAGGCAAGCACCCTCATAGCCCAGCACATCGAAAATGCCCGTATCCTCGAGCTCGTAGGCATGCTCCAGGCGGTATAGATCAAAGTGAAACAGCGGAATACGACCTTGATCGTGAACGGCCATGAGCGCGAACGTAGGGCTCGTAACCATATGCCCATCGCCCAGCCCGCGCGAGACGCCCTTGGTAAAGTGAGTTTTGCCCACTCCCAGGCCACCGGTCAGGATGAGCACATCGCCGTCCTCAAGGCACGGTGCAATTAGCTCGCCAAAGTACTCCGTATCGGCAGCGCAAGTCGTTTTGTAAGTACCTACCCCCAGGCGCTCCAGGGACATATATGCTCCTTATTATTCCGAGGCGTCCTCTGGTGCGGGATGTCGCTCCAGATAGTCGCCCAGCATCTTAAAGTCTTCCTCCAGCAGCTCCTGCCACGCCGGATTGCGCAGCGCTGCTGCCGGATGGAACGTGGGCATTACCACAAAATGCCCCATCTGGTGGAACCTGCCGCGCAGCTTAGTAATGCCGATCTCGGTCTTAAGCACAAAGTGCGTCGCGGGGTTGCCGAGCGTCACGATGATATCGGGCCAGATGCTTCGAATCTGCTCACGCAAAAACGGCGAGCAAGCCAGCACTTCCTCGGGACGCGGATTGCGGTTTCCCGGCGGGCGGCACTTAAGCACGTTGGCAATGTAGACGTCTTCGCGTTTGAGCCCCGCCAGCGACAAAATGCCGTTGAGGTCCTCGCCTGCCGCCCCCACAAAGGGCTCGCCCTGCAAATCCTCATTACGGCCCGGCGCCTCGCCAATAAACATCACGCGAGCGCGGGGGTTTCCCACGCCAAACACGATGTTGTGGCGCGACTGGTAAAGCTGGCAAAGGTGACAATCGCCCAGAACGGCCTCGATCTCCTCGAGTGCGACCTCACGCGGCGCCTGATGGCTATGGCCGGGAATGTGCATGACGCCCATAGCGACTCCTACACGTAGACCTTGTCGAGACGCATACCAAAGCCGCAAGCGACCTCGTAGTTAATCGTGCCGCGTAGGCGCGCCATCTCGTCCATGGTAATCTCGGCATCTCCATCGCAGCCGACAATGATCATCTCGTCACCATACTCGGCCTCGGGAATCTCATGCGCCGGGTTGGACTGAATGGCGACCATAAACTGATCCATGCAGATATTGCCAACCTGATGCACGCGCTCGCCGCGATACAGCACATCCATACGATTGGAAAGCGTACGCGATAGGCCGTCGGCATAACCGATCGGCAGCGTGCAGATCTGAACGCGCGTACGCGGTACGCGGTAGGTAAAACCGTAGCCCACGCCCTCGCCCATCGCAGGGTGTGCCACGCGCGTCACGCGCGCATGGACGCTCATAACGGGATCAAGCTGCATCACGCGACCACTCAGCTCACATGGCTGCAGACCATACAAACCGATGCCGGCACGAATCATGTCAAAGTGCATTGAAGAATCGAGCATCGAGGACGGCGTGTTGGCGCAGTGCACGATACCGCACTCAAAGCCCGCATCCTTAATGGCCTGAACGGCCTCAGTAAAGCGCTGACACTGCAGTTTGTAGTCCCAGCCCGAAGGTTCATCGGCCGTGGCGAAGTGCGTAAATACGCCGTCGCACTGAATACCGCGATGGAAATTAATACCGCGGACAAAGTCGAGCACCTGCGTGTAATGTACGCCAATGCGGTTCATGCCCGTCTCGATGGCGAGATGATACTTGCCCACCTTGCCCGCCGCGACGGCACATTCGCCATACGCAAGAGCAAAGTCAGACGTATAGACCGAGGGCATGATATCAAACTCGAGCAACGTCGGAATGGCCTCGATAGGCGGCTCGCTTAGGATGAGGATGGGTTTCGTAATCCCGCCCTGTCGGAGCTCAACGCCCTCGTTAACCGTCGCCACGGCAAACATGTCGGCACCGGCCGAATACATGATCTTGGCGCACTCAACAGCTCCATGACCATAAGCATCGGCCTTGACCACGCAGCACAGGCGCTGACGCGGATTCAACAAGTTCTTATAGGCCCTCGTGTTGCGACGGAGCGCCCCGCGGTCGATCTCGACCCAGGACCAGCGCGTCAAATCGGCTTTATTCATGATTAGTCATCCGACCCTTCGTCCATGATTCCCAGATCTTCGAGCGCATCCTTTGCCGCCAGCTCCATGGCAGGACCGATCAAGTCGATAAGATCGGTTGCGATAACGCTCTTCTCACCATACTCCGTCGCCGCGGCAAAACCGGCGTAGCTGTGAAGTGCGACGGCGTACGAATACAGCAACTCCCAACGATCCATCTCGTCGCGCATGGTGGCAAGCGTGCCGGCCAAAATACCCGCCAGAACATCACCCGAACCGGCAGTTGCCAGAGAAGCCGGACCCGAGAGTGGCAGCAGCACGCGCTCAACACCACAGATAGCCGTCGTCGGCCCCTTGGCAATGACCACCAGATTGTCGGAGCCTGCAGCCCAAACAACCTTCTGCGCGGCCGCAATCGCGGTACCAAGGTCGTTCACCTCGTCACCGGCAACCAGACGCGAAAGCTCACGATAGTGCGGCGTCATAACCAACGGCTGCTCGCGGCGATACATCTCGGGGTTACTATCAATACCGTCAATGGCAATCTTAGCAAGGCAATTGAGTGCATCGGCGTCCAAAATTAGCGGTACATCAAGCTCGAGCAAGCCCGAAACCACCTGCATAGCGCCGGCAGACGTCGTCATACCGGGACCGCACAGCACGCAGCTGTACTTCTTTGCGATCTCGCACACCGTCATGCGCGCAGCGGCGCCAAAGGAGCCGCGGGAATCAGACGGAATAGCAAAGACGGGAATCGAAGGAAGTGCCATGCGAATGAGATTGGCACAGGCGTCAGGAGCCGCGACTGCCACGTAACCAGCACCCGCGCGAGCTGCAGACTTGGCCGCCATAATGGCAGCACCAGGATATTGCGCAGATCCGGCGACAATAAGCACGGAGCCACGGGAATACTTATCGATATTCGATGGTAGCGGAGCAAAGTAATCAACTAAGTCACCGGGCTCGACAATCTCGGCGGCGTGGTCGACATCATCGATGACCTCGTCAAGACGGTCGTAAAGATTGCCGCAGATCAAATCGCCAGCATACTCAGGACCATCAGCGCTATACAGACCAATCTTGGGCGCAATCATCGTCACCGTGCGCTCGGCACGAATGCAGTCGTCATCAACAACGCCCGTCTCTGCATTCAGGCCCGAGGGGACATCAATGGATACGACACAATCGGCGCATTCATTGACCGTAGGAATCCAAATTGAGAACGGCGCACGCAGATTCCCGTGGAAACCGGTACCAAAAATGGCATCGACAACAACATCGGCCTTATCGATCAAAACCTCGAGTTCATCACGCGAGGGGCCGACGCAAACGTGCACATCGCGGCCGGCAGTACGACGAGCAACATGACGTGCCAGAGCAGCAGGAATCTCATCCGGTTCAACCGGAGAAACGATATCCACGTCCACACCCTTATGGCTCAGGATATCGGCGGCAACCCAACCGTCGCCACCATTATTACCAAAACCGACCAAAACGAGAACCCGATCGGGATTGAGCTTCAAGACCTCGTTAGCGGCAAACTCACCCGCTAGCTCCATAAGCTCGGCCTTCGAAGTCCCTTCGCGTTCGATGATATCCTCGAGACGAACGACTTCTTCGGTACTCAAAACCGGTTTCATCTATGCTCCTAGCGTATCTTGCGAAGCATCGCCCAGGTGCTCCGTCAATGCTGAATTCTGCAGCTGCTCGAGCTCATCTAATACAGAGCGAGCCTCTTTAAATGTCTGCGCAACGCGTTTCTTGGTGCTCACCTTTTCATCTTTTGGCTTAGGCCGAGCATCTTCGGTAATCGCGATGGCATTCGCAACGGCCAAGTCTCCCGTAAGGGTAATAGAAAGAGCGACCTCGACAACACCCAAATCCTGGGCGATTTCGAGAGCACGGCCAGAAAGCAGAGCCTTCGGTTTGCCGAGTTTATCACGCGTTACCGAAACATCCTTGCGACCCACGCCTTGACTAAAACCCGTGCCAAGAGCTTTAAGCACCGCCTCACGCGAAGCAAAGCGGCTCGCATAGTGAGCAGCGGGACGCGATGATGCATCGCAATACGCACGTTCTTCTTCGGTAAACACACGCCGAGCAAACGACGGCGTCTTTTCAAGAATTGATTTCATGCGGGAAATCTCGACGATATCAACGCCGATACCAGCTTCAGCCATGTTCACCTCCATATCGCACAGACTAAGTTATTGTAGCCCGTTCACAGAAGATGCGACAAACGAGGGTTATAAAACACAGCTACTATGTGAGACAAAAGCCCGTAAACGCAAAAAAGGGGGAGGCCGCGAGGCCTCCCCCTTCTTCAAG
>NZ_QRKJ01000021.1:0-25737 GCF_003471905.1 Collinsella sp. AM16-21
TGACTGGCAGTCAAGAGGTCAGGGGTTCGATCCCCCTCGTCTCCACCCGAGCATTGAATGAGGCTCCAACGCAAGTTGGGGCCTTTTTTCATATAGGCACACAAGGTCAAAGGCGGCACCATGATCCTCCTGGTCGACAAGATCGAAAAAAGCTTCGGCGCGCGCGTCCTCTTTAGCGGCGCGTCCTTCCAGATCAACCCCGGCGAGCGCTTCGCGCTCGTGGGCCCAAACGGCGCCGGCAAAACCACCATGCTCAAGATCATCATGGGCATCGACAGCCCAGACGCTGGCCAGGTCCAGTACGCAAAGGACTGCCAGGTGGGCTACCTAGAGCAGGAAACTAATCTGGAGCAAAAGGACACCACCATCCTCGCCGAGGTCATGGCCGCCGCCAAGGAAATCCGCCGCATGGGCGAGCGCGCCAACGAGCTGCAGGCCCAGATCACCGAGCTCTCCGAGCAGGGCAAGGACGTCGACGCGCTCCTCAACGAGTACGGCCAGGTCCAGGACCGCTTTGAGCACCTGGGCGGCTACGAGCTCGAGAGCAACGCCCGCAAGATCCTGTCCGGCCTGGGCTTCAAAGTCACCGACTTTGAGCGCCCGTGCTCCGAGTTCTCGGGCGGCTGGCAGATGCGCATCGCGCTGGCCAAGCTCTTCCTGCGCCACCCCGACTTGCTGCTTCTGGACGAGCCCACTAACCACCTGGACCTCGAGAGCGTCCAGTGGCTGCGCGGCTTTATCGCCAACTACGACGGCGCCGTCCTCATCGTCAGCCACGACCGCGCCTTCATGGACGCCTGCGTCGACCACGTCGCCGCACTCGAAAACCGTCGTGTGACCACCTACACCGGCAACTACAGCAGCTACCTCAAGCAGCGCGAGGACAACCTGGAGCAGATGCGCGCCAAGCGCGCCGCCCAGGAGCGCGACATTGCCCATATGCAGGTCTTCGTCGACAAGTTCCGCTACAAGCCCACCAAGGCAGCCCAGGCCCAGGAGCGCATCCGCAAGATCGAGCAGATCAAAAAGGAGCTCGTCATCCTACCCGAGGGCCACAAGCACATCGACTTTAAGTTCCCTGACCCGCCGCGCTCCGGCGACATGGTCGTGGGCCTGGAGGGTGTATCCAAGTCCTACGGCGACAAGCACATCTACAGCGACATCGACCTCAAGCTCTACCGCGGCGAGCACGTGGCGCTCGTCGGCCCCAACGGCGCCGGCAAGTCCACGCTCATGAAGATCCTCGCCGGTCTGGAGCCGCCCACTACCGGTACCCGCGATCTGGGCAACAACGTGGGTGTGGCCTACTACGCCCAGCACGCGCTCGAGGGCATGACCGAGTCCAACACCGTCCTGCAAGAGATCGACACCGTCACGCCCAAGTGGACCGTGCCGCAGCAGCGCAGTCTGCTGGGCGCCTTCCTGTTTAGCGACAACGACTCCATCGAGAAGCAGGTTCGCGTCCTCTCCGGAGGTGAAAAGGCGCGTCTGGCCCTGGCCAAGATGCTTGTGGCCCCCGAGGCGCTCCTGTGCCTGGACGAGCCCACCAACCACCTGGACATCGACTCGGTGGACATGCTCGAGAACGCCCTGCAAAACTTCCCCGGCACTATCGTGCTGATCAGCCACGACGAGCACCTGGTACGCGCCGTGGCCAACCGCGTCATCGACATCCGCGATGGCAAGGTAACGGTCTACGACGGCGACTACGACTACTACCTCTACAAGCGCGAGGACCTTGCGGCCCGCGCCGCCGCCGAGGCGTCCACGGAGAGCACACCGGCCGCGACCAAGGCAGCCAAGCCGACCAGCTTCACCCAGCCCAGCGCTGCCGCCCCCAAGCCGGCCGAGGGCAAAAAGACCAAGGAGCAAAAGCGCGCCGAGGCCCAGGCTCGCGCCGCGCTCAACAAAAAGCTCAAGGGCGTGCGCAACCAGCTCAAGAAGATCGAGGCCGAGCTCGAAAAAAAGCGCGCCCGCTATGACGAGCTTATGGAATTGATGGCAAGCGAAGAGCTTTATGCCGATCAGGACAAGTTCAACGCCGCGCTGGGGGAATATAACGGCCTTAAGCAAGAGCTGCCCAAGCTCGAGGACGAATGGCTGGAGCTTTCCACCCAGATCGAAGAGGAGACCGCGCGTGAACTCTCGTAAGGCCGCTGCCGTGGCGATGAGCATCATCGCCATCGCCTGTCGCATCTGCGGCATTTTTATGAGTGCGATGACTGTGCTGCTGTGCTTTAGCGGCCTCACCGCCAAGCTGCAGATCGTGGGCTTTGTCGTTGAGCTTTCGCGCGCGCTTCCGAGCGCCATCGCCGGCTACGGCGTCATCACATCGCCTTTTGGCGGCGTGTTCCGCCTGGATTATGCCATCGTTGCCGTAATTCTGTTTGTAGCCGACTACCTGCTCACGCGCGCCTCGCGCCGCGTCCGCTAGGGGAGCGTCATGTCCAGCAGCTACCTCATGAAACTGCTCGCGAGCGCCGTCGCCGTCATCGTTGGCATCGTGATCCACGAGAGCGCACACGCCGCGGCGGCCTGGGCGCTCGGCGATAAGACGGCCCGTTCGCGCGGCCGCGTCTCGCTCAACCCGCTCAACCACATCGACCTGTTTGGCACCATCATCCTGCCGCTGCTCATGCTTGCCGCCGGCGGTCCCGTGTTCGCCTTCGCCAAGCCCGTGCCCGTCTACCTCAACAACCTCAAGCACCCCAAACGCGACGAGGTCCTGGTGAGCGTGGCCGGCCCCGCGTCGAACATCGCCCTCGCGTGCCTCGCGTCCGCCCTCATGCACGCAACGTACGGCAACCTCTATGCAAGCATATCCTTTGCCGTAGCGTCGCAAATCATGAACTTCGGCGCCACGTTTATCGTGGTCAACCTGTCACTCGCGTTCTTTAACCTCATCCCGATCCCGCCGCTCGATGGCTCGTCGATCATCGTGCCCTTCCTCAAGGGCAAGGCGCTCAACAACTATTACCGTCTGCAGCAATACGCTATGCCCATCCTCATCCTGGTGCTGTACCTGCTGCCTATGTGGACCGGCATCGACGTGATCGGCCGGTATTTCGACGTTACCGTGTATCCGCTTGCTGAGCAGCTGCTCAACTTCGCAATCGCCGGCATCTAAGGTAAACTTATAGGTCGACCGTGCAAAACGGTCGTAACATGCACCCAAACCGCGCCGCGAAGGCGCCGTCAAAGGAGGTCGAATATGTCGTATCGCGTGTCGACGCAGGTCTACAGCGGACCGTTCGACCTGCTGCTGCAGCTGGTAACCCGCCAAAAAGTTGATATCGGCGCCATCTCGATCAGCGAGGTGGCCGAGCAATACCTGGCCGAGGCCGAGCGCATCGAGGCGCTGGACCTGGACGTGGCGAGCGACTTTTTGCTGGTCGCGGCAACCCTTTTGGACATCAAGGCTGCCTCTCTGGTGCCGCAGGAGGCCCCGCGCAAAGCCGATGACGACGATGACGAGTTCGACGAAGACCTCGAGGAGCTCAGCACGCTCGACGGTGATGCCCTGCGCGAGGTCCTGATCCAGCGCTTGATCGCCTACAAGCAGTTTAAAGGCGCGGCGGCGGCCCTTGGCGCGCGCATGCAGGCCGAGAGCCGCATGCATCCGCGCGTGGCCGGCCCCGACCCCGAGTTTTTGGGCCTTATGCCCGACTACTTGGCCGGCATCACCCTGCGCGGCCTGGCCGTTATCTGCGCAGACCTGGACGGCAAGCGCCAGACCTTCCTGCTGGAGGCCGAGCACGTGGCGCCGCATCGCGTGCCGCTCGACCTGACGGTGGCCTCGGTCGACCGCTTTACCATGGCGCACCAAACCTGCACCTTCCGCGAGCTGCTGGACGGCGACGCCACCACCGAGCAGCTCGTCGTCACCTTCCTGGCCATGCTCGAGCTCGCCAAACGCGGCTCGCTCACGCTGAGCCAGGACGAGATCTTTGGAACCATCTGCATCAACCGAGTCGAGGGCGCCGAGGCTTACGTGCCCGGCGAGGACCCCGAGCTCACCGAATAGGAGCGGCAACCATGTCAACCCTTTCAACGCTGGAGGCAAACAGCCTCAAAGGCGCCCTCGAGGCGCTGCTGCTGGTCTCGAGCGACCCCGTGAGCGCACCCGCGCTGGCAAGTGCGCTGGATATTGCCCCCGGCGAGTGCGCGTCGCTGTTGGCCGAGCTTAAGGTTGAGTACGAGGAGGCCAATCGCGGCTTTCAGCTGCGCGAGGTCGCTGGTGGCTGGCGCCTGTTTACGCACCCCGCCTACCACGACGTGGTCGAGGCCTACGTGCTGAGCTGGGACACACAAAAACTGTCGCAGGCGGCGCTCGAGACCCTGGCCGTCATCGCCTACCACCAGCCCGTCACGCGCGAGGTGGTCAAGGGCATCCGCGGCGTCAACTCCGACGGCGTCATCGCGTCGCTCGTGGACAAGGGTCTGGTGCGCGAGCTCGGTCGCGACCCCGAGCGCGGTCAGGCCATCATCTACGGCACGACCAACGCTTTCTTGGAAAAGTTCGGCCTGCGCTCCACTCGCGACCTGCCCGATCTGGAACAGTTTGCCCCCGACGAGCAGTCGCGCCAGTTTATCCGCGAGCGTCTGAGCGGCCGCAGCATTCAGTCCACGCTTGAGGAGCAGGCCGAAGACCTGGACGAAGAGCGCGAACTGCTCGATACCGATGTTGAGGACACCGATGACGCAGAGCTTCTGCCCACCGGTGACACCTCGGAGGATTTGCATGACGAGGACTAACGAAGCAGGGGAGACGCGCACCGCACGCGTCGCGGGCGCTACGGCGCCCACAGGCGGCACCCAGCCCGTCTACCCGCACACCATGCGCCTGCAGCGCTTTTTGGCGCGCGCGGGCGTGGCGAGCCGCCGCGGCTCGGAGGACCTGATGACCGCTGGCCGCGTGACCGTCAACGGCCAGGTCGCAACCGAGCTGGGGACCAAGGTCGACGTCGACCGCGACCATATCGAGGTCGACGGCATGCCTGTCAAGCTCAACCAGGGTGCCGTGTACCTAATGCTCTACAAGCCGACCGGCTACCTCACCACCATGAGCGATCCCCAGGAGCGCCCTTGCGTGGCCGACCTGGTCCCGCGCGACCGTTTTCCGGGGCTCTTTCCGGTGGGTCGCCTGGACCGCGACACCACGGGCCTTCTGCTCTTTACCACCGACGGCGACCTGTCGCAAGACCTGCTGCACCCCAGCAAGCACGTCTACAAGACCTACCAGGCGCTCGTGGACGGCCACCTGACCGATCGCGACTTGGAACCGCTCCGCCGCGGCATCGAGCTCGACGACGGCCTGTGCCAGCCGGCGATCTGCCGCGTCATCAACGCGCGCGAAGCCGAGGCCGTGGCTCCGCAGGGTGTAAAGCCCGGCACCACCGCCGTGGAGGTCATCATCCGCGAGGGCCGCAAGAACCAGGTCAAGCGCATGCTGAGCAAGATCCACCACCCGGTGATTCGCCTGCATCGCTGCAACTTCGCCGGCCTGGAACTCAAGGACGTGTCCAAGGGCTCGTGGCGCGAGCTCACCGAGCGCGAAGTGCAGATCCTCAAGGCCGGCGGCACCCCGCCCAAGCAGGCCGCATCCAAGCGCGGCACCGCGCCGGCGACCAACACCGCGAGCCGCACGCGCCACCACGGCAGCCACGGCTCCGCGCCCAAGCGCAACACCTACCGCGAGCGCTACACGGGCTAAGCAATCCGCCGCGCCCCGACGCCCGCGAACCATACCAGCACGTCAACCACCGAAAGGAAGTATTGCATGATCGTCGCCATCGACGGCCCCGCCGGTTCCGGCAAGTCCACCATCGCCAAGGAGATCGCCCGCCAGCTGGGCTTTAACAAGCTCGACACGGGCGCCATGTATCGCGCCGTCACCTTCGCCGCGCTCGACCGCGGTATCGACCTGGACGACGAGGCGGCCATCGACGCCCTCGCCGAGCAGATCGAGATTCGCTTTACCAATGGTACCGGCGAGGACACGCGCCTGACCATTGACGGCCAGGACGCTTCGGCCGCCATCCGTACCCCGCAGGTCGACGCCAACGTATCCAAGGTCTCGGCCTACCCGGGCGTGCGCGCCGCCATGCTCATTCACCAGCGCCGCGCCGCCGAGGACCGCGATATCGTGGCCGAGGGTCGCGACATCGGCACCGTCGTATTTCCCAACGCGCAGGTCAAGGTGTTCCTGACCGCCGACCCGCGTGAGCGCGCCCGCCGCCGCGTGCTGCAGCGCCACCAAAACGACGCCCAGCCGCTTACTGCCGAGCAGCTCGAGGCCGAGGTCGACGAAACCCTCGACGCCCTCAAGCAGCGCGATAAACTCGACAGCAGCCGCGAGGTCGCACCGCTCGTGCCCGCCGAGGACGCCGTGCACGTCGACTCCACCGCCCACACCATCGACGAGGTCGTACGCATTATCGAGGACCTCATCAACCAAAGGAGGTAACTCATGCGCCTGTTTAAGCAGACGCCCGAGGATTACTACAACGCCCCCTACGCCGAGTTCCCTGCGCTCATCCGCGCCGTCGTCGTGGTGGTCATGGCTATTCTATGGGCCTTCTCCAAGCTCATGTGGCGCTGGAAGGTCGAGGACGCCGACCTGCTGTTTGAGCGCCAGGAAGGTCGCGGTAGCGTGGTCATCTGCAACCACACCTCGATGGCCGAGCTCTTGGCCGTGGAGACGGCGCTGTTCTTTGGCGGCCGCCGCATCCGCCCCATCTTTAAGTCCGAGTTCGCGAAGAGCAAGATTGTACGCTGGGCCTTTAGCCGCGTGGGCGGCATCCCCGTAGAGCGCGGTACTGCCGATATGAAGTGCCTGCGCGCCGCCCAGCATGCGCTACAGCGCGGCGAGGACGTCCTGATCTTCCCCGAGGGCACGCGCATCCGCTCGCGCGAGATCAAGCCCGAGGTCCACGGCGGTTTTGCGCTCATCGCCCAGATGGGCAAGGCGCCCGTCAACCCGCTCGCCATCTGCGGCTGGTCCGACATCACGCCCGCGGGCAAAAAGCTCATGCGTCCTAAAAAATGCTGGATTCGTGCCGGCAAGGCCGTCTCGCTTTCGGACGCGCCGGCCGGGCTTAAGCGCACGGAGCGCCTGGCCTGGTTTGAGTCCGAGGCCATGAACCGTGTATATAAGATGCGCGACGAGTTGTGCGCCGAGCATCCGGGCAGGTTCTAGCCATGAGCGAGAACGTGACGAACACAGCCGCGACTACGTCCGACCAGGACGGCGCGCCTAACATCGAGATCGCCGCCCACGCCGGCACTTGCTACGGCGTACAGCGTGCGCTCGATATGGCGCTGGCCGCTGCGCCGCAGGCAGGGGAGTGCAATCAGGTCCATACCTTGGGTCCGCTCATCCATAACCCCATCGTGGTGCGCGAGCTCGCCGAGTCAGGCGTCGGTCTGGCCGAGACCTTGGACGACGCCGCGTCGGGCACCGTGATCATCCGCGCGCACGGCGTGGTGCCGCAGGTCATCGATGCCGCTCGCGAGCGCGACCTCGATGTGGTCGACGCCACCTGCCCCTACGTAAAGAAGGTCCACGTGGCGGCCGAGCGTCTGGTGCGCGAGGGCTACCGCGTGATCGTCGTGGGAGAGCCGGGTCACCCCGAGGTCGAGGGCATTCTTGGCCATGCTGGTGATGACGCACAGGTCGTGAGCTGTGCCGCCGATGCGGACGCGCTGCCACTCAAGGGCAAGGTGGGTCTGGTTGTGCAGACCACCCAGACCGCGCAGAACCTGGCCGAGGTTGTGGCCTCCATCACCCCGCGCGTGCAGGAACTGCGTGTGATCAACACCATTTGCGCAGCCACGAGCGAGCGCCAGCAGGCAGCCGCAACCCTCGCCAACCGCTGCGACTGCATGGTCGTCGTGGGCGGCAAAAATTCGGGCAACACGCGTCGCCTGGCACAGATCTGCGCTGATGCCTGTGAGCACACGCATCACATCGAGGAAGCTTCGGAGCTCCAGGCCGCGTGGTTTGCCAACGCGCGCCACATTGGCATCACTGCCGGAGCCTCCACCCCGCAAGAACACATCGAACGCGCCGTAGAGCGTATCAAGGAGCTTTGCCGCTAATCATGGACCAGACCGTACCCGCATACGCCGCCGAGGTGGCCGATTACGGGCGCAGCCGCGACCCCGAGCCGGGTGAGGGCGCGCTCGTAAAGAACGTGCGTCCCGAGTCGCCCGCATGGGATGTGGGTATCGAGCCGGGCATGCGCGTGCTCACGGTCAACGGCGAGCAACTCACTGACATGATCGTATGGCTCTGGGAGGCAGACGACGACACCGTCGAGCTGGAGGTATTCGATCCGCGCGACGGCACTGTCACCCCCGTGGAGCTCGACCGCTTCCCGGGAGAGGACTGGGGCCTTGAGTTCGACGGCCCCATCTTTGACGGCATGCGCACCTGCGTCAACGCCTGCGTGTTCTGCTTTATGACCATGCTGCCCAAGGGCGGTCGCTCCACGCTCTACATTCGCGACGACGACTACCGCCTGAGCGTTTTGCAGGGTAACTTTGTCACGCTCACGAACCTTTCCGACGAGGACGTGCAAAACGTTATCGATCGCAACATGAGTCCGATGAACGTGTCGGTCCACGCCGTGAGCCCCGACGTTCGCCGCCGCATGATGGGCCGCAACGCCCAGCGCGGCATGGACGTACTCGAGGCCATCATGGCCGCCGGCATCGAGATTCACGCGCAGATCGTGCTGTGCCCCGGTATGAACGACGGCGAGGAGCTGGAAAAGACCCTGCGTTACTGCGAGGAGCACGAGCAGATCACCAGCCTGGGCATTGTGCCGCTGGGCTTTACCAAACATCAGAACCGTTTTAGCTGGTCCTACAGTGACAAGCCCGAGCTCGCACGCGAAACCATTGCCATGATCCGGCCTTTCCAGGACCGTGCCTTCGAGCGCTTTGGCCGCCACACCTTCCAGATGAGCGACGAGTTCTATCTGGACGCCGGCATCGATCCTCCCGAGGCGGACTTTTACGACGGTTACCCGCAGTACTACGACGGCATCGGCATGATCCGCTCGTATCTGGACGAGACCGACGACGTGCTGGCTACCGATGCCGAGCGACTGGCCCGCGTCCGCGAGGCCATCGCCGCCCGCAGCCAGAACCTGCTGTGCCTCTCCGGCGCCAGCGCGCGAGACACCGTGGCACGCTTTGTGGAGTCGCCGCATGGTCTCGGCGGCACCGTCACAGCCATCAAGAACCGCTACTTTGGCGGCAACGTGGACGTGACCGGCCTCATCGTCGCGTGTGACATTCTGGAGCAGCTGCCCCAAGATCTGTCGGGGGTTATGCTCTTTGTGCCTAAGCTCATGTTCAACGCTGACGGCATGACGCTTGACGAGTATCATCGTGACGATTTACTCGCAAGCCTTACCAGTCGCGGCGCCGAGGTTCATGTGGTGTCGACCATGCCGCATGAGCTGCTCGATACCCTGGAGCACATCCTTGGCATTGTGCCTGCCGACTCTACTAATTCCGCTGACCCTACCCATTAAAGGAGAGCAGATGAAACCTATCGTCGCCGTCGTCGGACGCCCCAACGTGGGTAAGTCCACGCTCGTTAACCGCCTGGCCCAGACCTCGGACGCTATCGTCCACGAGTCTCGCGGCGTCACGCGCGACCGCTCATACCACACGGCCGATTGGAACGGCCGCGAGTTCACCATCGTCGACACGGGCGGTATCGAGCCGCTCAAGAGCGACGACGTCTTTGCCACGTCCATCCGCGACCAGGCCCTCGCCGCCGCCGAGGAAGCCGCCGTCATCCTGTTTGTGGTCGACGGCCGCACCGGCGTCACCGAGGAGGACGAGTCGGTCGCCCGCATGCTCAAGCGCTGCGACAAGCCGGTCTTTCTGCTGGTGAACAAGCTCGACAACCCCGATCGCGAGAACGACAGCATCTGGGAGTTCTATTCGCTCGGCATCGGTGAGCCCACGCCGCTCTCGGCCCTGCATGGTCATGGCACGGGCGACCTGCTCGACGATATCGTGGCCCTGCTTCCGGAGGAAGAGGACGAGGTCGCCGATGAGTTCCCCGATGCGCTGAACGTGGCCATCATCGGCCGCCCCAACGCCGGCAAGTCCTCGCTGTTCAACCGCATCCTGGGCGCCGACCGCTCTATCGTGTCCAACATTGCCGGCACCACGCGCGACGCCATCGACACCGTCGTGGAGCGCAACGGCAAGCACTACCGCATGGTCGACACCGCGGGCATCCGCAAGAAGAGCACCGTGTACGAGAACATCGAGTACTACTCGATGGTCCGCGGCCTGCGCGCCATCGACCGCGCCGACGTGGCGCTGCTCGTCGTCGACGCCTCCGTGGGCGTTACCGAACAGGACCAGAAGGTCATGGCTCTTGCCATCGAGCGCGGCTGCGCCATCGTTGTGCTGCTCAACAAGTGGGATCTGCTCGACGACGACCGTAAGCGCGAGGCCTGCATGGAGACCATCGACCGCCGTCTGGGCGTCATGGCTCCCTGGGCCCAGTACTTGCGCATCTCTGCCCTGACCGGCCGCAGCGTCGAGAAGATCTGGGCAATGGTAGACGCCGCCGAAAAGACGCGCTCGCAAAAGATCAGCACATCGCGCCTCAACACGTTCCTTACCGACCTGCGCGAGTTCGGTCATACCGTGGTGGACGGCAAGCGCCGCCTGCGCATGCACTACGTGACCCAGACGGGCGTCAACCCGCCGACGTTCACGTTCTTCGTCAACCATAGCGACCTGGTCAACGACACCTACCAGCGCTACGTAGAGAACCGCATGCGCTCGACCTTCGACTTTGCCGGCACGCCCATTCGACTCTTCTTTAGGAAGAAGGAGCAAAAGGATGCATAATCCGATTCTGCTGACCGCCATCTGCGCCGTGCTCTCGTTCTTTATCGGGGCGATTCCGTTTGGTCTGATCTTGGGCCGCGTGTTCAACCACACCGACATTCGCAAGGCGGGCTCCGGCAACATCGGCACCACCAACGCCCTGCGCGTGGCCGGCCCTAAGGTGGCCGCGCTCACGCTGTTGCTCGACTGCCTTAAGGGCGCCATCTGTGTCCTTATCGCCCGTCCGCTCATCGCGGGCGTGGGCTATGGCTTCCCCGTGAGCATTATGGCCCCCGGCGCTCCCGGCGACTGGATGCTCGGCGTCATCTGCCTGGCGGCCGTGTGGGGCCATATCTTCTCGCCCTACCTCAACTTCCATGGCGGCAAGGGTATCGCGGTTGGTCTGGGCGTCATCCTCGCTTGGTACTGGCCTATTGGCCTGTCGCTGCTGGGCATGTTTATCGTGGCCGTCGCCATCACAAAGTTTGTGTCGGTAGGCTCGCTTGCCGCGGCCATCGGTCTTCCCATCGCCGTCTGCGCGGTCTTTCCGTACGGCAGCCTGGGACTTAAGTTTTGCATGGCGATGATCGGCATCACCGTGGTGTGGGCCCATCGCGCGAACATCAAAAAGCTCATGACGGGTAAGGAGTCCAAGCTCTCGTTTACCAAGCGCGTCACCGAGCCCGACGATAAGTAGGGGAGAGTCATGAATGTTGCGCTGATTGGCTCCGGCTCCTGGGGAACCGCCGTCGCCGGCCTTGCCGCCGCGCGAGCCGAGCGCGTGACCATGTGGGCCCATAGCGAACAGACGGCCGCCGGCATTAACGGCGAGCATCGCAACCCCCGGTATCTGGTGGATTACGTGCTGCCGGAAAACGTCGTCGCCACGACGGATCTGGCCCAGGCGCTCGACGGCGTCGAGGCCATCATCTTTGCCGTGCCCTCCACGCACCTGCGCAGCGTATGCCATCAGGCGGCACCTTGTATCGCCACCGACACCCCGGTGCTCTGCCTCACCAAGGGCATTGAGCCCGAGTCTGGCCTGCTCATGAGCGAGGTCATTGCCAGCGAGATCGGCAACGAGCGGCGTGTGGCGGCCCTCTCGGGCCCCAACCATGCCGAGGAGATTTGCCGCGGTGGGCTCTCTGCCGCCGTCATCGCCAGCAAAGATACGCAGGTAGGGGAGACCTTTAAGGAGCTGCTGCTGTCCACGGCCTTCCGCATCTACCTGTCGCAGGATATGACCGGCGTCGAGGTTTGCGGCGCCATGAAAAACGTCATCGCCATCGTATGCGGCATCTCCGCCGGCTCGGGCGCGGGCGACAACACGCTTGCCCTTATCATGACGCGCGGCCTGGCCGAGATCAGCCGTCTGGTGCACGCCCGCGGCGGTCAAGCCATGACCTGCATGGGTCTTGCCGGCATGGGTGACCTCATTGCCACCTGCACCTCCGAGCATTCGCGCAACCGCACCTTTGGCTACGAGTTTGCCCACGGCGTCTCGCTCGACGAGTACCAGGCACGTACGCATATGGTGGTCGAGGGCGCCGTCGCGGCCCGCAGCGTCAGTGAGCTTGCCCGTTCACTGAGCGTAGACATTCCGCTCACCTTTGCCGTGGAGCAAACGCTCTACAACGGTGTTACTTTGGATAGGGCGCTCGAGATTCTTACCGATCGCGTCCCTTCTCAAGAGTTCTACGGACTCACCGACTAGCGCAGAAAGGCTTCTACCATGGGTTCCATCAAAATCGCTCCGTCTGTCCTTTCGGCCGACATGGCCAACCTCAAGGGCGAACTCGACAAGATCGCCGGTGCCGACTACGTGCACTTCGACGTTATGGACGGTCACTTTACCGGCAACCTCACCTTTGGCGTTGACATCCTTAAGGCCGTCAAGCGCTCCACCGATGTACCGGTCGACGCGCACCTCATGGTGACGAACCCCGACGAGACGGTCGATTGGTACGCCGACGCCGGTGCCGACATGATCACCGTGCACTACGAGGCTTCCACGCACCTGCACCGCACGCTCACGCATCTGCAGCAGCGCGGCGTCAAGGCCGGCGTGGTGCTCAACCCCGCCACCCCCGTGTGCGTGCTCGAGAGCATCATCGACGTCGTCGATATGGTGCTGCTCATGAGTGTGAACCCGGGCTTTGGCGGCCAGAGCTTTATCCCGGGCACCATCGCAAAGCTTCACGAGCTCAAGGCCATGTGCGAGCGTCACGGCGTTTCGCCCCTCATCGAGGTCGACGGTGGCATTTCTCCCAAGAACATTGCCGAGGTCGTCAAGGCCGGCGCTAACGTGCTCGTGGCCGGTTCTGCCGTATTTAAGTCCGAAGATCCCGCTGCCGAGGTTGCCCTGCTGCAGAAGCTGGGCAACGAGGCCGCACAGGAGGCATAAACCCTTATGACCGCAGGTCAAAACCGCATACCCGTGAATCTTGACTATGCCGCCTCGACGCCCATGCGCGCCGAGGCGCTCCTTGCGCAGCGCGAGTACGACGACAGCGAGCTTGCCGGCGTCAACCCCAACTCGCTGCATTCGCTCGGCCGCAAGGCTGCCGCGCGTCTGGAGGTTGCACGTCGCGAGATCGCCCGCAGCTTTGGCGCGCGCGTCCGCCCGTCCGAGATTGTACTGACCAACGGCGGCACCGAAGCCAACCAGCTGGCGCTGCTCGGTCTTGCCGAGGGCGCTCGTCAGCGCGATCGCAAGCGCGATCGTGTAATCGTTTCGGCCATCGAGCACGATTCGATTCTGGACAACCTGCCGCTGCTGCGTGCCGCCGGCTTTACCGTCGACCTGGTGCAGCCCTGCCGCGCGGGCTACATTGAGCCCGCCACGCTTGTCGAGCTGCTCGGCGACGACGTGGCGCTCGTGAGCATTATGGTCGCCAACAACGAGAGCGGCGTGGTGCAGCCTATCCGCGAGCTGGCCGCCGCCGCACATGCTGCCGGTGCCTTGTTTCACACCGATGCCATCCAGGGCTACTTGCATATTCCGCTCGATGTCACCGAGCTGGGCGTCGATGCCATGACCGTTGCCGCGCACAAGATTGGCGGCCCCGTGGCATCCGGTGCGCTCTACCTTAAGAACCGCACGCCGCTGCGTCCGCGCATCTTTGGCGGTGGACAGGAAGCAGGACGTCGCGCCGGTACGCAGGATCTGCGCACGCAGCTGGCTTTTGCCGCTGCCGCCCACACGCTGGCGCCCCACGTGGCCCAGGAGCGAGCGACACTGCAGGCCCTGTCCGATAATCTCTATGCCACGCTTACGGCCCATCCTCGCATTCACGCCACGATGGGCGACTACGCGCAGGCAGATCGTCTGCCAGGCATGGTTTCAATCTACGTTGACGGCATGGACTCCGAAGAGCTCATCATCAAGCTCGATGCCGCCGGGTTTGAGGTATCGGCCGGATCAGCTTGCTCGAGCGGCAGCATGGACCCGAGCCACGTGCTCAGCGCCATGGGCATTGGTCGCGAGCAGGCGCTGGGCGCACTGCGCATCTCGTTTGATGACCGCGTGAACCCTTCCGACCTGGACAACTTTGCCCAGACGCTGCTGTCGATCGTGGGTGCCGCATGATCGTCGCCGACCTTGAGCGCGCCCTGCTGGCACGCTATCCCAAGACGGACGCCGAGGGTTGGGATCATGTTGGTTTATCTGTGGGAGATCCCGCCGCTGAGATCACCGGTGTTGCCTGTGCACTTGACGCTACCGAGGCCAACGTGCACCGTGCTCTCGAGGCCGGCGCCAACGTGCTGCTGACGCATCATCCCATTTATATCAAGGCGCCCGAGGCGTTTTGCCCGGCGGATATATCGCGTCCCCAATGCAGCGCTGTGTTGTACGAGGCAGCTCGTTGCGGCGTGAGCATCATCTCGCTTCACACCAACCTGGACCGATCGCACGAGGTGCGCGTTCGCCTGAGTGAGTTGCTGGGCGCTGAGCCCATGAGCTCGCTGGAGCATGTGGGCGAGCCTGAGCTCACCGGTCTGGGCGCACTCGCGACCCTCCACGACGTCTACAGCCTGCGCGATCTCGCCAACCGTGCCGCCACAGCCTATGGCAGCGACCCGCGCGTATGGGGCGAAGCCGAGCACCCGTGCCGCACCGTCGCCATTCTGGGCGGTTCCCTCGGCGATTTTGGTGAGCTTGCCATCGCCGCAGGCGCAGATGTTATTGTGACCGGAGAGGCCGGCTACCACGTGGCGCAAGACCTTGCCTTGCGCGGAATGCCGGTGATCTTGCTCGGCCACGACCGCTCTGAGGAGCCGTTCGTGGATATCTTGATGAACTCTGCAGTTGACGCCGGGATGGACCCCCGTCATGCGATTAAAATACTGAACCCTTGCCAATGGTGGACTGTGACAAAAGGAGAGAACTTATGAGCGCCGGCGCTACGCTACTCAAGCTGCAACAGATCGATTTGGAGCTCGCCCGCAACAAGAGCGAACTTGCCAATATGCCGGAGCTCAAGGAGCTCGCATCAAAGCGTAAGACCTATGTAAAACTCAAGTCCGAGATGACCAAGCTCTACGCCCAGCGCAAGGACCTGGACATTGAGCTGGGCGATCTCAACACCACCGAGATTCAGACCAACAACGCCATCGAGGCTGCCAAGAAGCGCCACGTCGACGGCTCCGACTACCGCGAGGTTCAGGACCTGGAGAATGAACTCGCCACCCTGGCCAAGCGTCTGGACAAGATTGAGCACACCCGCAAGGATGTCGTTATCGCCCATAAGGAGGCGCTCGACCGCGAGGCCCGCGCACAGGCAATCATCGCCAAGTTTGAGGAGGGCGTGAAGGCCGATACCAAGGCCGCCCGCGCCAAGGCTGCCGACCTGCAGGCTCAGATTGACGCCGCCACTAAGGAGCGCACCGCGCTTGCCGCTACGCTGCCGGCCGACGTGCTCACCGACTACGAGCGTCTACTCAAGCAGTTCCGCGGCCTGGCCGTCGAGACCATCCAGGGTAACATCCCCACGGTCTGCCACACCGCGCTGCAGGCTTCGTCCATGAACGACCTCAACCACGACGGTAGGTCAATTACGCACTGCCCGTACTGCCACCGCCTCCTGGTACTCCCGAGCGAGGAAGCCTAGCGATGACGGCGGCATCCAACAATTCAATGCAACTTGAGGGAAAAACGATCCTGCTGGGCATTACCGGCGGGATCGCCGCCTATAAGTCGTGCAATATCGTGCGCCTGCTGCAAAAGCGCGGTGCGCGCGTCAAGGTTGTTATGAGCGAGCATGCCACGGAGTTTGTGGGCCCACTCACCTTCCGTGCGCTCACCAACGAGCCCGTTGCCGTGGGCCTATTCGACGATCCCTTCGACCCCATCCATCACATTTCGCTGGCGCAGGAACCCGACCTGGTGGTCGTGGCGCCCGCGACGGCCAATATCATCGCCAAGATGGCCAATGGCATCGCCGACGACCTCATCTCCACCACGCTGCTCGCCACGCCGCGACCCATCGTGATCGCACCCGCTATGAATAACGGCATGTGGAAGGCTCCGGCGACGCAGGCCAACATGGCCACGTTGCGCGACCGCGGCGTGCATGTGGTGGGACCCGGCAGCGGCTACCTTGCCTGCGGCGACGTGGACACGGGACGCATGAGCGAGCCCGAGGACATCGTCGAGGCTGTCTGTGAGGTGCTCAACCCCGCGCCTCAGGACCTGGCGGGTAAGCGCATCGTGATTACCGCCGGCCCCACGCATGAGCCGATCGACCCGGTGCGCTTCATTGGCAACCGCTCTTCGGGCAAGATGGGTATCGCCCTGGCAGGGGAGGCTGCTCGCCGCGGTGCTGCGGTCACGCTCGTGCTGGGACCGACGTCGCTCGATGTTCCCCACGGCGTGGAGTGCGTACGCGTGCAAACCGCCGCAGAGATGCTGCAGGCAGCGCTCAGCGCCTTCCAGACGGCCGATGCGGCCATTTGTGCGGCTGCCGTCGCTGACTACACGCCCGCAGCCCCTGCCGACCATAAGCTCAAAAAGGCCAACGAGCGTCTGGATCGCATCGAACTGGTCGAGACGGTCGATATTTTGGCTGAGCTCTCGCGCCAAAAGGGAGAGCGGTGCGTGATTGGCTTTGCAGCCGAGACCGATAACGTTGTGGAGTACGCTGAGCGTAAATTGGCCCGCAAGGGCTGCGATGCGATCATCGCCAACGATGTTTCGCGCGCCGATTCGGGCTTTGGAACTGATACCAATAAGGCTTGGATCGTGAGCACAGCAGGGACGCAGGAACTTCCCGTGCTAACAAAACCCCAGCTCGCAGATACAATTTTGGACTTGCTCAAAAATAATTAAAAAAGTTCTTGCACAAGTCCAAAGTTTCGGGTTATTATACTCCCTGTTGCGAGCGAGAGCAGAGCAACAAATAAAAGCTTCGGGACGTGGCGCAGCTTGGTAGCGCACTTGACTGGGGGTCAAGGGGTCGCTGGTTCGAATCCAGTCGTCCCGACCAGAAGTTTGCAGGTCAGGCACCTAGTGCCTGACCTTTTTTGTTCTAAGCAATTGCTTAATTTTGATTAAGCAACAGGGTGCTAAAAATCTACCTACGCGATATTCGCCTTTTGCGGCTACTTGCGCGTTTTGCACGCGCTTGAGCCGATTTATTAACGCGATATGAATCTACATACGCGTAGCTGGTATACAGCCGAGTACGGGCTGTATTTATCGCGGCGATTTACACAGATATAGCGACTGTAACGGACAAGCGTGTCGCTGTATTTATTCCAGTAGTTCACTTGACCGGTGGACAAGTGAGCGGTTGCAACGAAACGGCAAGCGGGATGGGCCCTATACGAGGGCGCCGCAGAGGTAATAGAGGTGAAGTGCGGCAGGCGCTCTGAGAGGCGCAGTACGACCCCTTTTTCCTCGAACCGACTACCTTTGTACCATGAACCTCAAATTGTTCAAGTAATCGCCAAAAGAAAGGCCCGCGCAGGATTGCACGGGCCTTTCACTAGACAAACTAGAAGACAAGCTAGAAGACAGGTTAAAAACACCAGGCGAGGCATATGCAATACGAGTACGTCGCGCCGTAGTCGTTATAGTTACCGTTGCTATAGATACAGCGGAAGTACGCGGAGCCGCTCGGATCCACGGAGCGCGTCCAGTGATAAAAGCTCGACGACACCCCTGAATGGTTCGAGTACGTCACGCCCTTGGATTTGTAGTACTCGTACTGGGTACCGTCGGTCTGGCGGTCTCCGTAGATCTCGGTCATCGAGAGCAGGAAGACTTTATCGGTCGTGGCCGATGGGGCGCTGGCACTGCCACCACCCTTGTTATCGGTCATCTTCGTGACGGCCTTCGCCTTGGACTGGAGTTCGATCGGTAGGAGCGACCAGAGGTCACCGGAATTGAGGCGGCCGCGGATCTCCGATTTCTCCCAGCCGCCGGCATTGGTGCTCGTGGCGTTCATTCGCTGCTCGTCCATGGCAGTGTTGGTTACCTCGAACGTGAGCCCAGCCTTACCGGAGCCGTCCCCGAGGTCATCGTGGTTGATACCGATGATGCGATACTCGAGCGTCTTGCCGTTCGTCAACTTCATCGAGAACTTCGTCCCCGCGTCCATCGCGGCCTTCGCCTTTGCGTACGCCGGCGACGCCTCGCCCTTGGCGGCGATGTCCTCGGCCACGGCCTCCTGCTCGTCGAGCGTCCAGTCCTTCGCGTCCTTGGCGACAGCCGCCTGGACGGTCGCGGAATCGGCTCCCGCAGAGCCGCCGCCGGTTGCGCCGCCCTCGACCCCGCCGGTCGTCCCATTGCTCACCGTGTTGCCGACCAGGTTGAACTGGTTGCGGATGGCCCCCGCCACGCCGGGTCCCGCGAACACGATCACCAGGCCGATGATGGCGATGATCAGGACGTACTCGATGATAGATTGGCCTTGGAGGCGGGTTCTCCTAGGAGATACCCCCCCCCGAAGGTTAATTGCCGCTGCATGCATTTGCGGCTCCCTTCGCTCAGGGTTTGTAGATACATCGCCGAGCGTAGGGCTATTTCAGATTTCTGCATCGGTCTTGCCGCAGCGGCAAACGTAATTAACTAAACGCCTTCGCGGCGCAATCAACCGCTCACTCAATCGAATTTGTTGCTCAACAAATTCGCAGGTGAGGACAGTAGAATTGGTGTTATCGGAAGTGACGGATGACCGCCGGTGTCGAAGCTGGCGGCCGAGAAGAAAGGACCGAAAATGAGAACTATGGAGCTGATAATCTTCTTCCTGCCTCTCCTGGCGATCGCCGCCAACATCTGCGGCGTGGCGGAGCTCGTTAAGATTGCCAGGGCCAAGGGGCATTACACCAATGACGCGGGAATCCTCTGGTTCATCGGCCTTTTCGGCACGGCGCTCATGGTCGGCCTGATCGTCTGCGCACTGCCAGACCGAGCTGCGCCGGCGCCCAGCGCAAAAACGGATGAAGACGCCCTGCCCGAGGTGTAGACATGTCAAAGTACAAGATCGTCTACCGCGACGCCAACCCCTCCTGGCAGGAACTCTGCCCCGTCAGGGTACTGGCCGTCCAGGTCTCCAGGGACACCGAGACGGGAGCTTGCTTCCTCCAGACAAAGATCGTCAACGTATCGACGAAACCCATCAGCCGCATAGAGTTCACGGTCGGGCTCGAGGGCGAGGGAGGGGAGACGGAGAACGTCGACTTCTCGCTCCTAGATGCCGACCTGCCCGCCGGCGAGGTGCTCAGGCCCAAGGCGGTGAGAATCAAGCTGTCTGTTATCACCGGCTCGCGTGCCGTTGTGACCCGAGCGGACTGCGAGACGTCCTTCGACGACCCGGTCGACATCGATAACCCCGCGCCACTCGCGCTCAACGGAATCGAGGAGTCGGAACGCGATGTCCTGCTCTCCGAGATGGGCGCCGATGCCTGCAAATGCTCGGGTGTCCATTCCGAGCACGAGGGATGGTGGCAGTGCGGCTGCGGGGCGGTGAACCTCAAGCGCGGAACCTGCTGGAACTGCGGCGCCGTGCGCGAGAAACTGGCGGATCTGGAAGATGCCGCGTTCCTGGATGAATCCAGAAGGGACAGGGTCTACAAGACGAGCGTCGCGATACTCGAGAAGGGCAACAGGAAGGAAGCTGAGGCCGCAAAGGAAAGCCTCGAGAGGCTGGCCGAGCAGGGATACGGGGACTCGGGCGAGAAGGCAAGAGAGGCCGGCGCGAAGATTGCGAACCTCTCCAAAAGGAGGAAGAAAATAGCCGTCGCGGCTGTCGCGGGCATCGTCCTGCTTGCCGTCATGGTCGCCATCTCGCCCCTGCCGTCCATGCTCGAAGCAAGGGCGGACATGAAGGCGGAGCAGGAGAAAATCGAAAGCGTCGCGATTGAGCAGACCGTCGAACTGGGAACATATTCGGGCGAGCTCTCGGCTTATACAGGAAAGGATATCGAGGGCCAACCGATTGAATGGATAGTCCTCCACAAGGAGGGCGACAGGGCTCTCCTCATGACCGAGCATTGCATCGATGAGATGGAATTCAACGAGAATGGAGACGTATGGGACTTCAAGTCAAGCTCGCTGTATAGGTATCTGAACGGACCCTTCATAGAATACGCCTTCAACGATGCCGAGCGCGGGATTTTAGCAGGCGACGTAACGATTCTAGACTCCTGGAGCGATTACCTTAGCGAGGATAATATGTACGCGACTCTAGCCGGCACGGACGTCCCCGAGGCATGGTGGGCTTCCGATATAGAGAAATGCGAAGACGATTCATATGGGGCCTACTACGCCGGTCAACCCTTGACTAGTTACATTGACGAAGAAGGTGGCATCTCCTGCGGCGACCTCGGCAGCACGCAGGATTCGACTCTCGGAGTTCGCCCAGCCATCTGGGTCAAATTGAATTAGCAATCGATTTTTCCATCGGTTAAATTGTGAAGGTGGCTTCCGAACCATCGGGAGCCACCTTTATGCGTTCACTTGAACTTGGCTATTGCCGTGCCTTGGGAAGGATTACGCCGGGGGCATTCTTGTTGGAGTTGCCATGCAGTGTATTCGGGCTGACGTTTCAGTCGGAACAATCCAGATGAAGACTCCGGCACTGCTCAAACATTCCCGTTTAGTCATATACGTCACTGAAATCGCACTTGGCACCGAGACCAGTTACGTCCACATCCGCGTCCGGAACGAATCGAAGCGGTATCCCGTTTCAAAACGAAGCCTCGGTCCATGAAGGAGACTTTCCCATATACATAGATTAAGATAATACCGTGTATGACGAATATGAACTTGAGCATATTCCGTCCGTATTCATACTGGATGATCAAGGAAACATCATCGGCTTATCCGAAGGAGAGGAAGAACCTCTTGCCTTATTAAAGAAATACGCCAAATACAACGGATATAAAGCGGAAGGAGGCGACATCAAGTAACTATCAAAGGCCAGATTAAGGAGCCAGCCATGAAGAAATGCCTGCCCTCCATCGTCTCAGCAGCTCTTTGCCTCTCCCTTGTCATGACACCATTTGTGCCCGTTGCGGCAGCCCATGCCGACGAGGGATCTCCCGCCGAGAGCAGCGAGATCTACGTCGGAGACAACTACGACGAAAAGTACGATATATCCCTTTTTTTGAGCGCGGGCGCTGCACGGATTCATATTCCAAGGCGTGGTGCGATTCTCACGGATCTGCAAATAACCGCACCGTCCCTCACAAGGTCACGCTGAACACGAAGGAGGAGGCTTGCCTGCGCGATCTCTAGCTTGCTGGCACCGCTGAAGTTATCGCCGGTCTCGTGACAACCGGTCCTAGCGGCGGCTTTTTTGCAACCGCAATGACATCGTACCGACTTTTCACTTGCATGTTCTGAAAGGAAGTTGCCATGTTGTCGCAAAATCAATCGAGATACTTGACCACAATCGGCTTTGCCCTGCTTGCATTACTCTTTGCTAGCGACCTCTTGCTGAAACCGCCCAAGGAACTCGTTTCGCTTGCCATAGCCTGCATTTCCGCCCTTTACTTTACGGCAACCCTATTCGTCGGACTAAAGGAGAGGAAAAAAGGCGCAGTCGTTGTATCTGCCGTAGGCGTGATCATAGCCATTGCCTCATTCTTTATCTGACACATTGGTGATCTAGGGGCGATATCGTAGGAATACGACCGGGAGAGCCGGGACCAGATTGCCCGGGTTGCCCGGTCGGCTCGCGCGACGGCGCGGCGGTTCCACAGAAAGCTCTCCGGACTTCACACCGTTTCTGATCGCATTGTAGACAGCCATCTCGTCTTCGCTGTCGGCGAGCACGCGGTGTGCGTCGTCGTTTTGGATGTCCAGTAAATCTCGAAGGTCCTCCATGCACCAGCGTCCGAGATTTGGCCATGCGCGTTGCGCGAGCTGATAAGTGTCGATTGCGATGTTGTAGTTAAAGTCCAGGCCAAAGCCGTCCCAGGCAGAACGGCTTTGTTTCCTTGATTATCAACTTTATCCGGACACTTCCCGCATTCATCCGTGCGTGTACGGATGAATGCGGGGCTCGATAGCCCGGCGGCCTGATCGGCAGGCCGCCGGGAACTCTCACTCCTCGATAAAAGCCGGCACCCGGTTAGTCCTGCGCATCTTGAAATCGCCAGTTTCGTGGGAGACGTAGAGAATGCCGTCCATCCCGTCTCGCGATGCATATGAAAGGTGAACAGAACCGCAATCCGCTCCATCATCGTCGAGAAGATCGAACGAATTCGGATCGCTCGTTGCGGCCAAACGACCACTCAGACAAGAGCCATCGCCATTACAGATTTGCCATTCCATGTCTTCGCCTGCAAGAATCGCCATAGACGGCCTGGTCGCGCCATCGTTGACATACATCCCGTCTATGCCAAAACCGTTCTCAGCGCCATCGATAAACGATTGCTCGGACCTATACCTCGCAAATGATGCACATAGAACCATTGCAAGACAAAGTACAGAGCCAACAATCGCTATCTTTGCATAGCTCTTGCCTATCATGTCATTCACCTCGCTCGTATGTATCGAGGTATTCCTGCTTGAGCGTCTGCGAGGACGACTTGATCTTTTCCACGAGCGTGCCGGCCTCGATGAAGTAGAACGAGTTGGTGAGGTCTGCCAGGTCGTCGAGCAGATGGCTTGAAATGAGCACGCTTCGTCCCCGCGCCACCTCGCTGCGCATCGCGTCGCAGGAGGTTTTCCGCTTTCCCGGATCGAGGCCGTTCAGCGGTTCATCGAGGATAAGGTACGGGCAATCGGTCGATATCGCCATGGCAAGCTTTACCTGCTGCTTCATTCCTGTCGAGAGTTTACGGGTCGGCTTGTCGAGATATGAGGAGATTCCGAGGGAGTCGCAGAGCGAGTCGATGTCGGCGGCCGATTTCCACGCCTCCCTAACGAAAGCAAGGTGCTCGATGGCCGATAGCGTGGGGTAGAGATCCGCGCTGCCCGAAGAGCTCAGGTAGACGAGTTCTGCAAATTCGGCTGATCGACGTTGGCAGATTCCGTCTGCCGCCAGGCTTCCCGAGCGGATGCGGGTGGGAAATTGGCCCGACAGCGCTTCAAGAAGGGTGGTTTTCCCCGAGCCGTTGGGAGCAACGAGGCCCGCCGCCGTTCCCGGGCTCAAGAAAAGCGATCCGATTGAAAGTATCGTCGTGCTTCCGTATCCCACGCTCGCGTCCAGAAGCTCGAGCCCATGGTGCTTTCTCGCGGGTCCAGACTGTTTGGGCGAACGTGTCGCAACGGCGCCGACCGCAAAAAAGACCGCGACGTATGCCAGGGCCACGGCAAGCATCGATGCGCTGCCTGAACCGGAGCCAATGAATTCTGTCGGGAAGCATCCTACGTAACCCGTTGCCTCGATAGGCGAGAATACGGCCAGCGGCAGGAGATTGAGCGCGGCGCTATGCTCCAGTGCCGAATCGGACAGTAACGGGAATGCCGGGGCCGCGACAAGCAGCGCGGAGGTAAGGGGGCCCGCGAGGACGCGCCTCGTTGCGGTCGATAGGACGGCGGAGCAAACGGATATCAAGGTTCCGCCCGCAAGCAGCGCGAGAAGCAGGGCTGTGAAGACGTTTCCCGCGGTCGTGGTGGTAAGCGCGCCGTCATGGAAGAAGGCGATCGGGTACCCAATTTGCCCGAAGCCGTTTAGGGCCAAGGCGTAAATGCCCCCGGGTGCGAGGCCGGCGAGGAGCATCGCGGTCCCCGCGGCGATTATCGAAAACACGATCTGGATAAGGCGCCGGAATTTGGGCACGGGCGCCTTCGCCGCCAGGGTCGCAGGCCTTGTGGCGCCGAGCACGAGTATCGACGAGAGAAGGAAGGGGATGAAGGGAAGGAAAGACGGCACCGTGGCAATGGCGTAAGGCAGGAAGGAAAGGAATGGCAGGTCGTTTGCGGAGGCCGGGATATCCGTGATGCCGGAACTGCTCAGGGCACGGCAATACGCGAGGTCCGCGTCATTGGTCTCTCGGTCTCCCACGATGGACCCGGATTGGAAGCCTTCGCCCATGAGCGCGTAGTAGCTCTCGGCAGAATCGAGAAAGGCGGCGTCGGTTTGAGCGGCAAGGGCGGCGTTCGCGTATCTTGCAAGCTCCGCGTCAGCTTGCTGCTCTGGCGATAGGTCTGTGCCGCTGGCCTGGGGCGCGCGCGTATTGAATGCGTCGACAAAGCTCTGCATGCCCTGCTTCATAAAGAAGGGCCCGTAGATGGGTGAATTGAACGCAATGGGGACGGAAAAGGCTGCAGCGAGAACGAGCGTACAAATCCATGCGGCCTTGTCTCTTAGGATCAGTTTGAGAAGAAGTCGACAGTACATTTGGAAGCACCTACGTTCCTCAAAGAATTGTTAGATTAAAAGTAACAGACCGGATGAAGATACGTGCGACGGGGGCGAGGCGAATGGCTGAGCGGTATCGATATACAGGTTCAACGGTATCACATTGGCCACATAGATTATTAACCTGCATTTCTAACAGTTAAGGAGACGGGTGCTTTCCAGCACACTCCTTCGATGATGCCTTCCACTAGTTGCTATGCCGGTTTCAGCCAACAAAGAATGTGCCCGGGCGCTCAGGTTCACCGTTAGCGTTGGCAACATATGAGATGGGCCAGACCCTTACCGCGCGCCGATTGCGCGAGAGGTGTCGGGCTCCATGTTTATTCCACCTGCTTGTTATCAACCAGCTTCGTTCAACGTTAGACATTCAAGATGTCAGACGTCGAACCTGCGCCAAAGACGCAGCTGGGGCTACTAGTTGCCTACAATCGCTCGCGAAGCTCGCCTGTTCGTGCGTGAATATCTGACAGCTCCGTCAGACATTGTCGGACATTTGATTGTTCGACAAATGCGCACGTGGTCGCGTTCGCAAAGATTACTGAACGGTCGATGGGTGCGTTGAGACCGGAGCAAACGGCGGATGCCAGAAAAATGGCCTCACAGAATCGCACCCATGGTTGATAAAATTGACCGCCCTGGCGCAAATACCCGGGCGGTCAATTCATCCCCTCGTTCGCGATCCTGTTGGGTTTTGGGGCTTTGACATGTTGTTGACGGATGGATCAGCCGTACAGCTTGATCTCCCGGGGTTCCATGTGGTCGTCCCCCAATAAGACGTCCCTGATGTAGCTCTGCGGCAGGAACTCGACGGGCAGCACTGGGTCGTCGACGTAGCCGGGCACGGGGAGTAGGCGTGGCCTTTGGATATAGCGTGGCCGCCTGCCGGCGGTCGGACTGCCACTTCAGTCAAAAGCTCAGGCGCGCGCATTAAAATAATGGATATATCGCTTGATAGGCTTTTGACCAAGCATGAACATCGCAGGTAAATCCGTGTACCAATTTTTGGGGTTGATTTCCGATCTCAGCCGAACACATTGAGCAAATAGGCCAT
>NZ_QRKJ01000022.1:0-24385 GCF_003471905.1 Collinsella sp. AM16-21
GATTTTGCCTCTTGACAATGTCCTGCTCATATTAAAAGGAACGTCCCTATCTGTCGCCCACGACCCGCTTGGCCATCCAAGCATGGGGCTGGCCCTCGTCTTCGTAGTCCAGCGGGGCAATCTGCGTGTAACCCGCCTTGGCATAGAGCGGCAGCACGTATTCCTGCGCGTGCAGCTTAATGAGCTTGGCGCCGGCATCACGCGCGGCGGTATCACTGGCCTCGACAATCTTGCTCGCCAAACCACGACGACGCATAGCCGGCAGCACGGCGACGCGCCCCATAATGTAGGTCTCCCCCGCTGCGACGCCTTCGTCCAAGTCGCACGCCGGCGACACCGGAGCCTCTGCGTCAGCCGCGCGCTCAAGCTCTTCGGGAAACACGCGCGAGCAACCGGCAAGCTCGCCGTCTACATAGAGCGTCACATGAATGCAGTTCGGGTCCTCGTCGATAGCGTCGAACTCATTCTCGTAGCCCTGCTCGTCCATAAAAACGACGCGGCGCACCAACGCCGCGTCATCAAAGCATCCCGTCTTAAGTTGGATATCCATGGCTGCCCTTTCATTCAATGAGAACGTTAGGGACAGATTTTAGCGAAAATGAGCTCCGCGCACGCTAAACTTCGCGCGAGCCTTCGCCAGGCAGTCGTAATGACCCACGTTATGGGCATCGCTCGCGATGAAGCTGTACAGGTTCTGATCGAACAGGCGCTGGGCCGGCTTTTTTTCGCGACCAAAGCGACCACCGGCAATAAAGTCCGCCGAAGCCTGCAGCTTGCAGCCCATATCGACCAGGCGTTCCGCCACGCTTACATCCTTTTGAACCGCACGATAGCGCTCAGGATGAGCGATGATCACCTGGTAGCCACGGCACTGCAAATCGTAAATCGTGTTCTCGTATTCTCTAAACGCATACGCATCGGCATGCGTCGAAAGCTCGAGCAGAAACTCGTTGGTCCCATCGAAATGCAAGTGCTCCGCGGCATCGATACCAAGTTCAACGAGCTTTCGATGGTTGACCTCGAAGCCCATCTGGAGCGGAAAACCGTCAGCGTTATCGCGCAGCAGCTCAAAGGCATCCCACATCTTGTCGTAATCAAAATAGGGATCACGGCAGTGAGGAGTGCAAACGATTCTGGTTACACCGGCCCGCTTGGCAGCCTCGAGCATCGCCAAGCTCTCATCGAGATCGGCGGCGCCGTCGTCTACACCCGGCAAGATATGGCAATGAATGTCACGCATAGGTCGGCCCTAATCAACTAAACGTTTGCTCGGTTGGTGAAGATGCCCTTTTTGGAAGTGCCCTGACCGTCGGAGCCCTTCTTAACCTTCTTACCGTCCTTGGTGTAGTAAGAATAGTAGTACTCGCTGGTCTCGGTCTCACAGTAATTCATGACGGTACCGATGAGCTTGACCTTCTCGGACTTCTTAAGCTGGGCGATAGCGTTGAGCGCCTCTTCGCGCTTGGTAAAGTCCTCACGCACCACGAACAGCGCGCCGTCGGTCAGGCTGGCAATCTCGGCAGCATCGATGAAGGTGCCGACCGGAGGAGCATCGAAGATGACGTACTGGAACTTAGCAGACAGTGCCTTGACCAGCTTGGCAAAGCGATGGGAGACGATGATGTCGGCAGGATTGGGAATATGCGGCTCGGCATCGAGGAAGTAGAAATTCTTCTGACCTGTCTCGACAATCGCCTGGTCGATAGAAACCTGCTCGGACAGGACTGCATAGAGTCCGCCGCGGGAGCGGACGCCGAGCATATCGGCAAGGGACCTGCGACGCATATCAGCCTCGACCAGCAGGACACTCTTGCCGCTCGTGGCGATTGCCTGAGCAAGATTAATGGAAACCGTAGACTTGCCCTCGTTGGGAATCGAGGAGGTAACGGTGATGGTGCGAATGGGGTCGTCCACGCTCGCAAAGCGGATGTTGGCCAGAAGGGTCTTGGCGGCATTCTGCACAACGAGCTTATCGGTGTTCTTTGCCTTAGCCATGCCTATTTACCACCTTTCATAGCCGGAATTCGGCCAACAACAGGAATACCCAGGAGCTCTTCTGCCTCTTCGGCACCGCGGATGCGGGTATTGAGCATGTCTGCCAAAACGACATAGGCAACTGCGATAAAGATACCGGCGAGGAACGCGACGGCAATATACAGCGTGCGCTTGGGGCCGCTGGGGGCTTCGGGGGTCTTAGCCTCGTCGATAACGTTGATGCTCTGGGCAGCGCCGACGTTCTGAGCGACCGTACTCACCGAGCTGGCAATGGCCTTTGCGACCTCAGCCGTCTCCTTGGCATCGGTGCCGGTAACCGAAAGCGTAATGACACGCGTGGTGGTCTCGGAGGAAACAGACACCTTGTAGTCATCCAGATCGGTGAGGCCCAGTTCTTTGGCGGCGCCGCTCTTAACGCTATCGCTATCCAGCAGCGTGGCGATATCGTTGGAAAGCATCTGGCTCGCCGAGAGATCGTTGTAGCTCATCTGACCGCTATCGTCGGTCTTGGCGAGAATGTACATGCTCGTCGTCGCGGTATAGGTGTTGTCCATCGCAACGAAGGACACGATGCCCATGGCGATCGCGCAGACCACCGGAAGGGTGATGACCAGCTTGAGGTGCTTCTTCAGCAGCTGGAACAGTTCGAGAAGGGTCATGCAGCTTGCCTTTCATTTCCCCAGTTCGGATTGACAAAACTGTCCGTATGTTATCGCATCTTTTTACCGAGACCAAACTCTATACATAAGAAACAGGCTCTCCTGTAAAAATGTCGGAAGCAATCGTAAAATTGCACAACAACGCCGCACCCGAAAGTCAAATGCGGCGTCTACATCAATATCTATGTTGTATCGCTATGCGAATGGCTCCTCCTGCTGTATGGGAAACGTCACCGTAATGGTGGTTCCCACGCCCAACTCGCTCGACAGATCGAGCGTGGCGTGATGATACAGGGCCGCATGCTTGACAATGGCAAGCCCCAGGCCGGTTCCGCCGCGTGCCTTGGACCTACTCTTGTCCACGCGATAGAACCGCTCAAATACCTTGCCCTGTTCTTCAGGCGCGATACCGATTCCCGTGTCGGCGACAGCGAGGAACGGATGGCCTTCGTCGTTGGTGCCGCACTGCAACGTAACCGTACCGCCGGGTCGATTGTAGCGGATGGCGTTGCTTGCCAGATTATAGATGAGCTCGTCGATCAAGCGCGACACGCCTTCGATGACCACAGGCTTGGTCTCATGACTTATCGTCACATTCGCTTGACGGGCGACCTGTTCAAGACGCTGCTCAACCGCGTAGATCGCACGCGAGAGCTCAATAGGCTCCGTGGAACCAATGGGCACTGCCTCGCCTTCAGTCGCACGTTCGGCCTCGTCCAAGTTAGACAGCGTAAGGATGTCGTTGACAAGCGCTGCCAAGCGGCCCGCCTCACGATAGATGCGACCGCCAAAGTTGCGCAGGTCGTCCTCGCCCTCGACCATGCCATTTGCGATGAGCTCGGCATAGCCCGAAATCGCCGTAAGCGGCGTCTTGAGCTCATGGGTGATATTCGCCGTGAACTCGCGGCGCATACGGTCGTTGTCCGCTAGCACCGCCATTTGGCGCTTGAGTTCCTGGCGCTGCGACTCGATGCGCTCAAGCATGGGAACCATCTCGGCATAGGCGTGCTCATAGCTACGGCGTGGGTGATCCAAATCCACCTCTTGTAACGGCGCGATGATGGCACGGGACTCACGGCGCGCCATAAAAAACGAGAGTACTGCACCCGCTGCTGCGATAAGCAGCATCGGCGCCAGCATCGACAGCAAAATCGCCGCAACGCCAGGCTGGGCCTGCGCCAAGCGAACGACCTGGCCGTTATCAAGGGTGACGGCGCGATACAGCATAATCTCGTCGAGTGTAGAGCTTGCGCGCTCCGCGGAACCCAAACCACTCTCAAAGGCCTCGATGACCTCGGGGCGATCGCCATGGTTGGGCAGTGTGGAAGGCGACGCCTCGTTGTCGTAGGCAACAGATCCGTCCTTATTGATCAGCGTGATACGAAGATCCTCGCGATCGAGGCTTCGCAAGAACGGAATGGGCTCCTGCTGCTCGTCGAGGGCGGCAGCAATGAGCTCAGTTTCCTGCGCCAGATTGGCACTCGTGGCATCCGCCAAAGTGTTTTGCACAAAGAACGCACCCAGCACCGTAAACGCCACGATAACCGCCATGGCGCAGACAAAGATCGTCACAAAAACGCGGTGCGACAGCGTATGTTTTCCCTGGGGGGCGAAGACCACGGGTTACTCCTCCGATGCGGTGGCCGCGGTGTCGTCGCCTTCGGCACCATCACCGGCAGAAGGCTCGGCCAGGCGATAACCCACGCCGCGCACGGTCTCGATGGCGCTGGCATGCTCGCCCAGTTTTTGGCGAAGCGTCTGCACGTGCACGTCAACGGTGCGCGAACCGCCGTCGAAGTCCCAGCCCCACACGCTCTGCAGCAACGACTCGCGGGTAAAGACCACGCCGGGCTTGCGCATGAGGTACTCGAGCAGGTCGAACTCGCGCAGGGTGAGCTTAAGCGGCTCGCCGGCAACGGTCACCTCGCGATGGCTGGGCGAGAGCACGATGTCGCCCACGCTGAGCACATCGCTCGCCTGCTTGACCATGCCGCCGCGACGCAGCAGTGCGCGGCAGCGGCTCGCAAGCTCCATGAGCGAAAACGGCTTAGTCAGGTAATCGTCGGCACCGCCATCGAGCGCCATCACCTTGTCGAGTTCGGTGTCCTTGGCGGTAAGCATCATGATGGGCACCGTCGCCGTCAGGCGATCGGCACGCAGGCGACGCATAATCGCCAAGCCATCGGTGTCGGGCAGCATGATATCGAGCAGCACAGCATCGGGCACCCGTCGTGCCACGGCAGCTTTAAACTCGCCATCACACGAAAAGCCCTCGGCCTCGATTCCCTGCTTGCGCAGCGCGTAGACTGTCAAATCCCTGATGTTGTCATCGTCCTCGACGTAATAGATCATGTTGAACCCCTTTGCGGCCGATATGACCGCATCTTAACCCTAAAGGCACCTGTAAAAGACAGCGTCAGCCAAAACGCCCCGTCAAATAATCCGCGGTGCGCGGATCGGACGGATTCTTGAAGAGTTGCGCGGTGGGCGCGTGCTCCACCAGCTCACCCAGCAAAAAGAACGCAACCGAATCGGAAATACGCGCGGCCTGCTGCATGTTGTGCGTCACGACCACCAGCGTGCAGGTCTCCTTGAGCTCGCAGGCCAGCTGCTCCACCACCAACGTCGACACAGGGTCGAGTGCCGAGGTCGGCTCGTCCATCAGCAGAATGTCGGGCTGCACGGCAAGTGCGCGGGCGATGCACAGGCGCTGCTGCTGTCCACCCGAAAGACCCAGGCCTGACTCTTTGAGCTTGTCCTTGACCTCGTCCCACAGGGCAGCGCGACGCAGGGAGTCCTCGACCAGCTCATCGAGCACGGCGCGGTCGCGCACACCCATACCGCGAGGACCGTAGGCGACGTTGTCGTAGATGCTCATGGGAAATGGGTTGGGGCGTTGGAACACCATGCCCACGCGCTGGCGCAAACGGCAGATGTCGCAATCGCCCAGGATATCTTGACCATCGAGCGCAATCTTGCCCTCGATGCGGCAATCCTTGATGCCGTCGTTCATGCGGTTAAAGCAGCGCAGCAACGTGGACTTTCCGCAGCCCGAAGGCCCGATGAACGAGGTGATCTGCTTGTCGCGGATCTTGATATTCACGTCCTTGAGCGCATGGTGGTCGCCATAGAACAGGTCGATGCCCTCGACGTCGATGCGCGTCGGCGAGGCGGCAAGACCCTCTGCCGTGGGGCGAGTCGCATCCCCAACCTCGCGCTCATGCGCGGCCTCGGCCTGCGCTTCCATGAGTTCTTCAAGCTCCGTGGGCTCCACAGCCGCAGCAGCCGTCATACCGCACACCTCCATATCGATATCAATTCAGCAGTATCGATAGTAGGAATCGCGGCTCATACGCACGTGAGCACATTGTCAAGTGTTTGTAAGGGCACGCTAGCTATGCGGCGGGCAGCTCGATGGTGAATATCGTGTGTTCGGGCGTCGATTCACATGCAACGGTACCGCCGTGTGCCGCGATGATCTCCTTGGCAATAGCAAGGCCCAAACCGGCACCACCGCGATTGGTCGCACGCGCCGCATCCAGGCGATAGAACTTCTCAAAGATTACCTTGAGCTTAGCCGCAGGGATAGGATCGCCCTGATTGATAAAGCGCACGCGCACGCCACCATCGTCTTGGCGCCTGGCCTCAATCGTGATGGTCGAGCCCTCGTAGCTATAGGCGACGGCGTTTTTCATGATGTTGTTGAACACGCGGGCCATCTTGTCGCCATCCACGAGCACCGTCAGGTCCTCGCGAATATCAACTTGGGCTTCCTTATGCTGCTCGTTGAGGATGGGATAGAACTCGTCAGCCACCTGAGCCAGCAGCAACCCCAGATCAACATAGCCGCGCGTGAGCACGATATCGTGGAAGTCAAAGCGCGTGATATCGAAGAACTCCTCGATGAGCGCATCGAGCCGGTGCGCCTTGTCGAGTGCCACGCCCGTAAAGCGCGCACGTTGCTCAACCGGCAGCTCAGGAGCCTCTTGCAGCAGCGAAAGATAGCCCACCACACTGGCAAGCGGGGTGCGTAGGTCATGTGCCAAGTACGTGACCAAATCGTCCTTGCGATGCGACTCGTCACGCAGAGCTTGCTGCACCTTGCGCTCACGGTCACGCACGCGGTTAAGGGCGCCCTCGACCTCCAAGAAGTCGCCGTCGATGTTATCCCAGGTGTCGGGGTGATCGATCAGGCGATCTTGAATACGAGCGGCCAGCACACAATCGGCATGCTGCTCGCCCTGCTCGTAGCCATGGTAGTACAGGGCGCGGCCGCAAAAGAACAGCACGCACACGGCAAGCGCCAGCACAAAGCCAAGCATGTTGAATACAAAGCCGGCATCGAACAGCACTGGCCCTTCGATGCCGCCGAGCGCCATGGCGCCAATCGCCAACGTCATGGCCCACGCGGCACCGCCAATCACCACGCAACGGCGTACGATTTCAAATCGATCGATCAGCAAAAAGCCGACAAGCAGCACCGCTAAGACTCCGGCGATGTTGTCGATGCCAATCAGCAGCAGGCTCAGCAAAAAGAGCAGCACCGTCGCAAGCGCGCGGTTGTCGACGACTGCCCGTACGTATTCAAAGAGTCGATCGGGCACCTCGAATGCCTGCCTATCGTCTTTTGTCATATCCACTTCCCCACCATCAAAGGCGCTATTCGATTATGTAGCCGACGCCCCAGACGTTTTTGATAAAGCGCGGCTTTTGAGCGTCGTCGCCAATCTTTTCGCGCAGGTGGCGAATGTGCACCATCACCGTATTGTTGGAGCCGGGCATAAAATCCTCGTTCCACACCGCGCGGAACAGATCCTCCACGGCTACCACGCTGCCGCGATGCTCAACCAGATACAGCAAGATGGAATACTCGATGGGCGTGAGGCGCACCGGTGCACCGTCCACCGTTACGGAACGAGCATCGCGGTTGATCTCCAGGCCGTCGAGCTGGATGGTCGGCGACTCGGCCGCCTGCGAGCGGCTACCGTAGCTGGTGTAGCGGCGAAGCTGAGCGTGCACGCGCGCGATGAGCTCCAGCGGACGGAACGGCTTAACCACGTAATCGTCCGCGCCAAGCGAAAGGCCCTCGATCTTGTCTTGCTGGGCATCGCGCGCCGTCAGCATGATCACAGGATAGGTATGGCCGGAACGGATCGTACGCAGTAGCTCAAAGCCATCGATATCGGGCAGCATGACATCCAACAGTGCCAGATCGAACTCCTGCTCCAGGATTGCCTTGGCAGCATCGGCCCCGCTATAGGCAATCTGGACATCAAAGCCCTCTTTTGTAAGGTAGATACCAACCAAGTCGGCGATGGCCTTCTCGTCATCAACTACCAAAATGCGCTCGTTCATGCGTGCTCCTCTCGCGCTCCATTATGCCCGAGGGGACGCATGCCACACACAACAAGCGTTGGTGATTAAGTCGGCCTTAAGCACCCTTGTGCCCGTTCGGGCGCGGATGTGGGCCACGCACGCACGCGATGATCGCCGACGCCGGCAAACGATATACTCTAGTTCCAGAAGAGACCATCCCGTCGAAAGCGAAATCCGTGAAGTCCCTCACCTCTTTTGCAAAGCGCTCAGCCCAGCTTGCCGCCGGCTTTGTCTGCGCTATCGCCCTTGCCGCTGGCGTGCCCACCGTCGCCGGCGCCCAAGTACTCACGACCGACAATGTTTGCGGCAAAACCGCCGATGCGCGCGGCATCACGGCCGAAAACCTGCCCGATATCGATGCGACCAATGCCCTCGTCATGGGCAAAGACGGCACCGTCTACTATGCCCGCGGCGCCGATGAGCAGGTCAAGATTGCCTCGATCACCAAGGTCATGACCGCAATCCTAACCGTCGAGAATTGCAAGATGGACGAGAAGGTCACGGTGAGCAACGCCGCAGCCACCGTGGGCAATTCAACAGCCGGCCTACTCGAAGGCGACGAGCTCACCGTGAAGCAGGCACTGCGCGGCCTGATGATTCCCTCGGGCAACGACGCCGCCATCGTGCTCGCCGAATATGTGGGCAAGAAGATCGACCCTAAGACCAAAGACGCCGAGGCAACATTTGTGAAAGCCATGAACGAGCGCGCTAAGAAGCTCGGTTGCACCGGCACGCTTTTTGAAAACCCGCATGGTCTGGACTTTGATGAGTGGGCTGGCGATATGCACTCAACCGCACACGACGTAGCGCTGATGATGCAGGAGGCCATGAAAAACGACACGATCCGCGAGGTCGTAGCGAGCGAAGATTCCTGGATCGAGGTCACGGGCGCCGACGGCACCGACCATTCGCATTCCATGGACACGCATAACTATTTGCTAGGCCAAGATGGCAACATCGGTGGCAAGACCGGCACCACCGATGATGCAGGCTATTGCTTTACGGGTGCCTACAACCGCGATGGCGACGAGATCTACACCGTCGTTTTGAACTCCACCACCACCGACCAGCGCTTTACCGATACCGCAACCCTTGCCAATTGGTACTACGGTCACAAGGTGACGGTCGCAATCGCCAACACGCAGGAAAAGACCGCCAACGGCAACCCGCTTATGGCGCGCATTGGCCAAACCGACTGGACGGATAAGACGATCGACGCCACGCTCGCCGATCCTACGGCGCAAGCGACCGTGTTTTCCCTTGCCGGCGAGGTGACCGAAAAGGTTAGCTACGACGATCTTTCGGGCACGGTGCATGTGGGCGACAAGGTGGGCAGCGTTACGCTCAAGCAGGATGGCACCAAGATCGCCGTCATGGACCTGGTTGCCGACGAGGAAGGCGCAGGGCCGAATCCCATTGAGTGGCTACTCGTGAAGCTCGATCGCTTGGGCCGCCGCATCGACAACCGCCCGCTCACGGCAGAAAGCGAGACCGTCGCCAAGGCGCCCGAGGTGTAGTGCGCAAGAATAATAAGCCCACTGAAGGGAGGCGTCCGAAAGGATGCCTCTTTTTTTGAGGTTCGAATCCCCAGCCGCCATTCTTGATAATAAAAAGGGCCCCAAATGGGACCCTTCTTCAAATTCGTACTGGCGGAGAGCTGGGGATTCGAACCCCAGATGCCCTTTTGGGGCATACTCGCTTAGCAGGCGAGCACCTTCGGCCTCTCGGTCAGCTCTCCGTAACAGCCGTTCTATAGTAACCAAACAGTCGAAGTTGGGCAAGAGGTAATTTTCTAATTGCCCGGCGGCCTTTCCTCCTTGCAGTTTTCGCCCCTACCCCAGCGAGCGGTTGAGGGAGCCGAGCTCGTCGTTGCCCATGGTACGCCACATTTGGAAGATGCAACCGCGCGCCAGGAAAAAGAAGCCGTTATCGACCAGCTGCACGGCGGCATCCGCAAGCTGGTTGGCCACCGCGGGCACGGGCGGCAATTCGAGTCCAGCCCTGCGGATGGTCTCGACCGCTTCCTCGAACGTCGGAGGCTCGCTGACACCCATCTCGTTCATAAGGCCCTGCATTTCTTCCAGCGCGCTGCTGCCCGACTCCTCGCCGCGCGGCACCAGACGGTAACAAACCAGCGCCAGGTCGAGCTGATCGCAATTCCAATAGGCAAACGCCAAGCGATAGAACAGGTAGCCGATTGCAGAACGATCGCTGGCAATACGTAGGCCGTGGCGCGCCACCTCGATAATCTCGTCAAAGCGCTCCAGACGCGCAAGCACGTTGATGAGCGCAAAGTGCGACTGCATGGACGAGCGCGCCAGATCGTAAAGATGGCGCACCTCGGGCAGTGCTCGTTCAAAGTCCTCTTGCTCGGCGTAAAAGCTGCAGATCTCGTGCTGGGCAAAGTACAGCGCATCGGGCGCACGAAGGATTCGTACAGAGCGGTCTTCTTCCAACACCGGTAGCACCATGCGCACCAGCTGGTTATCGCAAAACTGCGTTTGAACCGGACCTGTCGCCAAAAGCTCGGCGACGGCGCACTTAGCCTCCAACTCCTCAACAAGACGGGAAAAGCCTTCAAAAGCACCTGTACGGTCGACTTTTGCCTGCTCGCGCAATTCAACAACACGGGCAACGTATGGGTCGTCGTCCTCTTCCATGACCTCCAGCTCGTCAGCCGCATCGGCAAGCAGCAGATCGCGCAGCGCCGGCGGCAGCATGCGATGGTCATCACGCGGACGAGCATGAACCTCCGCAGGTTCAATCGTCTCCGGAGCGGTTGACTCATATGCCTCAAGCACACGCTTGCACGGCATATCGTCCATGTCCATGCTCTCAAGATCCTTGGCGACAGGCACGCAATCGGCCAGATAGGCCGCGCGCCCAAAGAAATACGTTGCGACAACGCACTCGCCCTGCTCACTGTCGGGAGCAGCAATCTGCACATAGCAGCGCGTGATGCAGGTGCCCGCGGCAAAACACGCTGCCGCAAGCGTGAGCGCCACGCGCGCATCGTGCTCCGCGGCCCAGATCGTGCGCGTGTCCTCGTCCAGCTCGTGCCAGGCGTCATCTTGAGCGTCGTATTCACGTTGCGGCATGGCATCAACGACAGACTGCCCAAACCGAACGAGCATAATCCCCTCGGCAACGTTTGCCCGATAGGTATAGTCGAGCCGCGTGACCACGTTAAGCGCCTCGACAATACGCGCGAAGCGGGTACGCACATCCCACTCACCGCCCGGCTGGCAAGCCACCGTTCCCGGTTTGGACCACGGGTTGTCGCTCGAGGTTGTATCGAGCAGTCGGGGAACATCGTTGGTCGTCTTGGCGATATGCCACGCATCAAAGAGCGCGCAACCCTCAAGGCTCGGCGAGGATGCCGCAGGGACCAATCCGGCCCCGATGTGCTCAAGGATGCCGGAGAGACGGTTAAGACGGCACTCGATGGCAAGCAGCATGTCAATCTCGTCCTGGTCCAGCAGGCTGCGATCAAAATTGAGATAGAAAAGCTTTGAGCGATCGATGCGAGCCAGGCTCATCTCGGACTTAGCGGCGATGGTGCGCAAGCGGGGCAAGTCAATTTCACTCATAAGGGCGGCGGCATAGCGCTCGATACCGCTCGGATTCTCGGCATGGTCAACGCGGTAGAGCAGCGTCTCGATAGCGTCAGGGAGCGGTGCCGTGTTAAAGCCCAAAAACACCTCGACCGGCTCGGGCAACTTTACGAGCTTGATCTTGTCGACAACGTTTTGCATACCCTCGTCGAGTCCGTCGGCGTCCGCCGTGCTCGCAATGGTATTTTCGGAGTCAGCGAATATCACGTAGCGCAGGAACATCGATGCCATGAACTCACCGTAAGGAAGGGAGCGGGTCGAATTCCATGTCTCGTGATCGGACTGTTCGCGCATGGGGCCTTCGGGAGAGCCGACGGTTCGCGCGCACGCGCGCATCGTGCCGTTTGCTCCCCTCACCATAATCTCACCAATACCGGAGTCCGACTCGTCAAGGACCAGTTCCATGTCGGGATCGTTGGGCAGCGGAGCCTCGCTAACGGGGCGGTCCACCTTGTACACCTCACCCGAAACGCTTACGTAGCCCAAAAGCGACACATGGCTTTTGCCAACGAATTCGACGACATAACAAGATTCATGCTGATCCTCGCCAAAGAGTTTCCAGACCACGCCATATGAGCGTCCCGCAGGCTGCTCGGACATCGCCGGAAAGCGCTTTTTGGGATCGAGAAACCTGAGCTTGTATGTCGGACGCTCTGCCACGGAATATCACCCTGATCGGTCGCTTGAAGAAGGAGTGGTCGCGAATAAGTCGCGACATCTACTCGGAATCTTACACGAGTCGACAGGAAATCGTCCCTTTGGACGAAAGCACTCAAGCTGGCGCAAAAGAAAAGCCCCCGTTGCCGGGAGCTTTAATCTCAAATGGTGCGGCGTATAGGATTCCGCGCATCCGCTGCGCGGATCCGCACCGGCTTCGCCCGCCTAGCGGCGGACTCGCCCGCGGGCTAAAAACGCTCCGCGTTTTCTTTACGCCCGCGCCTCGACCGAGGTTCGAATCCATGCGGTGCTTACGTAAAAGAAAAGCCCCCGTTGCCGGGAGCTTTAATCTCAAATGGTGCGGCGTATAGGATTCGAACCTATGACGTTCTGATTCGTAGTCAGACCCTCTATCCAGCTGAGGTAACGCCGCGACTTGTTGATTATTATGCACAGGGACTGAATAATGGTCAAGCATTTTTTCAAAAAAAGTTATCGAATTTGATTTTTACTCATTTTATGCAGTCGATCGACTCGATACTTTCAAACACGGCGAAAGCAACTCCTCAAGTATGTCGACATATAAGAAAAGCCTCCGTTACCGGAGGCTTTAAAGTTCAGTTGGTGCGGCGTATAGGATTCGAACCTATGACGTTCTGATTCGTAGTCAGACCCTCTATCCAGCTGAGGTAACGCCGCAACGCACGGATTATTATGCACGTGACCCCTCGATGGGTCAAGCGACAATTTGGAAAAATTTTACGAAGTGATGATTAAGACGCTCGCGCCTCGACCGAGGTTCGAATCCATGCATGGTTTCCAAAAAAGAAAAGCCCCCGTTGCACGGAGGCTTCAAGTTCGATTGGTGCGGCGTATAGGATTCCGCGCATCCGCTTCGCGGATCCGCACCGGCTTCGCCCGCCTGCCGGCGCGCTCGCCCGCGGGCTAAAAACGCTCCGCGTTTTCTTGACGCCCGCGCCTCGAACGAGGTTCGAATCCATGCGGTGCTGCCATAAAAGAAAAGCCCCCGTTGCCGGAGGCTTTCAATTTCAATTGGTGCGGCGTATAGGATTCGAACCTATGACGTTCTGATTCGTAGTCAGACCCTCTATCCAGCTGAGGTAACGCCGCAGCGCAAGACATATAAAACCACTTTAGCTTATTGGAGTCAAGCACAATTTCAAACTTTTTTGTGGAACGCAGTCTTGTCATGCTGCTCCGCATATACCGTCGTTCCCCGTACGATCGATTGGCTTTTCGATCACGTCAAACTTAGCATCAAGTTCCCTCAGGAGCGATCTCACCCGCTGGGCACAATCATAATCGGCAAACGAGATACTCAACATGCGAGCAACCTGGTTAGATGTCCGGACCCCATAGAAATGCTCCAGGGCCACAAGCCCCTCGTGCGCCACAAACGTCTCAACCACATGAGGCGACTCCTCAAAGCACCATTGGGTCAACGGACCCCCGCTCGTCTGTCGAACCACCAGGCCACCCATGCCAGACGGCTCACACGTTACAAGCAGGTACTCCCCGCCCTCGTCGCTCTCAAACAAAACCACCCGATCATCAAACAGCTCCATCGCGTCCCCTTTCTCTCGCTCTTATTTAGCAAAAGCATAGCAGGTAGATTGCTGTATACAGAACAGTTGTTCGTGTGTTTTCTATTGAGCTGTCCGCACGGCATGGTATGGACCTGCGCACGAAATAGGGCGCCCCCGAAGGAGCGCCCTTGCATATCGCCTATGCAGCCAAGTTACGCGACCGGCTCGATCTTCTCGAGGCCGCCCATGTAGGGACGCAGGACCTCGGGGATCGTGATGGTGCCGTCGGCGTTCTGGTAGTTCTCCAGAATGGCAGCCATGGTACGGCCAGCCGGCAGGCCGGAACCGTTGAGGGTGTGCAGATAGCGCGAACCCTTGAAGTTCTCGGGGTCGCGATACTTGATGTTGGCGCGGCGAGCCTGGAAGTCACCGCAGTTGGAGCAGGAGCTGATCTCCTTGTAGGCGTTGTAGCTCGGCAGCCAGACCTCGATGTCGTAGGTCTGACGGGCAGAGAAGCCCAAGTCGCCGGTGCACAGGCTAATCACGCGATACGGAAGGCCCAGCTGCTGCAGCAGGTACTCGGCCTCGGCGGTCATGCTCTCGAGCTCCTCGTCGGACTCCTCCGGCTTAGCGAACTTGACCATCTCGACCTTATCGAACTCGTGCTGGCGAATGATGCCGCGGGTATCGCGACCAGCGGAGCCGGCCTCCTCGCGGAAGCAGGGGGTGAAGGCGGTGTAGCGGCGCGGCAGGGTATCGGCGTCGAGGACCTCACCGGCGTGCAGGTTGGTGAGCACGACCTCGGCGGTGGGGATCAGGAAGTTGTCGCCCGAGACGTGATAGGCGTCGTCCTCGAACTTGGGCAGCTGGCCCGTGCCGAACATGGTCTGACGCTTGACGACGATGGGCGGCCACCACTCCTTAAAACCACGGCTGGTGTGCGTATCGAGGAAGAAGTTGATGAGGGCGCGCTCAAGACGGGCGCCGGCGCCACCGAGAACGGTGAAGCGGCTGCCGGAGAGCTTGTTGCCGCGCTCGAAGTCAAGGATGTCGAGGTCGGTGCCCAGATCCCAGTGCGGCTTAAAGTCGAAGTCGAACTCGCGCGGGGTGCCCCAACGACGGCGCTCGATGTTCTCGTCCTCGTCCTTGCCGTACGGCGTGGCCTCGCAAGGAATGTTGGGCAGGTGAGCCATGAAGTCGTACTGCTCCTGCTCGAGGGCGGTGCGGCGCTCGGCCAGACCGTCAATCTTCTCGTTGACGGCGCGCACGGCCTCTTTGGCGGCCTCGGCCTCGGCCTTCTTGCCCTCCTTCATCAGGGCGCCGATCTTCTTGGACTCGGCATTGCGCGTGGCTTGAAGTTCCTCGACCTCGGTGATGACGGCACGACGCTCGTCGTCGAGCTCAAAGAACTTCTCGCGATCCCAAGACGTCTGGCGGTTAGCCATGGCGACATCGATGGCATCGGGGTTCTCGCGAACAAACTTGATATCAAGCATTAGATCCTCCGGCGATATACATTCCATTTAGGTTGCAACCTTGTACATGTATGGGCAAGTATATACTTATGAGCGTTTACGACCCAACTCAACTACGCAAGAAGGCACCCAATGGACGCAGTTTTTTCCTTTTTGTTTGGCACCCGCACCGGTTTTGCCATCCTTTTCGCCGGCGGCATCCTGCTGTTTGCGATTATTGCCTTTGTAATGGAGAAGCGCACCCATAAGATGTATGTCGACCGCGGCCCCAAGTCCGAGGACGAAGAAGACAGCTTCTGGGACTAACCTGCCAAAAAGGGACAGGTTTATTTTGGTCGGTTTTATCTGGGCAAACGCAAGTGCCCCGCAACTGGAATTGAGCCAGTTGCGGGGCACTTTTCGCTAAAAGGACAAAACCGCAGGAAAAACCTGCCAACATAAAACCTGTCCCTTTTTTGGTCGGTTTTACTGGAGGGTTGCGTCGATTGCCTTGACCAGGGCGCTGCGCATGCCGGCGTCCTCGAGCGCAACGACGCCCTTGATGGTGGCACCACCGGGCGAGCATACGGCATCCTTCATCGCCGCAGGATGCTGGCCAGTTGCAAGCTGCAGCTTTGCCGTACCCAGCACCATCTGGCTCACAATGCGATAAGCATCCGCACGCGGGATACCGTGCTTGACCGCCGCATCGCCCAGGGCCTCGATTGCCATGGCGACAAACGCCGGAGCGCAACCACCCACCGTGCCGCCCACAAACAGCAGGCTTGTGTCGAGCTCGACGACAGCGCCAAGCTTACCGAGCAGGTCGAGCACCACAGCACGCTGCTCGTCGTTAAGCGTCGAAGCCTTCTCGCAGGCGATGACGCCCTCGCCCACCGAAACCGGCGTGTTGGGCACCGTCGAGATATGCGCGACGCCCGGCAGGACCTGCTCCCACTTGGCACTGTCCCAGGTCCAGGCAACCGACAGAACGACCTTTTTGGCAAGAGCATCCTTGAGCGGGGCGAATACCTTCTCGATCATGTACGGTTTGACCGCAGCGACCACGATATCGGATGCGGCGACAACCTCGGCGGCATCGTGGCAGGCGACCATGCCGCGCGCCTCGCAGCGCTCAACCAGTGCGTCGTAGCGACCCGCGCAGGCGCACATGTCGCTCGCAGCTACACCGGCAGCGATCCAGCCATCGGCCATAGCGCTCGCCATATTGCCAAAACCGACAAATCCAATCTTCATATCGCATAGTCCTTTCAGACACATTCCTCAAAACGAAAGGTATTGTCCCACGCCATTGTTTCGTATTGCCGACCTATTTGTGATACGGCTCGCCACGACTGATCTTGCAGGCACGGTAAATCTGCTCCAGCAGCACCACACGCGCCAGGTTATGCGGCAAGGTAATGCGTCCAAAGCTGAGCATCTCGTCGGCTCGTGCGCGCACGTCATCGCTCACGCCATCCGAACCGCCGATTACAAAGGCAATGTCGCTGCTGCCTCGCAGCATAAGATCGTCGAGCCTCGCCGAAAACTCCTCGCTCGAGCGCTCCTTGCCCTCGATAGCCAGCAGGATCACATGCGCTCGAGATGGCAAGGCGGCAAGAATCGCCGCCCCCTCCTTGTCGCGCGCGGCATCCACGCCGCCCGCCTTAGCCGGGTCGATATCGGCCACCTCGCGGATATCCACCTTGGCATAGGCACCTAGGCGCTTGGTGTACTCAGCGCACGCGTCCTTCCAAAAGCGCTCCTTGAGCTTACCGACGCAAACGACGGTGTATTTCACGCGCGTCTACTCCTTCGAATCGTTTTGAACTTTGCCGGCGGCCAGCATCTGCTCGAACATCGAGGCCGACTGCGAAAAGTCGCTCGGCAGCACGACCGTCGAGGTTTTACCCGTGCGAGCGAACTCCGTCATCATCTCGGACCACTGCGTAAACATGAACAGTTGGTTGGCCTCGTCATTGCCGACACCCGTCTCCTGGATGATCTCGAGCGAATCTTTGATACCCAGCGCGATGGCCTTGCGCTGGTTGGCGATGCCCTCGCCCGCCTTTTCCATAGCCTCGGCCTCGGCGGTCGCCTCGGTGACGCGCTTGATGCGGTCGGCCTCGGCGAGCTCCTGTGCCGCAGCGCGCTTGCGCTGGGCGGCGTTGATGTCGTTCATGGAGTTCTCGACCTCGGTCGGCAGTGCGATTTTAGTGATGAGCGTCGACACGAGGGTGAAGCCGTAGGCGGCCATCTGCTCGGAAACGGTAGCGTTGACATCCTTGGCGATGTCATCCTTCTTGGCAAAGACCTCATCGAGTGTGTAGACAGGAATCGAAGAGCGCAGGGCGTCGGTGATGAAGTCACGCATCTGGTCGACGGGCTCCTGCAGCATGTAGTAGCTCTTGTAGATGCCCGAATCTGCCGGGCCGGCGCCCATGTCGTAGCTCACGTGGTACTGAGCGGAGACCTCAAGGCCAATGGTCACGTTGTCCTGGGTCTTAACGTCGATGCCAAAACCGTTTTTCATGGTGCGCAGGCTCACCGTGGCGGCCTTGCGGTCGATCACGGGCACCTTCACGTGGAAGCCCGCGTTGACGATACGATTGAACTTACCCAAGCGCTCGATGATCACAGCGTGCTGCTGCTCAACGACGTAGCAGGCGTTGGGAAGCAACAGCAGCAGGATGATGATGGGAATCAAAAGGCTCGTAAGGGCAGCGATGATACCGGAAAACAGCATGGTCTCTCCTCTGATAGGCACACGTTGCCATTAGGATACCCGTCCAAGGAGATCGTGCATAACAAAAAAGCCCCCATTGCTGGGAGCTCTTTCAATCAATGGTGCGGGCGAAAGGACGTCCGCGTATCCGCTTCGCGGATCCGCACCGGCTTCGACCGCCTGCCGGCGGACTCGTCAACTCGCTAAAAACGCTCCGCGTTTTCTTTACGCTCGCTCCTTCGCAGGTTCAAGTCCCCGCGATGGGCCCATAACAAAAAAGCCCCCATTGCTGGGAGCTCTTTCATTTAATGGTGCGGGCGAAAGGACTTGAACCTTCATGGGGTTGCCCCCATACGGACCTGAACCGTACGCGTCTGCCAATTCCGCCACGCCCGCGTGCAGGAATTAGAATAACGGAGCGCCACCGCGAACGCAAGAACTATTTTTGAAAAAGTTTGCAGGCATTTTCCCAAGCGGCATGCGCGATTGTTTCGGCGTCCTCACCAGTGCGATCGACACGGTCGTTAACCAGCGCGTTTGCCGTAATGGAGATCATTGCGGGCTCGCATTCAAGACCGCGGATGGGCTCCGGAGCCATATACGGGCAATCCGTCTCGAACAAAATTCGATCGAGTGGGGTTGCCGCAAATGCCTCGCGCACGTCGTCGTTGTGCTTAAAGGTGGCCGCACCACCATAGGCGATATAGCAGCCCAGCTCCACAAAGCGCTCCATCGTGGCGCGGTCCTCGCCAAAACAGTGCAGCACACAACCGGCCTGGGGCACGCCCACCTCACGAAGCACGTTGTAGGCGTCCACGTGCGAGGTACGCTCCTGGTCCATGTCTTCGTGACGCAGATGCAGCTCCACCGGCACGTTACGGCACACGGCAAGCTCGAGCTGGCGTGCCATGCAGTCAATCTGCACGCTGTGGGGCGCCGGCGCGATGTCGTCGTCGTAATCCATGTGGTAGTCCAGACCGATCTCGCCAATACCGGCGCACAAAGGGTCATCAAGCGCAGCAACAACCTGCGCGTGAATGTCGTCGGTATAGTCCGGCGCGCCATACGGATGCACGCCGGCAAGATACTTGATCTGCGGGATATCCTGCATCGGCAGAATTTCGCGCACGAGCCAGTCGCTATAGTCCGTCACGCCGCGCTTGTCGGCGATGGGGTCGAAGACCGTCACCAACAGGTCGATGCCTGCCGCCTTGGCACGCACGAGTGTCTCGGGCACATCCTTGCCCCAGAACGAAAGCAGATGCGCATGCGTGTCGGCAAGCGGTGCCAAGGGTACGGGACAAGCAACCGTCTTCTTTTTCTTGGTAAACGTCACGCGTTCGGCATTAAGCGTCATGGGAAAGCTCCCGAGCCAGGCACACAAAGTCGGCGACGCCGAGCGTCTCGGCGCGCGTGGTGGATGCGATACCGCAAGCCTCAAAGGCGGCATCGAGCACGTCCTTGGCAAAGCCGTTGGCGCTCATGGAATTGCGGATGGTCTTGCGACGCTGAGCAAATGCAGCGTCAATCACGCGGGCCACAAATTCGCGATCGAGTCCTTCGGGCACCACACCGTCAACACGGTCGATGCGCACGACGGCCGAGTCCACGTGTGGCGCCGGCATAAAGCAACGCGGCGGCACCTCAAAGCGACCCGTTACCTGCGCATACAGGCCAAGCTTTGCCGTATAGCCGCCATAGGTCTTGTTGCCCGGCACTGCGGCAATGCGATCGGCAACCTCCTTTTGCACCATGACGACGGCGCGCTTGAGCGCCGGCATCGTCTGGAAAAATTGCAAAATGATCGTCGCCGCCACGTTATAGGGCAAGTTCGCGACAAATACCGTCGGCTCACCGCCCGCGGCCTGCTCAATCTGCTCCGGGCCCACCTTAAGCGCGTCGCCCATGATAAAGCGGAAGTTGGCATAGTCGGCGGCGTGGGCGTCGAGCACCGGTTCGAGCTCAGGATCGGCCTCAATGGACGTAACGCACGCCGCCTCCTGCAGAAGCGCAAGCGTGAGCGTACCAACGCCCGGGCCAACCTCGAGCACGCGCTCATCGCCCGTGAGCTCGGAAAGCTCGCAGATGCGCTCAATCACATGGTTGTCGATCAGGAAGTTCTGGCCCAGGCGATGCTTGGTCGCAAGGCCAAACTCCTCCAGCAGCTCCCTGGTGGCCGTGGGGTTTGCCAAAGGCGAAGTTGTCATAGTTGCCTCCTTAGCAAGATGGCGGCGTCTTGAAACAAAAGGGCATGGACCGTGGCGGCCATGCCCTTACAGCTAAACAGCAAATTGCCGATATGGCGCTCGCGCGGTCTCTACGCCAGACGCGGGAACAGCGGATCGCCCTTCTCGACGGGCTGACCGCCGGCAAGCAGGCCCCAAGTGCAAATGCCCTTGAGGTCGTCGCTCGCGGCCTCGTCCTCACAGGACAGGCGGCGCAGAGCCTCAACAGAAGTCTGGGGCATGAGCGGCATCAGCAGGTGGGCGGCAATGCGGATGGCCTCGAGCAGGTTGTAGATCACAAATGCCAGCTCGTCAGCCTTGGCCTCGTCCTTGGCAAGCGCCCAGGGCTCGGAGTCCTCGATGTAGTGGTTGGCGGCATGGATGAGCTCCATGACCTCATCCTTGGCCCCGCCGTAATCGAGCACGTCCATATTGGCCATGTAGCGCTCGACCAAACCGTCGGCAATCTTTGCCAGCGGGTTATCGAACGCGTCGGCAGACGCCGGTTTAGCCGGGGCGCAGCCGTCAAAGTACTTTGCGCTCATGTTGAGCGAGCGCGAAATGAGGTTGCCCCAGCTGTTGGCCAGATCGGCGTTGTAGACCTGCTCCATGCGATCGAAGCTGATGGCGCCGTCGGTGCCGGGGACCACGTCGGTCATGAAGTAGTAGCGATAGCCCTCGACGCCCAGCATGTCGATAACGTCCTGCGGAGCGATGGCGTTACCGCGGCTCTTGGACATCTTCTCGGCCTTGCCTGTCTCGGCATTGCGCACGGTCAGGAAGCCGTGGGCAAAGACGTGCTCGGGCAGGGCCTCGCCGATGGCCATGAGCATGGCGGGCCAAATGACGCAGTGGAAGCGGATGATGTCCTTACCCACGATGTGGAACTGCGCGGGCCAGCGATAGGCCAGCTCGGCACGCGCCTCGTCGGTGTCGACACCGTAGCCGACGGCCGTCATATAGTTGAGCAGCGCATCGAACCACACGTAGGTCACGTGACCCTCGTCAAACGGGACCTGAATGCCCCAGTCAAAGCTCGTGCGGCTCACGGAAAGGTCGTTAAGGCCGCCCTCGACAAAGCTACGTACCTCGTTCATGCGGAACGCAGGCTCGACAAAGTCGGGGTGCTCGTCATAGAGCTTGAGAAGCTTGTCCTGGAAGGCGGAAAGCTTAAAGAAGTAGGACTCCTCCTGCACGCGCTCAAGCGGACGGTGGCAGTCGGGGCATAGATGCTGGCCGACGCTGCCGTACTCCTCGTCGCCCTTCTGGACCTGCGTATCGGTGAAGTAGGTCTCGTCAGGCACGCAATACCAACCGTCGTAGCTGCCCTTATACAGGTAACCGGACTCCTTCATGCGCTCCCACAGATACTGCACGGCATGATGCTGGCGCGGCTCGGTGGTGCGGATGAAGTCGTCGTTGGAAATCTCGAGCTTGCTCCAAAGCTCCTTGAAGTGCGGGGCCTGGCTATCGGTCCACTCCTGCGGCGTCATGCCATGCTTGGCTGCGGCCTCGGCGACCTTCTCGCCGTGCTCGTCCATGCCGGTCAGGAACTTGACGTTATAGCCGGCGGAACGGCGATAGCGAGCCTGAACGTCGGCGATGATGGTGGAATAAGCCGTGCCCAGGTGCGGATCGGCGTTGACGTAGTAGATGGGCGTCGTGATAAAGAACGAAGGCTTGCTTTGATCCATGGGGTTTGTCCTCCAGAAAAACGTTGCATACAGAGGATGATTCTAGCGCAAGGGCTGGATATCCTCCATCTATTGCATATCGAGCACCATGGCATAGACATCGCGCTTGCGGCGCGAATACTTCTGAGACAGGCGCTTGGCCACCGCAGACGCGGGCTCCCCCTCCTCGAGCGCGGCGCGGATATCCTCGCGCAGGGCCTCGTCGGGATCCGCTGCCGCAGCGCCGACCGGCACGATACCGGCCTCCTCATCCTCGCTCGGCGGCGCGATGACCAGCGCGATCTCGCCCTTTACCTCGCCGCGAGCACGCAGCTCCTCGGCAAGCTGGGCAGCGGGCCCGCGCAAGACCTCCTCGTGCAGCTTGGTGAGTTCGCGGCAGACGGCAACCTCACGCTGGGGAAAGACCTCCGTCACGGCCTCGAGCGTCGCCACGATGCGATGTGGAGACTCGTAGAAGATGAGTGCGCCGGGCACCACGGCAAGGCGCTGCAAACGGCGCACGCGGTCGCCGTGCTTTCGGCCCAAAAAGCCCTCGAAGAAAAAATGCTCGCAGGGAATACCGGACGAAACGAGCGCCGTGACGCAAGCAGAAGGCCCGGGAATAACTTCGACGGGCACATCGGCCTCACGCGCCGCCTCGACCAGCGCCTGGCCGGGATCGGACACGCTCGGCATGCCGGCGTCCGAGGCAAAGGCGAGGGTCTCCCCCGCCAGCAGACGGTCGACCAGGCCGGCAGCGCGGCTAGCGATCACATTCTCGTCGCAACGGACAAGCGGCTTGGAAATGCCCAGGTGCATCAGCAGCTTTGACGTCACACGCGTGTCTTCGCAGCAGATGACATCGGCAGCGGCAAAGGCCTCGCCAACGCGCGGGGACAGGTCACCCAGGTTGCCGATGGGCGTGCCGACCACATAGAGTTTGCCCGTATGGGCGCTGTTTTGCGTCATATCAACCTATTCAATCATGCCGCGCTCGAGCGTACCGAGCGCCGCGCGGGCGTCCCATGCTGCAATGCGCTTCTCGGTCTTCCACGTTTGGAAGAACCAACCGGCAGCCGGCGCAAACGAAGCCAGCTGGTTGGCGATAAACACGCGCTCGTAGGCGTTGCGGCCCTCGGGCGTAACCGACGAGTTGGCAAAGATCGCCGCGCCCGACCATTCGCCCACCAGCACGGGGAACCCAGTCGAAATCGCTTCTTTAAGCTCGCGCTTGTTACGCGAAATCGCCGTCGTCAGCCCGCGAGGGCTCGTGATGTCGAGCGCATACTCGTCGCGGTAATGGTACAGGTGAAGGTCCATGTAGACGTTCTTGTACTTGGCGCCGCGCATAAAATGCTTCCACTCGCTGGGATGCCCCGACGACGAGAAGACGACGATTTTATCCTCGGGCATATACGAACGGACGAGCTCGTAGGCATCGCGATAGAAATTGCGCAGGTAGTGAGCAGGAATGCCATCCGTCATGGTGAAGAGGCTCTTGCGAACGCTCATCTGCGGCGTGTCCAGCAGCTCAATGCCCAGCAGGCTCTCGGCCTCGCCATAGCGATCGGCCAAGCGCTCGAGTACGTCGAGTGCGACATGACGGCCGTTGGTGGACGAATGCCACTCGGCGACAGCCTCCGGCGTGGTGGGCGAATCGTTGGAATCGCCCTGGCCACCGGGCACGGTTGCCAGATCGAGCAGCACGCGGATATCGTACTTGGCAGCCCACTCAATCGCGCGGTCGATGTAATCGACAACCGATATGTAGGAGGCATCGGACTCCTGTGAGCCAAAGGCATACCAGGGCACCGGCAGACGCACGGCATTGAGACCGATCTGCGCCATGCGGCGAAAATCGTCCTCGCTCACAAACGTCTCGTAATGACGACGCATGCGCTCGTTGTAAGCGGCGGTACCCATGGCCTCCTGCAGCTCGGCTGCGTTGGATGCGCCGGTCGCCGCGTACAGCGACGGGGTCACCCAAGGCTCGGGAATAAACCAGCCAGAGAGATTAACGCCGAGTATCCTCTCCATCACTGCCCCCTTCGGATCATGCAGGTCGAACCCGCATCGTATTGCATAGGATAAGTATCGTTTTGAGTATACCCGCGTGTGCGGACAGGCGACCGAACGGTCTGCAAAGTGACGCGAAAGTGGGAGGAATGTCTGGGAGCAGACGGACTCGGAATGGTGCGACGAGGTGTGTACGCGCGCCGGAGGCAGGCACCGGAAAGTGTGTCCCGTTCTATCGCTCAATAATGGGGCGCATTTTCCGTTAGCAGGCCCAACCGGAAAATGCATCCCGTTCTGAGCGCAGGATCTGGGACGCAGTTTCCGCAGAACCCTACATAAAAGAAAAGGACCCCTTTACAGAGGTCCTAGTCAATTCAAGGTGGCGGGGAAGGGAATCGGGCTTATAGGACAAAATGTGTGTCCCGATAGAACATCCGTTTCCAT
>NZ_QRKJ01000023.1:0-7054 GCF_003471905.1 Collinsella sp. AM16-21
AGGGCGCCGCCTCCGCGATCGCGGGCGCGGTCTCGGGCGCAGCGCCCGCCCTGCTCGGGGCGGTGGCCGGCATCGTGGCCTTCGTCGCCTGCGCGCTCGCCGTCGCGCAGCTGCTGAGCGCGCTGTTCGGCTTCTGGGACGACGCGGCCTCCAAGCAGGGCCTCGAGGGGCTGCCGCCCTACATCACCTACGAGATGGTCGAGGCGGCGCTCGAGTGCCAGGAGGAGTACGGGCACCCGGCGGGCTGCACCATCGCGCAGATCATCCAGGAGTCCGGCCAGGGCGACCGCATGAGCCAGCTCGCAGAGCGCGACCACAACCTCTTCGGCATGAAGTGGTGGTCGGGCTACGCGGGCTGCCCCGAGGTGGCCGGCAAGGCGAACTGGGCCACCAGCGAGGAGTACGTGCCCGGCGAGCACACCCAGATCACAGCGAGCTTCATCCGCTTCACCGGCGACGCCGAGTGCATCCGCTTCCGCAGCAGGGTCTTCCTGCAGGCGGAGCGCTACTCGGGCAACGCCCTCATCCGCGAGGCGATCGAGAGGCACGACTCGGACAGGATGGCCGAGGGGCTCAAGGGCGCCGGCTGGGCGACCGACTCGTCCTACGTCGAGTCCCTGAAGTCGATCATGGCGCAATGGGGCCTCTACAGGCTCGACTCCATGACGGTCGAGGACCTGAAGGACGCATCCGCGAGCGGGAACGCGATCGTCGAGGCGGCGTACAGCCAGCTCGGCGTGCCCTACGTGTGGGGAGGCTCGACCCCCGGCAAGGCGCTCGACTGCAGCGGGCTCACGCAGTACTGCTACGCGCAGGCGGGCATCCGCATAAGCCACTACACGGGTTCCCAGTACGAGGAGCTCAGGCGCATACCGCTCTCGGAGGCGAAGCCCGGCGACATCCTCTACCGCTCGGGCCACGTGGCCATCTACATCGGCGACGACAGGTACATACACGAGCCGCGAACGGGCGACGTGTGCCGTATAGCGAGCGGCATCGGCAGCTTCAGCTGCGCGCTCACCGCGAGATAGGAGAAACCAATGCAGGGAAAGTCAAGGGTCATGGCCGCCGTCGCGGCAAGCGCGCTCGTCGTGGCGCTCGGCGCGGGCGCGGCGCGCTGCGCCATCGCCCCGCAGGAAGGCGCGCAGGATAGTCTCCAGGAGCAAGAGCAGCCCGCGGCTGCAGGCGCCGACGCGGCAACCGGGAAGGCCGCCTCGGGCGCCGAGGCGCTCTGGAACACCGCATGGACGGGCGCCGACGACCCGACAGCCACGCTGCGGATCGTCGAGGGCGCCATGGTCGAGTGCGCGGGCGGTTCCGAGCGCGCCTGGTTCTTCTCGGCCGAGGAGCCCTCCGAGGCCGGCGGCGTGCTCAGCGTGCCCATCGAGGTCAAGGGAACCGGCGACAAGGCGGGAGGGCTCTCGCTCATCCAGGTCTCGGGCGACGGGGACGCCCGCATCCTGGCATGCGACCTTCTGACGCAGGCCTACGTGCCCCAGAAGGCGCAAGACGGAGCGTTCTCCGTGACCGGCACCGACGACCGCCTCTCCGAGGCGCTGGGCGCGGATGCCGCCGCCATCGAGGAGGTCGTCGCCGGGAAGGCGGCGGAGGTGTCCCCGCAGGCGGCGAGCGCCTCCTGGGACAAGGAGGTGTGGCTCGACTACGCCGGGAACGTCGCGTCGACGACCTTCACGCTCGACGACCCCGCCTCGACGGTGGTCACCGTGGTCTCGCGCGGCGGCTCGCTGGAGGCGATGTAGCCGTGCGGGCGCTTGAATCGCGACGCCGAAGGGCGTTCGCCATCTCCGCCGCGACGGCATTCGCCCTCTGCGCGCTCCTGCTCGTCCCCGCGCAGCCGGCATACGCCGACATCGCCGGGGACGTCAACGATTGGCTGTGCGGCCTCCTGCGCGACTGCTGCAACTGGATGTTCAAGGCGCAAACGGGCGTGCTCGGGTCGATCGGCGCGAACGGGATCCTCTCGGCCGACTTCGCGCACATGCTCACGAGCTCGAGCGACCTGACCATGAACGACGTCGCCAGGGGCGTATGGCAGGTTGCCATCCTGCCGATCGGGTGCGGGGTGCTCGGCCTGGTCTTCACCCTGAAGCTCATCGAGATCTCCCAGCGCATGGACGGCAGCCAGAGCCTTCCCGGCGTCAAGGAGGTCGTTTTCCTCCTCGTGTTCTTCGCCGTGTTCCTGTTCCTCATACAGAACAGCTTCGACCTGATGGCGTCGATCTACGAGGTCTGCGGGCTCGCCATCGACCGAGTCGAGGCGCTCTTCGGCGCCGGAGGCGCGCTCGACCTGCCCGAGGTGTCCGTCGTCACCACCGACGACGACATCCCGTCGCTCATCGCCATGCTCGTCGTGAGCCTCATCAGCTGGGTCGTGGTGCTGGCGGCCTACGTCGTCGCCCTCGTGGTCTGCTGGGCCCGCGCGCTCCAGCTCTACATCATGGCCGCGTTCGCCCCGATCCCGCTGGCGTTCCTCGGCATGGACGCCACGCGCCAGATAGGCCTTGGCTACCTGAAGAGCTTCGGGGCGGTCTGCATCGCCGGCGTCATCATCCTCGTGCTGCTCATATCGTTCCCGCTCGTGCTCGGCGGGCTCACCGGGGCGAACCCCGGGACGGGCACCCCGGCCGACGCGGTCGCGAACGGGCTCACCTACGCGCTGCAGTACCTGGCCATGTGCGTGCTGCTCATCCTGGCCCTCGTGAAGAGCGGCTCCTGGGCGCGCGACATCGTGAGCGGCTTCTAGCGGAAAAGCGAGGAAGGAGGCGGTCGCCATGAGATAGGGGCGCCGCGCCGGGGCACGCGTCCCGGCGGAAGAAGACAAGCACGGACGAACGACGAAAAGGAGGAAAGACATGGAAGAGAGGAAGAACGTGTACCTCTCGCTGCACAAGAGCTTCGTGCGCGAGGGAATCGAGTACACCGACCGCGCGACCGGCGAGGCCAGGACCTTCAACTCGGCGACCCTTCCCAAGGGCACCGTCGTCGACGGCGTGGACGTGGGAGGCTACGAGTTCAGCCCCATGTTCGTGAACGAGAGCCGCTTCAAGGGGGCCGACTTCCGAGACATACCGCTGCTCGCGAACCGCGAGGTGTGGCTAAGGAAGACGGTGATGGGACCGGGCGGCCAGCCCGAGCTCGACGAGGACGGCCGAACGGTCAAGGACACCGTGAAGGTCATGCCGGCGCAGCTCAAGGAGGCCGTTGACGCAGGGCGCTCGCGCTACCTCGCGGAGCGCGCCGAGCACGCCCGCCAGGCGAGCCGTGCCGCTGAGCACGACGCGCCCCGCGCACAGCGAAGCGTTGAGAGATAGGGAGGCGGAAAGATGAACGCAGCGAAAGACTGCACCCTGCAGGAAAAGCTCCTCCGATGCGCCATGGCGCTCATCCTGGCGGCGGGGGCCCTGCTCGCCTCCGTGGCGGCCTCGCCCGCCTACGCCGCGCCGAGCACGGTCGACGTGTCCATCGGCGGCAAGATCCCATACGGCGGCTTCGCCACCACTTGGATGAGCGCCGACGGGAACATCGCCTACTGCGCCGAGCCCTCGTCCCCGACGCCCGCTCCGGGCTCCTACTCGACGAGCCCCGTGCCGAACGCCAACGTGACAGCGGCGATCTGGTACTCGTTCGGCTCTCCCGGCTTCGACGCCTCGATGTTCCCGGGCAGCTGGTACGACGGCGGCGGCTGGGACGACGCCAAGTACGCGGCTGCGAGCCACGTGCTCATCGCCTATGCCTACTCGGGGTCCGAGTCGGCGGCCGTGCACGGCACGAGCTCCGAGTTCGCCTCCTGGGCGAAATCCGAGCTGATTGGCGGGACCTACTCCCGGATGAAGGCAGGCGCCGGCAAGGTATCTGCCGGGTTCGAGGCGTTCTGCGTCAGGACCGGCGGCGGCTCACAGACGCTCGTGAGCTTCAGCTGGTCCGCAGGCGGCGTCAAGGTCGCCAAAGAGGACTCCGAGGCGGGCGCAGAGCCCCAGGGCGACGCCTCGCTCGACGGCGCGAGCTTCTCCGTCGTGAACGAGACCGGCCGCTACGTGCTGGTCGGCGGAAAGTACTACGCCGACGGCGAGGTCTGCGCCACGATCAAGACCGCGCCCGAGGGCGGGTCGCACGTCGCCGCGACCGGTGCCGACGCGCTTCCCGCGGGCAATTACAGCATCGTCGAGTCCGGAGCGCCCGAGGGCTACGACGCCAACGACGCCTCCATCGCGTTCACCGTGAAGGATGGCGAGGTGGCCGACCTCACGGGCGACCCCGTGACCGACGAGGTCGTCCGCGGCGGCGTGCAGGTGACCAAGTCCGACAAGGAGCTGCAGGCGTCAGAGGCGCTGGCGGGCAGCGGCCACGCGGAGGCGCCTGGCGAGCACCCCGGCCTCGATGGGATCGAGTTCACCGTCACGAACAGGTCCGCGCACAAGGTCCTCGTTGACGGCGAGTGGCGCGAGCCGGGCGAGGCCGTGGCAACGCTGACCACCGCATGGAACGAGGAGGTCGGCGCCTACACCGCGCAGACAGAGGCCGGCACCCTGCCGTACGGAACCTATGACGTGCGGGAGACGGCGACCAACGGGAGCTACCTGCTGACCGACGGCGAGCCCCGCACCTTCGAGGTCCGCGCCGCCGGCGAGGTCGTGAACGCCTCCGCGGACGGTGCCGCGCTCGAGTTCCGCGACCAGGTGGTGCGCAACGACCTCGAGGTCTCCAAGAAGAGCGAGCCCGACAACGCCGGCCTCATGGTCCCGTTTGCCATCGAGAACGCGGCAACCGGCGAGACGCACGTGCTGGTCACGGACCGCAACGGCAACGCGTCCACCGCTAGCAGCTGGAACAGGCACTCGAGCGACACCAACGCCAACGACGCACTGCTCGGCCACGAGGGCCCGATTACTGCCGCTGACATGAACCCGAAGGCCGGCATCTGGTTCTCGCTCGGCGAGGACGGCTCCTCGGCGCCCGTCGACGACTCGCTGGCTGCACTGCCGTACGGCGCCTACACCATGACCGAGCTGCGCTGCGAGGCCAACGAGGGCCTCGAACTCATCACGAGGAGCTTCTGGATCGAGCGCGACTCGACGGTCGCGAAGGCCGTGTGGATGGGCCTCGACGACCAAGAGGAACCGCGCATCTCCACCACCGCAAAGGACGGGGCGGACGGCGACAAGGACGTCTCGGCCGACGCCGAGGCCAAGGTCGTCGACGCGGTGGCCTACGAGGGGCTGAAGGCCGGCGAGGAGTACGAGCTCTCGGCCACCCTCGTCGACAAGGCGACCGGCGAGCCCGTGGCCGACGCCTCGGGCAAGCCCGTAGAGGCCAAGGCCGAGTTCGCGCCCGCGCTCTCGACGGGCAGCCAGGACGTAGAGATCTCCTTCGACGCGAGCCTGCTCGGCGGCCGCGACCTGGTCGTGTTCGAGAGCCTTCGCAAGGACGGCGCCGAGGTGGCGTCGCACGCGGACCTCTCCGACGAGGGCCAGACCGTCCACGTCGCCGTCGAGGTGGGCACGCAGGCGGCCGACGCCGCCGACGGCGACCAGGTCGTCGAGGCCGGCAAGGCAAAGGTCGTCGACACGGTGGCCTACAAGGGCCTCGTCCCCGGCGAGACCTACATCGCCGTGGGCACGCTCATGGACAAGGGCACCGGAGAGCCGTTCCTCGACAAGGACGGCAACGAGGTGACCGCGCGCACGCCCTTCGAGCCCGAGGCGCCCTCCGGCACCGTCGAGGTGACCTTCGAGTTCGACACCGAGGGCCTGGCCGAGGGAGACGAGCTCGTCGTCTTCGAGAAGGTCCTGAACTCCGCCGGCAACGTCGTTGCGACCCACGAGGACATCGACTCCGCCGAGCAGAGCGTCGTCGTGGACAACCCCGACACGCCCGAGGTCCCCGAGGAGCCCTACGCCAAGACCGGGGCCGACGCCCCCGACGGCACCGGCTACGCCGTGGCCGCAGGCATCGCTCTGGCAGCTGCGGCGGGTGCGGGCGGAGCGCTTGCGTATCGCAAGCGCAAGGCGGCCGCGAGCAAGGACGAGGCGGCCGAAAAGCCGGAAGAGTAGCGGCAGCGCATCGATACCGAACCGGAGGCCCTGGGCGCTCGCCCGGGGCCTCCCCTGCGAACGGGGGAGGACATGGACAAAGGGAAAGCCGCCACGGCGCTCGCCGTCGCCATGGCGTTGCTGGCGCTGGCGGCGCTCGCCGTCTTGCCGCAGCCCGAGAGGAACCCTTACGAGGTGCACGAGGTGCCTACTGCGGAAGAGGACGCGACAATGGAGGCTCAAGAGACGGGAGGCGGCATCGACTGGGACGCCCTTCCCGCCTCCGTCGTCGCTTGGGTGCGCGTGCCGGGCACGACCGTCGACTACCCGATCGTCCAGGGCCGGCCCGAATCGCCCGACTTCTACCTCACGCACGACGCCGGCGGCGAAAGATCCGCGTGGGGCGCTCCCTACATAGATGCCGGGTGCGCGCAGGGTGCCGAGAGCCCGCTCGTCATCGTCTACGGGCACCACATGTCCGACGGCACCATGTTCGCGCCGCTCGCGCAGTACTCGTCGCGCGACTTCGCCGAGGGGCACCGCACCATCCGGATCTACACCCGCGAGAAGGCGATCGAGCTCAAGGTCTTCGCGGCCGACGTGGTCGACGCGAGCTCGGAGGGCAAGCGGACCGACTTCGCCGACGCGGCGGAGCTCGCCGCCTACCTCGGGGACAAATTGTCCCGGTGCGAGGTCGTCCTGGAAGAGCCGGCGGACATCGCGCAGGCCTGGGCCTTCGTGACGTGCAGCTACCAGACGAGCAACTCGCGCACCGTCGTCTACGCGAAGGAGGTGGAAGGATGGGATTCGCGCCCTTCGGAATAGGGCTCCTCATGGGGCTCCTCGCGCTCACGGCCTACGCCTGCTGCGCAGCCGGCGACGACGACCGGGACTAGCCGTGGGAAATCGAAATCGCACAACGGAAAGAGGCGGGCAATTGCCCGCCTCTTTCCGTTGTGCGATTTCGATTTCCCACGGCTAGTCCCGGTCGTCGTCGCCGGCTG
>NZ_QRKJ01000023.1:7064-21844 GCF_003471905.1 Collinsella sp. AM16-21
GCCAGACGAAAAAGCCCAGCGTGACCTTAAGCGCCGCCATGAGGAACCTACCAAGCCTCTTCATCGACGTCACCCCAATCTTCCTTGACCTTGCGGGCGCCCTCGTCGGCGCCCTCCTCCTTCTCTTGCGCGAGCAGCCTCGCCAGCTCGTCGGGCACGCCCGGGACCTCTGCTCTCCCCAGAGCGCGCTGCAGGTCCCTTATCTGCGATTTCAGCGGTTTTGAGGGAGGACCCACGTGCTCGCGGTAGCAGGCGCCGATCGCGGCCGCGTCGCACAGGAAGCCCCGCACCCGGGCGAACGCCTCGTCGCCGTCGAGCAGGACGCGGCGGGCTCGCCCCAGCTCGGCCTCCGAGGCCAGCATGAAGCGCCAGCCACGGGACCTGCGCGCGGCCGGTATCCCGTCCGCGGGCGCGTCGGCGCGCCAGTCGTCGCGCACCTGGTGCCAGTTCGCCGTGAGCCAGAGCCCCTTCTCGGGCTCCTCCCGCATCTCGAGCTCGAACTCCGTGAGCATGTTCGCGCCGGAGAACGGCGACCCCTCCGTGAACGAGAGCGTGTCGAACAGCGTCGTCCTGCCGCCCTCGTACTCTATCCTCACCATCATCTCCGGCCCCTCTCCCTGCGCTGGTCCTGCTGGGCCCGCTGCCGCTCGGCGGCGAGGATGCGCTGTTGCTCGTCCGCTCGGTGGCACTGGCGCGAATTGCCGCTGGCATCGTCGCGCCCTTCACCGTCCCCGTAGCGGGTCTTGAGCGGCATGAGCCCGTTCTCGGCCATGTAGGCGCGGGCGGCCTCGAGGCGACGGTATCCCTCGCCGCCCGCCTGGCCGCGCCGCTCGAGCGTCGCCATCCTGAGCCCGAACTCCTCGATGGACTCGACGTCGAACTTCGCGCACGTCTCGAGCGCCGAGGAGAGCCTGCTCAGCTCCGAGAGGTCGTTGAGCTCGAGGGCTCGCTCGGCGGCCTCGCGGATCCGCGCGGCGCTCGCGTCCGTGGGGCGGTAGGCGCCTTCGCGCTCGAAGCGCCGGCGCAGCATCTCCTTGCCGTAGACGAACCCCAGGCGCTCGCCGGTTACCTTCTTGGACGGTTCCTCCGCCAGGCTGAACACCCAGTCGTCCCGCCGCGCCTTGGCCGAGTTGTCGGCGACGTGCACGCCCAGGGCGTCGAGGATGCCGAAGAACTCCGCCTCGTCGCGCGCCGTGGTCTTGGCGAGCGCGACGCGGGCGCGGATGTCGCCGACCCACGAGTAGCCGCCCGAGCGCATGATCTCCTTCTCGGCCCGGCCCAGGTAGACGCTCCTGCGGCTCCTGGGCCCGCCCGCACCTGCCCGCCCGCGCGCCTTCGACGGAGATTCGGGCGCCCGGTCGTTGGAGAGCCCCGACAGCCCGCGCTCGCGCGCCATGTCCTGCAGGTCTCGGTTGAGGTCCTCGGGGTGCTGGGTCTGCATGCGGTAGCCGGTGCGGAGGTTGGCGTTGTTCACGACGATGTGCGCGTGCGGTATGCCGCGGGCGTTGTCGTCGTGGTAGACGATGGCGATCTCGTGGTCGTCGAAGTGCCTGAGCGCCCACGAGCACGCGAGCTCGCGCAGCGTCGCCAGGTCGATGTCGTCGCCGGGGTCCGGCGAGAGCACGAAGTGCTTGAACGTGCGCGCGGGCTTGCCCCTCCAGGGTGCGTCCGTGCCGAACGCGGCGCGCGTGGCGTCCATCTCGGCGTCCCAGGCGCAGGCCTCCTTGGCGTCTTCCCCCAGCGCGCCGGCGTCGCGCTCGTCGTAGCTCAGGTTGAACAGGTCGCGCGCCAGGGCGCGGCCTCCCTTCTCGAGGTAGCGGCGGATGCCGCCCGTCGAGCCGTGGCCGCTTATCGGCTTCAGGATCGGCATGGCGAGCCCTCCACGAGCGAGTCGGCGCCGATGCGACCGAGCTCCGCCGCCATCTCTCGGGCCGCGGCGTTCACGTCGGCGAGCTCGCGCTCGATCGTCGGGATGCTATCCGCGACGAGGTCGCGGTCGACGTGCCCGTGGCGGGCGTGGAAGTTGATGAGGTTCATCGCGTGCACGGCCTGGTTGTAGTGGTAGCCCCACTTCGTGAGCTCTCGCGACATCGCCCACAGGGCTCTGCGGTCCACGAGTATGCGGTGCTCGTCTCCCGCGTTGGCCTCCGTCGACAGCGGTATGCGAACGAGGTAGCGCAGGTACTCCGACTTGCTGAGGCCGGCACGCTCGCACCGCTCGCAGAGCGCGTCGTAGTCGCCTCCCTCCATGCGGAACGTGACGCGGCGCTCCTTGCCTTTGGCGGCGCCGGCTTCCTCTTCCATGGCGGATTCCTTTCCTCGGGCCCGCCGCGCGGCGGGCGCGTCTCTCTAGGGGTGCGGGGGATCCCCCGCAGGCGGCGGCCCGGCTCGGGCGCCGCCTCTGGGACCGGGCCTCGCGAAAGCGGGCTCCCGAACGGCCCGCGGCATGACGGGTCCGAGGCCGCCCGGTCCCCAAGTGCTATGGACGCCCGACGCGATGTCGGACGCCATAGGCTACTTGCTGGATTTCGGGCCTGAGGCCCTTCTGCGGCGCTTTCGGGCATCGGTGCCCGCATCCGTGTAGGGCGCGGTCATGAGCGCCATCTCCCGCAGCAGCGAGAGGTCGGCCGGGCTCGGGCTCTCGGGCGGGCTCTCCAGGAAGTCGGCGACGAGCCTCGCGGCCTTCGCGATGCGGCCGTCGGGGCCTGCCTGCGTCTTGCCCTCGCTCCTCACGTAGTCGGAGAGCTCGCGCTTGGTGCGCCGCCAGGGCTCCATCGCGGCGTGCATCTCCGCCTGGCGCTCCTTCGGCATGCCCGCGAGCGTGCGCACCGCCTCGGCGCTGAGGTTGCCGCGGTCGGCCTCGGCGGCCCACTCGGGCGAGAGGTCCTCGGCGATGCGGCGGGCAAGCCTCTCCTCGCGCGCGATGGTCTTGCCGGAGACCTTGCGGCCCGTCTGCCGCTCGATGATGGCGGCCTTCACGTCGTCGACGCGCATGCCGGAAAGCGACGGGTCCTCGGAGCGCAGGCGCACGGCGTCGCCCCTGAGCGCCTCGGTCGCTGCGGCGCGCTCGGTCACGGTGAGCGCGCGGGTGAAGTAGTTCGCGGCGTGGAGCAGCGTCACCGCCCGCTCGTCGTCGATGCCCTCTATCACGCGGCAGGGCATCTTCTCGTAGGCGGGGTCGTCCTTGGCGAGCAGCGCGTAGGCGGCCTTGCGCCGGTGCCCGGAGACCATCTGCCACGAGCCGTCGCCGACCTTGCGCACGAGCGGCAGGTCGGTGAGGCCGTCCTCGCGTATGGACTCGGCGAGCTCGGCTATCCCCGTTGGGTCCATGGAGTAGGCGGCGTTCGCCGGGTGGTCGGCGATGTCGGCCACCGCTATCTCGGACACCGGGTAGCGCCCGCGGGTGCGCGACGCGCCGTCGAGAAGCCCCGTGATGGTGAAGCCCGCGGCCACCTGGCTAGGCGAGCTCACGGGACACCTCGTCGGCGAGAGCTTCGTAGTCGCGTGCGGGGCGGCTCCCCGGCTCGAAGGCCGCCACCGGCTTCCATTGCCAGCTGCCCTCGCAGACCTTGCTGCTCGCGTGGATGACCGTCTCGAACTGCTCGCCCGGGAAGAACCCGTCGAGCACGGCCGCGCCCGTGGCCTCGGCGTTGGTCATGCGGCCGGGCACGCAGGTGCGCAGTATCTTCCATCTGGGCGTGGGCATGCGCAGAGCGTCCGCGATGGAGCGCGTCGCCTCCACGGTGAGCGCCGTGCCGCGCATCACGGTGGAGTCGAGCTTCACGGGGATGACGACCATGCCGCCCTCCGTTGCGGCGAGGTAGGCGTTGAAGGCGAGCCTGCGCATCACGGGGCTGCAGTCGATGAGGCAGACGTCGTAGGAGCCCGAGGCGTCGTCGAGGGCGAACTTGAGGCGCTGCTCGCGCAGGAGCATCTCGTTCTGGTCGACGAGGTCGATGGTCGAGGCCACCACGTCGAGGCCCTCCCCGGCGGCGTAAGCGACCTCTTCCACGGGCGCGCCGCCGTAGAGCAGCTCGACCGAGGTGCGGCGCTCGGAGGCGGCGCGGTCGTAGAGGCCGAAGAAGTCGGTGGCAGACGCCTGCGGGTCGAGGTCGACGAGCAGGGTCCGAAGGCCCCTGGCGGCGAAGATGGCCGCCAGGTTGACGGCGGTCGTCGTCTTGCCGACGCCGCCCTTGTAGTTGGAAATGGCTATCGTGCGCATGGGTCGCGTCCTCTCTAGCGTGGGGCGCGCCTCGCCGCATCCGGTCCGGCGCGCCCCGAGTCTCGGAGCGTCGGGACAAAACCGTACGGATTTGTCCGACAAGCGGAGTGTACCACGAAAACGTACGTATATGTACGTTTTCGTGGTACAGGGGCCGGTTTCGGGGGAAAGCCCGGCCCCGGGAGCCCGGGGCCGGGCGCGCCGCCTAGGAGAGCGGCTCCATCTCGCCGAAGCAGTTGATGTGGTGGCGAAGGAGTGCGCGGTTCTCCTTGACGACCATCATCGCCACCTCGTCGAAGCGGACCGGGGTGCCGGCGTAGTCGTCGCCGTTGCCGGCGAGCCACCTCGCCGCCAGCGCCTCGCGCAGCCCGCGCGCCCTGTGGGCCTCGGGGAAGCCGTCCGTCCCGATCCGGACCGTGGCGTCGACGAAGACCAGGGTCCCGTCCTCGTCCACCGCCACGAGGTCGATCCCGCCGATGCCCTCGGGTCCCTGCCAGGCCTCGTCGACGATCTCGTAGCCCTTGCGCTCGAGGAAGGCCTTGACCGCGCCCATCGCCTTTTCCTTCATGTCGTTCATGTCTTGCTCCTTAGACTCTGAGGCCCGCCCCTGTGGCGTGCCTTGCGCCGCGTGAGTCGCATGCAGCGCGGGCGTGCCTGCAAGGGAGGAAGCGAAGTCGGGCATGGAAATAGAAGTCTCCCGACGGCAGTTTTTCGCGTTGTTCGCGCGCGGAGCGCATGGGGCGAAGAACCCGAAAAAGTGTCGCGGCCCTTGCTGGCCGCCTGCCGGCGTGCGACCCTGCGCGTCCAAGGAGCGCCGGGGCGGGTATTCGGATCAAAGGGGCGCAGGCGTGCGGCATGGAATCCGGCGTGGGCGCCGAGACCCTCCGGGCATGGGATGCGGCCCATCGGCGGTTGCTGGGCTCCCGCGGGGATTGACGACGACGTCGTGGCGGGGACGGAGGCGGGTTCCCGAGTCGCGGCGCCGCGGCATGAGTCGGGACGGACGGCTTTCCCGTGCCGCTTGCGGCCGATATGCGCACGGGACCGCGGGCGGCGAGATGGTTCTCCGCATGGAACGGCTACGGTGCTGCGCGACACGTCCGTTGAGAGAAGGAGGCGAGCTGATGTTGAGCCACGAAGAGAAGTTGGAGCGCATCGAGCTCATCGATGCCGTGTGCGATGCCGGGAGGCTGGCGAGGGGCCTGGACCAGCTGCTCGAGTCCCTGGCGCATGCCGACCAGCTGGACCCGCTCGACGTCGAGGGGATTCTGGCCCTGAAGTCGATAAGTGAGAGGTGCGCCGAGCGCATCGGCGACGCCGCGCGAATCTTGGAGGCTCAGAACGAGGTTCTCTACGCCGAGGAATGGGCAAACGCCAAACCTCGCGAAAACGAGAGATGAGGACCCGAACGAAAGCGGCCATCCAAGCCCGATCAGGGCGTCCATCGCCGTCCGCGCTCATATAAAGCCTGGACATCGGCTGTCCTCGCATTCCCAGTGCCGCCGCGTGCCGTCGCGTTATAATGCTGCAAACGCATTTGTATTGCATTTCGAGCGATGGGAGCGCAGATGCCCGACAGCTACAAGGAGCTCATCAAGAGCAATCCCGACGAGACCGAGATCAGAAGCTTCCTGGTGGACGGCGACCAGGTCTCCGTGACCCTGCGCATCCCCGACACCCTGCGCGACGCGGCGAAGGAGGAGGCGGCCCTGCGGGGCATGAGCTTCTCCGCCTTCGTGCGCACCTGCATGATCGAAGAGCTCGCGAAAAAGGGGGCATAGAGGCGTGAAGTCGCTAAGCAACGTCGGCGCGGAGCGCCTGGGAGACGCCCTCGGCGAATCCATCGACGACGGCGCGAAGTTGTCGATAATCAGCTCGTATTTCACCGTGTTCGCCTACGGGGAGCTCAAAGAGGAGCTCTCCAAGGTCGACGAGGTGCGCTTCCTGTTCAGCGAGCCCACCTTCATCAAGCGCATGGCCGACTCGAAGGAGCCGCGCGAGTTCGAGGTAGCCCGCCGCGCGCGCGAGGTCGGCGTCGGCGGCTCGGGGCTCGAGCTCACGCTGCGCAACAACCTAAACCAACGCGCGCTCGCCCGCGAATGCGCCGAGTAGATCCGCGAGAAGGGCGTCTTCAAGTCCGCCAAGACGTCCGGCGCCATTCAGCCGGGCGGCACCTACGTGGTGGAGAACCCATCCGGCGACGACCACGCCTTCATGGGCGCCGCCGCGAACTTCACGCAGGAGGGCCTCGGCTACGAGCGCCGTCCGGGAACCGTGACCTGCGTGAGCCATTTCGAGAACGCGACCGAGGCCGTCGGCCTCAAGATGATGTTCGAGTCGGTCTGGGACAACCCTGCCATGGTCGAGGAGGTCACCGCGCAGGTGGCCGCCCAGGTCGAGACGCTCTACCGCGAGAACCCGCCCGAGTTCATCTATTTCCTGACCCTGTACCACCTGTTCCGCGACTTCATGGAGGACGACGAGGACAACGGCATCCGCCCCGGCCTCAAGTTCGAGGAGTCCGTGGTCTGGAGCAAGCTCTACGACTTCCAGAAGGACGCCGTCGTGGGCGCCATCCGCAAGCTGGAGAAGTACAAGGGCTGCATCATCGCCGACTCGGTGGGCCTGGGCAAGACCTACGAGGCGCTCGCCGTCATGAAGTACTACCAGGAGCGCAACGACCGCATCCTCGTGCTGTGCCCGAAGCGCCTGCGGGACAACTGGACCCTGTGGACGCAGGACAACGACGACCGCAACCCGCTGGCCGACGACCGCTTCAGCTACACGGTGCTCAACCACACCGACCTGTCGCGCTACCACGGCATGAGCGGCGAGGTGGACCTCGAGCACCTGCGCTGGGGCCACTTCGACCTCCTCGTCATCGACGAGAGCCACAACTTCAGGAACAAGAGCACCGACGCGGACAAGACCGACCGCTACACGCGCCTCATCGAGGACGTCATCAAGTCGGGCCAGCGCACGAAGGTGCTCATGCTCTCTGCCACCCCGGTGAACAACCGCCTGCTCGACCTGCGAAACCAGATCGAGCTCATCACCGAGGGAGACGACGCGTACCTCGCCGATACCGATGGCATCCCGTCGATCACCCACGTGACGCGCGTCGCCCAGCAGAGGTTCAACGAGTGGAGCAAGCTCTCCGACTCCGAGCGCACGACCGAGAGCTTCGTGAACGCGGTGAACGCCGACTACTTCAAGCTGCTCGACGTGCTGACCATCGCGCGCAGCCGCAAGCACATCACGAAGTACTACGGCGCCGCGAGCGGTACCTTCCCGGCGCGCCGGCCGCCCCTGTCGTTTCAGACGCCCATTGACCTAGAAGGCGAGCTGCCGCCGATTGCCGTGCTCAACGACATGATCGCCCAGCTCACGTTCGCCCAGTACCAGGTGCTCTCCTACGTGCGCGCCGACCAGCGCCGCAAGTACGAGGACCGCTACGGGGACACGTGGGGCAAGGACTTCGAGAGCCAGGTCCACCGCACGACGGCGGTGGCCAACCTCATGCGCGTCAACGTCCTCAAGCGCATGGAGTCCTCCGTGAACAGCTTCCGCATCACGCTGCGACGAATCCTCGACGGCTGCGTCGACCTGCGCGCGAGGCTCGACGCCGACGCGTCGGGGGTCGCCTACGGCACCGAGGGCCTCGAGGACGGGTTCGACGACGACGATGCCGAGGAGTTCGAGGCCGGCGGCAAGGTGCGAGTCGACCTGCGAGACGTCGACGCCCTGCGCCTGGGCCAGGACCTCGACTTCGACATCCAGGTGCTCCGGGCCCTGCTAACCTATGCCGACGCGGTGACGCCCGAGCGCGACGCCAAGCTCGTGAAGCTGCGCGACTTCACCGCGGGCAAGGTCAGCGAGCCGTACAACCCCGGCAACCGCAAGGTGCTGGTGTTCAGCGCGTTCGCCGACACGACGGCGTACCTTTTGAGCAGCTGGCGCCCTGGCTGAAGCGCGAGCTCGGAATCGAGTGCGCCGAGGTGGCGGGCAGCTCCAACCGGACCTACTCGCTGAAGCTTCCCAGGACCACCTTCGAGAACATCCTCGCGAGGTTCTCTCCCGTCTCAAAGGAGCTGCCGGAGAGCCAGCGGGAGCTCGGCGAGATCGACGTCGTCTTCGCGACGGACTGCATCTCCGAGGGCCAGAACCTGCAGGACTGCGACTGCCTGGTGAACTACGACATCCACTGGAACCCCGTGCGTATCATCCAGCGCTTCGGCCGCATCGACCGCCTGGGATCGAAGAACTCCCAGATCCAGCTGGTCAACTTCTGGCCGGACATCGCGCTCGACGAGTACATCCAGCTCGAGGGCCGCGTGAAGGGGCGCATGGCGCTGCTCGACGCGTCGGCAACCGGCGAGGAGAACGTGCTGGAGGCCAAGGGCAATGGAGAGATGAACGACCTCAAGTACCGTCGCCGGCAGCTCCAGCAGCTCAAGAGCGAGGTGCTCGACCTCGAGGACATCTCGGGCGGCATCTCGATCACGGATTTCGCCTTCGACGACTTCCGCGTGGAGCTCCAGCGCTACGCCAAGGAGCATCCCGGCGCGTTGGAGAACTCGCCGGCGGGACTGCACGCCGTGGCCCCCATCCCCGACGAGCTTCGCAGCGACGTGAAGCCAGGCGTGGTCTTCTGCCTCAAGCAGAACGACGAGGGCAACGATCCCAGGGACACGAACCCTGTCTTCCCGTACTACGTGGTGTACGTGTCGGCCGACGGCGAGGTCATGACGAAGCACACCCAGCCCAAGCCGGCGCTCGACATCATGCGCGCCGTCTGCTCTGGGCATCCCGAGCCCATCGCTAAGCTGTGCCGCGAGTTCAACCGCGAGACCCGCGACGGGACGAGGATGGACGCCTACACCGACCTGCTTGACGATGTCGTTGCGGCCATCACCGGAACGCAGCAGGACAAAGGCATCGAGAGCCTGTTCAGCCTGGGAGAGGTCGGCAGCGGCACCGTCATGGGCTTCAACGACTACTCGTTGGTATGTTTCGCGGTGCTGCGATGAGCGGCATCGACTGGAACGGAATCCTGCGCCTGCCCGAAGCGGCGCTCGCGGGATGCCGCCGCATTCCCAAGACGGTGCTCGTCAAGCAGGCCATGCTCACCAAGACCGAGCAGAAGAGGCTCGACAAGGTCGCGCGCCTCGAGCACTTCGCCACGGTCCAGAAGTCCACGACGCGCATCCCGCCGTACGAGGACGACGAGCGCAACGTGCAGAGCGTCGTCTTCCTCCGTTGCGAGATGACAGCCGGGACCATGGCGGTGGCCGAGGTGGCGGAGCTCGTGCACAAGTGCTTCCCGAACCCGACGGTGCTCCTGGTCGAGGCGGGCGGCTGCGCGTGCATATCGGTCGCCCTCACGCGGAGGAGCCAGGCCGAGCAGGGCGCGACGGTCGTCGACCGAGTCGAGTCGACGGGCGCGTTCGATCCTGGCCGTTCAGAATACGCGGACTTCCTAGGCGCGCTGGCATTCGGGCGGCTCTCGCAGGGCGACCTCTGGGAGTACCTGGTCGACCTGTCGCGCACCGTAGCGCTGTCCCGCGCGATTGGCGGCCTGGGGTTCTACCCCGTATGCCCCGCTCGAGACCGGGAAAAGCTGATCGCCCTCACGTCGCGCTACGATGAGATGGGAGCCTCCGTCAAGCGGCTGAAGGAGCAGCGGCGGTCGAAGGACATAACGCTCAACGAGTCCGCGAAGCTGAGGATGGAAATGAAGGAAGAGGAGCGACGCCTGAGGGCGGTCGCCGATGAGATAAAGGAGATCTGCAATGGCCGTTCTAGATGAGTATATTTTGCGAGCGGCGCGCCTTTTGAGTGATGCTGCAGATGAGGATGTTGATGCGCTCTGCCGTGAAATCATGCAGGTCTTCGACCTCGACTACACTAACCCCGAGGCTTTAAAATATATCAATTCCTCAAGCTCATTTCGCTACTCGAAAAGCGACCTAGGGATGATTCTCCAGAAGCTGCGCCTAAAGCGGGAAGACTCAGACGACAAAGCGTTCGGTGCCGCATTCTGCGCAACTATAACGCAGCATATCAGGAGACTGGAGCAAGCTCTTGAAGAGGGCGTGAAAGACGACGAGCTCAAAGCCGTATACGACTCAATCGACTACGTCTACGCAAACGCGAGGGGCTACGACTCCTACACGGACGGACTAGCCTCCTATTCCTATGGGTCTTCCAATCGCAATGATTTCAACGATGAACAGACGCAACTACGTATCGACAAACTGAAGCATTTCCGTGATGAGGAGCTCCGTAAGCTGAAAATCGCCGAAGCGCAGGGCGCTAGCGTCAGCCTCACGGCATCCGCCACGAGCAACGTACAGGTCACGTTAGAGGCAACCTTTGAACAGATTGACAAATTGCCAGAGACAACGCTTTCCGATGACGAGAAGACGCTGCTCAAAGGGATGATGGGCGATCTCAACACAAAAGATAAAAGCAAACGGGGCAGCAAGCTTGACAAACTCCTGAGCTGGCTTGCCGGCAAGGGCACCGACGTTTTTATTGCCGCCATGCCCTACATAGTTCAACTAATCAAATCTCAACTTTCCTAGGAGGAGACCTCATGGGCGAGATAGAAAAGATGACTCTTGAATCGGAGAGTCTTATTGACGACCGCCTGAATAAGCTCAAGGAGCTGATGCCCGAAGTGTTCTCCGAGAGCGGAATCGACTTCGACAAACTGCGGCTGGAGCTTGGCGACGAGGTAGACGAGGGCCTGGAGCGCTATGCGTTCACGTGGCCCGGCAAGGCCGATGCCATCCGCCAGTCGCAGATGTCCAGCACTGCTACTTTGCGTCCCCGTATCGAGAAAAGCCGCAGCCGCGATGGAGAGGATGGGTCCTTCGACTCGGACAACATTTATATCGAAGGCGACAATCTCGAGGTGCTGAAGCTCCTACAGCGCGGCTACCACGGCAAGGTCAAGATGATCTACATCGACCCACCCTACAACACGGGTCACGACTTTGTCTACAAGGACAATTTCGGCAACTCTGTCGATAACTATAAGGAGCAGGCGGGACTCGCCGGCCAGTCCAACGCCGACACAAGTGGCCGCTACCATAGCGACTGGTGCTCGATGATGTACCCTAGGTTGAGACTGGCTCGAGAGCTCCTAACCGACGATGGCGTCATTTTCATTTCGATTGACGATAACGAAGACCGCAATTTGCGCATCCTCTGTGACGAGGTGTTCGGAGAGGCAAATTTCGTTTCTCAGCTAATCTGGGAACGAGCTTACTCGCCCAAGAATGACGCCAAATACGTTTCAAATAGCCATGATTATGTTCTCGTATACGCCAAATCCATTGAGCGCTTTGTGATTGGACGCCTGCCGAGAACAGACGAGGCAAACGCCCGCTACAAGAATCCAGACAACGACCCTCGAGGCGTTTGGAAGCCAAGCGACCTCAGTGTAAAGACTTACAGCCCAGATTCCGACTATCCAATCACAACGCCCTCGGGGCGTGTTGTAGAGCCTCCAGCAGGACGCTGCTGGAGGCTCTCGCGAAACGCGTTTCGCGAGAGACTCCAGGATAACCGCATTTGGTTTGGCCCAAACGGCGACAGCGTCCCTTGCATCAAGCGTTTCCTAACAGAGCTCAAATATGATGGAATGGCTCCAACTTCAATCATGTTTTACAAAGAAGTGGGTCACAGCCAGGAAGGCGCCAAGGAGCTCGTATCTCTATTTGACGGAAAGGGCTATTTCGATGGACCGAAACCGACGAAACTACTTCAGCGCCTGATAACCCTTGCGAATCTGCTAATGTGCGATAAAGAAGTAATAGAAGTGTAAAAAATTTTGCCGTTCCTATCCGGCACTTAGGGCTGTGTCGGATAGGTCAGGCGTTAGGCTTCCGGCAAGTCTATCTTGCCGACAAAGCTGTAATAAATCTCAATGTCCTGCCTGCGGGTGCCGTTCTCGTCATAGCTGCACTCATGCACGACGATTTTCTCAATCATTTCCCGCAAGAGGGTGGGGGTCAATTCTTCAAAAGCAAGGTGCTTTCTCACAATCCCCATGAATTTCTCGGCGTTGACGGTGGCGGCCTGCGACTTGGAAAGTTCCTCCTGCAAAGCGGCAGCCCGGTCTTTCAGTTCCCGCTGCTCCTGCTCATAGTCCGCCGACAGCTCCATGAAACGCTCGTCGCTGATTTTGCCGCTTACATTGTCCTCATACAGCCGCTTGATAATGCGGTTCACTTCGGCAATGCGTGTCTGGGCCTGTTCAAGCTGCTTCGTGGCTGCGGCGGTCTTTCTCTTGCCGCCGATTTCGTTCTGCTGGATGAGCAGCTTTACAAAGCGGCTCTCATGCCTGGCGGCGTATTCCGTCACTTGCCGGAGATTGGAAAGCACGCCCGCCGTCAAAAGGTCGGTGCGGATAAAGTGTGCCGTACAGTCACGGGTACGCTTCTTGTAGCTGCCGCAGATATAACAGTCCTGCTTGCGGTTCTATTCGTCTGTTCCTGGTTCAAAATAGTTTCTCCTCTCTGATACTGATTTTATCAATGATATTTCGCAATAGCCAGCAATGAACGCTTGCATTGCGCAAGACGTTACATTATCTTCTGAAACATATAGCGCACCTTGTCCAGGCGGCTGTTTGGACGGCGGGGCTGGATGACTGGCTTGCCGACAGCGGCCTGATACCCTTTCAGTTCTGTAAGGCATACGCTCTGCCCGTTGGTGTAAAAGGCCAGATCAGTACGGTATGCCTGTATACAGCGGGCGGGAATCTCGCCAGTAAAGACAACTTCATCCTTTTTTACCTGGACCGTTTCGATGGTGGCACAGTATTTCGGTGCATCATGATAAGCCCTGGAAAGATATTCCCGGGGCGCATAGAGGGTGAAGGAGAGATAAGGTTCCAGCAGTTGCGTCCCTGATTCCTTCAATGCCTGTTCCAATACAATCGGGGCCAATGAGCGGAAGTCCGCCGGCGTGCTGACCGGACTGTAATAAAGCCCGTATTCAAAGCAAATCTTACAGTCCGTTACGTTCCAGCCGAACAAGCCCTGCTCCAGCCCGTAACGGATACCATCCCTGACAGCGTTTTGAAAACTCTGGTTCAAGTATCCCAGCGAAACCCGGCTCTCGTATTGTACACCGGAGCCAAGCGGGAGTGGTGTAACAGACAGTCCGATGGATGCCCAAAACGGGTTGGGCGGCACCTCGATATGGATGGTGTGGCTGGCTGCTTTGAGCGGCCGCTCCATATAAATGACGGTGGGTTCCTTTACCACTGTTTCAAGCTTGTATTTTTCCGACAGCAAAGCGGAAACAACCTCCAACTGCACCCGGCCCAAAAAAGAAAGAATGATCTCATGGGTGATGGAATCCACCTCGCAGCGCAAAAGCGGGTCAGTATCCGCAAGTTGCGTAAGAGCGTCCAGCAGCCGTTCTCTTTGCGCTGCCGTTTTCGGCGCAATCGACGTCCGCAGCATGGGGAGGGGGTCCTCACGCCACCTTTTACGAGGGAGCCGGGTTGGGTCCCCTAATACATCGTTTAACCTCACGCTGTCGCTGGGAAGGATAACAATTTCACCCGGATAAGCGGTGTCTGTCCGAACAATTTCCCCTTTGGATGGAATACGCATCTCTGTGATTTTCAGCTTTTCTCTCCCGGCCAGGGCCACCGTATCCCGCAGGCGCAGCGTTCCGCTGTATAGCCGTAGATAGACACGCCGCTGGCCGCAATCTGTATACTCCACCTTGAAAACGCTGCCGCATAGGGCGGCGCTCCCCTGTTCCCCAATCGGTTGGAACAGCCCTGTCACCGCATCCATCAACGGTTGAATGCCAAGGCCCTTTTTGGCGCTGCCATAATAGACCGGGAACAGGGAGGCGTCTTGAACCCGCCGCTGTTCCTCCCGCACAAGTTTTTCCCGGCTGATTGGTTCTCCTGCGATATACTTTTCCAATAATTTATCGTTATTTTCGATGACCGCATCCCATGCTTCTATGTCGGTATTTTCCTCCAGGACTATTTCCGGGGACAGCGACACCGTCTGCTTGATGATAATATCGGCGGAGAGCTTATCCCGAACAGACTGAACCACGCTCTGCAAATCAACGCCAGCCTGGTCGATCTTGTTGATAAAGATAACGGTGGGAATGTTCATTTTCCACAGGGCATGGAACAGAATACGGGTCTGGGCCTGCACGCCATCTTTAGCGGAGATCACCAAGATGGCCCCATCTAAAACAGCCAAAGAGCGGTACACCTCCGCCAAAAAATCCATGTGGCCGGGCGTATCCACAATGTTGACTTTACATCTGTGCCACTGGAAGGAAGTGACTGCCGCTTGAATGGTAATCCCACGCTGCCGCTCCAAAAACATGGTGTCCGTCCTCGTTGTCCCTTTTTCGACGCTCCCCGGTTCTGAAATGGCTCCGCTGGCATATAGCAGGCTCTCCGTCAAGGTCGTCTTTCCAGCGTCTACATGGGCAAGAATTCCAATATTGATTATTTTCGGCTTATAGGACAAAATGTGTGTCCCGATAGAACATCCGTTTCCAT
>NZ_QRKJ01000024.1:0-17795 GCF_003471905.1 Collinsella sp. AM16-21
GTCGCCAAGGACTTCGACTTCTGCGACATCGACACCTTCGATATGTCCGACCCGGACGCCTACTCCAAGTACGACTGGTCGCTCTACGGCACCGTCATCAACTGCGGCGCCTACACGGCCGTGGACAGGGCGGAGACCCCCGAGGGCCGCGTGACCGCCTGGAAGGCCAACGCCACCGGGCCGGCCCTGCTCGCCCGCACCTGCGCCGGGCACGGGATCACCCTGGTCCACGTGTCCTCCGACTACGTCTTCGACGGCACCGCGGAGTTCCACACGGAGGAGGAGCCCCTCAGCCCGCTTTCCGTCTACGGCCAGACCAAGGCCGCCGGCGACATCGCCGTGGCCGGGTGCCCGCGCCACTACATCATGCGCAGCTCCTGGGTCATCGGCGAGGGGCACAACTTCGTCAAGACCATGAAGGGCCTCTCCGACCGCGTCGCCGACCCCGAGGACAAGCTGGACAAGGTCACCGTCGTGGACGACCAGCTGGGCCGCCTGACCTTCACGCGCGACATGGCCGAGGCCATCTTCCACGTGCTGGGCACGCACGCCCCCTACGGCGCCTATAACTGCACCTGCTCCGGTGCCGTGAGGAGCTGGGCCGACATCGCCCGCGCCGTCTTCGATGCCGCCAACGGCAACGGGGGCAAGGTCGTGCCGGTATCGACCGCCGACTACTACGCCGGCGCCGCCGGCCCCGTAGCCCCGCGCCCGGTCCACTCCACGCTCGACCTGTCCAAGCTCGAGTCCACCGGCTTCCGCATGCCCGACTGGGAGGAGGAGCTGGGGGAGTACCTGTCTAAGCCTCTATAAGCACTTTAGAAAGTGATTTAAGATATGAAGAAGGTAATGCTCGTCTTCGGTACCCGCCCGGAGGCAATCAAGATGTGCCCGCTCGTCAACGAGCTGAAGGCGCGCAAGGATGAGTTCGAAACCGTCGTGACCGTGACCGGCCAGCACCGCGAGATGCTCGACCAGGTGCTGCGCGTCTTCGGCGTGACTCCCGATCACGACCTGGCGATCATGAGGCCGGGTCAGACGCTGTTCGACGTGACGTGCGACGTTCTGCTTAAGCTCAAGGCCGTCCTCGAGGACGAGAGGCCCGACGTGGTTCTTGTCCACGGTGACACCACGACCAGCTTCGCCGCGGCGCTCGCCTGCTTCTACCTGCAGATCCCCGTGGGGCACGTCGAGGCTGGCCTGCGCACTCACGACATCTACAGCCCGTGGCCCGAGGAGTTCAACCGCCAGGCCGTCGACATCGTGAGCGAGTACTACTTCGCCCCCACGGAGGCGAGCAAGGAGAACCTCCTCGCCGAGGGCAAGCCCGCGTCCAGGATCTGGGTCACCGGCAACACGGGCATCGACGCCCTTCGCACCACCGTGCGCGAGGGCTACTCACACCCCGAGCTGGAGTGGGCCGAGGGCTCCCGCCTCATCCTCATCACGGCGCACCGCCGCGAGAACCTGGGCGAGCCCATGCACCGCATGTTCCGCGCCATCCGCCGCGTGATGGAGGAGCACCCAGACACCAAGGCTATCTACCCCATCCACATGAACCCGCTCGTCCGCAAGGCGGCGCACGAGGAGCTGGACGGCTTCGACAGGCTCCACATCATCGACCCGCTCGAAGTTCTCGACTTCCACAACTTCATGGCGGCGAGCCACCTCATCCTCACCGACTCCGGCGGCATCCAGGAGGAGGCCCCGAGCCTGGGCAAACCGGTGCTCGTCATGCGCGACACAACCGAGCGCCCCGAGGGCGTGGCCGCCGGCACGCTGAAGCTCGTCGGCACCGAGGAGGACGTGATCTACCTCGAGTTCAGCCGCCTGCTCAGCGATCAGGCCGAGTACGAGGCCATGAGCCATGCATCGAACCCCTATGGTGACGGGCACGCGAGCGAGCGAATTGCTGACGTGCTGGTGTAGTAGTTTTCTCTGAGCTGTTCTATTAAGCTGCTCTTATGGGACATAGATAATAAAGACAATGCCGACCTTGCCCCGCGTGCATGCGAGAGAATAAGGTCGGCATTGCTGCTTTTGGTGAGTTTTCTGGAACTGAGTTCTCAGATGAACTCTTAATGGGCACTGGATATTGCCCAATGGGTTACGGTGGGTGTGACAAAGTCAAAATCATTGCCCAGGAGTCCATTGAAGTTATTGATTGCTTTGAGGAATCTCGGTTTACCGTGCTGTCGATGAAAATAGGCAAGACCTATTTCGTTATTGCGGCCGCGCATCTTGTTGACCGTATGCTTTCAGCTGATTCGGAACCAAGGCTAATGGATATCCGCAAGATGATGGATGTGATTCACGGGTATGAAAATGAGCTATCAATTAACAAGACGATCGTTATGGGCGATTTAAATGCAAATCCATATGAGAAGGAGCTGCTTCTCCCCAACGCATTTACCGAGATGCTATTTAAAGGGTTAGTTAGAAATAAAACCGGAAGAACATGGTGCGGTGACGAATACCCCTTTCTGTATAAACCGACAATTCATTGGTTATTGGAGGAGCTGAAGAACTACGGATCCTTTTACTATTCCGGAGATTGCACCAACCCAATTTGGAACTGTTATGACCAAGCCCTGGTAGGCCCAGAATTGATGGACTCCATTAATTCCTATAGCTATCTAAAGAAGATAGGGAATAGGGACTTGATTGCAAAAGTTCCTCTCAACAGCAAGATAAGCGACCATTTGCCGCTGTTAGTTGATATCCATTTGAGTTAGGTGGGTTATTTATGCCTCCCAGTGAAAACCCGTGGTTAGAGGTGCTTTCTCAGCCTCAACATAGATCAACAGGAGGCATATGCGGCGATCTTGCAAAGATCTACGACCGTTATAAATTCGTAGAGGCCGAGCCGTGCAATATCACAATACAAGACGATGAAGATCTCGACCTTGTGTTCAAACAACTTCTAAAGAGCGAAAAACTGAGCTACATCTGCAGCAGACTGATGAACGAGACATCATGGCTGGGTTATTTGCGAACTTATCAATCGGGAACTACTAATTTGCCGATCGCTGCCCCTGCTATCTATCTATGTTGCAGCTTACTATGGGTTGGCACTAAACATGAGCCGTAGGAAGCGGATCGCTGACAGCTGCGATGTAACGGGACTTTCATCCTGAATCTAAGAACGAATTTGGAGCAATTTTAGGATTAAACTGGATACAGTAGACGAAAGGGTCATGCTTTCATTTGAGGAGGGCATTCATTGAGCGACAATTTAGATAATGAAGTTGAGTATGCACGATCACTTGCAAACGCCTTCCGCATGGCGATTAGCCGTGCCCAAGAGTCCGGTGAACTTTCTCGCACTGTAATCGCGTCCTTTCCAAGAGCTTGTTGCGGATATACAAGCGATTTACTGCAAAGGTACCTAAGCGAGCATGGCATCAAAACATGGTATGCATCTGGAACGTATCGCGACTCTTCAACAAATGATTCGCAGTCCCATGCTTGGCTTAAACTTGCCGATGGCACTGTAATCGATATTACCGGAGACCAATTTCGCTTTGAGCCGCATCCCTTAATGAATGATTGCCCAGTGTACTGTGACGAGCCGAACGAGTTCTTCAATCTTTTTGAACTCGATCCGCCTTGTGAATACGAGGTCTCATTTTCAAAGGATGTCTTACGCAAAGAACAAGAAGCGTACGATATTGTCTGCAAGTTTCTTTAGCCCGTATGCCCGAATCTATATCGCTGCAACGTGTGTTTTTAGCAATTGCCGTTGATTCTGAATTGGGATGAATTAAGCACTAGGTTGTGATTCTATGCCTGTTACTTCTCGAAGGACACTTGTTGCTTATAAACTGACTTGTCATGAAGCTCGCAAGCCCGACAAGCTGTTTGAGCTCGATTCACTCTATAAAGGTGGATTCACTCGAGCGTTCGTTGAATTTTGCGGATCAGACCAAGGTGCAATCCAGCAAAAGGATGTTGGGAAATACTGCCATCTTGAAAAGCCAAAAGTTCAAGATGAAGGTGTTCTGCTTGAACTTCAATCTGGTTCAAACGGTGAAGATTTTGCCATTCTTGATCCTGGATCAGATTCCATAGTTGGTGAATATGATAGCGAAAAGGCACCCATGGTTCGTTCGAGGGTATATCTTAGAAATCCTGTTGGAAACTATGCAATTTTATGCGTTGAACATGTAAACGGATCTGCCGGTGACACGTTTCTGAAGGCGCCATTTAAGAACTGGTTAAAAGCGGCGGTCCCAGGATGTCTTTTAGATTGGGAGCCTATAGCAGAAGAAGAATCGCTTGATGCCTTTAAGAGCATCGAAGATTTTGAAGTTCGTAAATATCTTAGGTCAAGCGACATGGCGGATTCGTTAATTACTGGTGCTAATTACATTTCATATAAGTTGGCCCATAAGAGAAGGCAACCTTTTCCGATTGCCCTACTTAAAGAAGCTCTATCGGATTTCAACAAAGCAAAAACGATGTTTGGCCTTGTAGAATCTGACATAACAGATGATAAGGTCGATGTATTTGTTCGAGCTAATAGCAAGGATGGCCGAACCGTGCAATTCGACATTTCATCATCGTTTGATATGAAAATTAGAGAGCTCCTTAACGAACGTGGCGATGCTGTCCTCAATGATTCCGCATTTGTAAAGAGGTGCAACGAAAAGTGCGAGGTTATTGAGCATCGTCTTGGACGGGCTTAATTAATGAATGGCGGTTTCGTATGGGGAAGATTTCACTTAGGGGTTTATTTATCCGCTATTTAAGAACGCTTCATTCGGTTGACGACGACTCCCTTTATAAACCAGATATTTTCGTTCATTTTGTCATTCCTATTGGATTGTTTATTTGGGCAATGATTGAAACCGATAATGCCGCTACTGTTCGTTCCTATTTTGCAAATGCGATGACTGCCATATCGGTTATTTCGGGCTTCATGTGTGGTCTTGCAGTAATGATCTTTGAGCTTAGGATTAACTTGAACCTAAGTAATGGCGAACTGGGAGAAAACGCTCAAGAAATCAAGTTAATTGATGAGCTGTTCTCTGACGTGTTGTGGTCGGTCGTCGTAGGCTTTCTGTCGGTTGGTTGTATGGCTATATCCGGCGAGATTAACGATATCGCAGCTGTGAATAACCTATTTACTGCTTTCTCTCTAGCTCTATGCTGCAATTTTATTGTTGTTACCCTCATGTGTCTTAAGCGTATTGACGTGTGTTATCAAGTCATTTCTCGTTTTTGGGGGCGGAAGAAGTAAGGGGCATCTAGCCAGCTTCGACTACGTCGGCAGTCGTCTGCTGTGGACACCCAGCAGCTGCTGGCCAATTACAAGGACGTGCCGCAGAACCTGATCGAGACCATCGTGGATGCCAACCGCACTCGCAAGGACTTCGTCCCCGACGAGGTGCTGCAGATGGTGTGAGACCGCGTGTACGCCGGCAAGCCGAAGCCGGTCGTGGCCGTCTGCCGCCTGACGATGAAGTCCAACTCCGACAACTTCCGCGCAAGCTCCATCCAGGGCCTCATGAAGCGTGTGCAGACCAAGCGTAAAGTTGTACGAGCAAATACGATGACCTCATCATCTGAGAATGACAGAATTAGTTTTGCGTAAATGATTGAGCCCTCACGCTATTCCTGAAGCTGAACGACAAGTTTTACTTAGCATATAGAGCTAGCTAAAACATGGATATTAAGGAGCGCTTTCATGGATCATTTGAGCGAGATAATTACAAGCCCAGTGTACGTTGCTCCTTCCTGGCGCTGGAACGAAGTGCCTCAGTTTTCATTTTCGAACTGCAGCCTAGTTTCTTATATGCCGAATACCGCCTGCAGATTTCCCGTCACCAAAATCAGAGATTCTCTTGGCTCGTCAACAATTGAATGTCTGATTTCATTGGGACGTATGCAGGGGTCCTTTGAACGCATTGCCGCATGCTGGTCAGATTATGCAACCGCATGCACGGATCTTTTAATGAGATGTGATTTATCACGCGATGAGGCCATTAAAGTGAGATATAACGCCAACTGCACTGATTATATGCGCGACTGTGTTTACTACGCCCACGGCTTTATATCCAAAGCCCTTCGTTTTTCAGCGGTGGTAAAAGAATGCACCACGAGTATTAGCAGACTGAGCAGCACTTTGGCTAATGAGGTCCATTCATCTGATTGGGTTAAACTAAAAGAGATCCTCGAAGCTGAGCCATTTGTAGTTCTGCTTTCGGCAATACGCAATGCAAGCGAACATAACGACGGCTACATAAGTCCCGTCAACTATTCCTCACAAGATCAAACATTTCGACTTGCGATTAATCTTGAATCTGGAGTTGTTAGTGACAGGAACAACATATCGATGTTTCATCGTACTTCAATTAATCAAGATGGAAGAACCATGCTCGACTGGTTAGATTCATTCTGCCAAGAGCGATATCAACAAGGTGATACGCCTCTCCTGTCTTTTGCATCCTTCTATCAGATCGTTTCTGACTATATAGCCGTTGAGGGTCTGGCATTTCTGGATACCTTTTGCGCACTGTGTCGAACACGGACAACCGACACGTTTGATTTATTAGAACTAGTAGCGGATAACCATTCAATTGGGCTATTAGTTGATATGGCAAGAGGCGCGAATCCCAACGAAAGGCCATTCAATTGGTATATGTCTGATAGGTTATATCCATTAATGAACGTTGTGCAGTTTGATGAATTTGTGACTCACTTGCTGTTTTATTTTGTGACAGCATAGGGGCTCAGACTATGCCAGTTAAACCACAATAAATTAGTCAATGAAGAACACAGAAGCGCAGAGTATATTAAAGCTGTTAGGTTTTGAATTCATGAGGACAGCCGGGTGAGGTTTTGCGATTATTCTTTTGGAATTTAGCTCGCAAGAGCCTTGCGGATCTTGTCCACATTGCCGTTCAACTTTATGACGTTGATGTAGCGGCTTTTGCGGAGGCAGATCAAACTGACTTTCAGCGATTGACCGAATTACTTGGTGGTCGTTATCGAACAGTGGAATCCATTGACGACAGGACGAAAACGAAGCTGCTCGTCAAGTCTTCAATTTGTTCGCAGCAAGCCTCTGCGGTTATTAAAAATCTGACGTGCACATTAATTCTTGACGGCGTGCCCGTGAATACCTCAATTGTTCACTTGCCAGACAAGCGCAACGATCCGCAAGGTGATCATCGCGAGAGGATAATTAGAAAACTCGTTAGCGAGCTAAATACTACAAAGACGTCGTGCCCCGGCAGCTTCAATATGCTGATAGGCGATTTCAATTGCAATCCATTTGACCCCGAAATGGTAAAACTCGATTCCTTAAATTCGACCTTTTTCAAAGAGGTTGCAAAGAGACTGAAAGAAAGAGAGAGCGATGGGTCGTCGTATCCAGTGATGTATAACCCCGCTCTTGAATTTCTATCAGAGTCCAATTCTAATCTGGGTTCATTTTATTTGGGTTCAGGTGACGGTACCTATTATTGGCATTCGCTCGATCAAATCGTTGTAGATTGGCAGTTGGCGGACTGCATTATCGACTGCCGCTATCTTCGTCAAATTGGTGATACTAAACTTATTGTTAATTCACGGCCGTGTTCAAAGTACAGTGACCATTTGCCGCTTTTGGTAACTATGGAAATGGGGAAGTGTCATGGTAGGTAGCGAAAATTTCTGGGCGGACATTATTGATCAGCCCTTGGAAAAATCCGCCGAGAACGTTGAAGCAATCATGCAGGGGCAGTGCGAAGATGTGAAAGCTGCGTCCAGTGGCCTGATCGAAGCTCGTTTTGTAAAACTTGCCTTTACCACCAGAACAACTAGCAGTATGTGGTCCTCACGCGAATTAATGGAGCGTCTCACTGTTCCAAAAACGGAAAAAGTAGAGAATACCGCCCTGAATCTCACCGATGCGAACGATTCTTATTCGCCGTCCGATTATGCTTTCGACCTTTATACTTCGGAGTATAAATTTAGAGTACTGACAATGAGGTTAGGCGCCGTCTATCCAATCGATTTAGTCTTAGATGAAGATATATTCTGTCAAACCTGGGATTTATATACCGGGGAAATTCAGGTTTCGAAGGAAAATAATCTCATTGTTGTTCAAAGTGACGATGAGCTCAAAGATTGCCTGGAAATTATTATTTCTAAGAATGAGAAAATGAAGTTTGTCGTTCGTAAAATGATCGAAACTGAAAGAGCAATGCGTGTGAATGCGGGTGACGAGCAGCCTTAACTCGCCTCTGCCTAGAGGTTCGTTGACCTCTTCGATATGGGCTTGGATTTTACGGACGACCAATTAGCTTATGGAGGCTCCTCCTTTCACCGACTGACAAAACGATTTACACCTAAGTTTGGGGTTCGTTTACAGGCAATTCGTTCGCTACTCGCCCGATCTCGCTACACTATTAACTGCTGCTACCAGGTAGTTTTCTGAGGCAGCTTCCATTGGCTCTTGCGAAGATCGGAGCGGTTATGTTTGCTTCCGCGTTCCACACTAGCCGTCACTACATCCTGTTTACTGCCATGACCTGCCTATGCGTTTTGCTGGGCGGGCCTTCTTATGCCGCGGGCGCGGAGAGCCTCATCATCGCGGGCGCGACGTACTACGAGCCGGGCGTGTCGGGTCCCGGCTGGGCCTGGACCGATGCCGACCACCTGGAGCTCAACGGCTACGCGGGCGAGGCCATCGGCGCCGAGGGCGACCTGGTGCTGACGCTTGCCGGGCAAAACTCCGTGACGGAGTCGCATGCACCCAATGCGGACATCACGCTGTGCGGCATGGAGGTGTGGGGCAACCTGACGCTTCGCGGCTCCGGGACCCTGACCGCGACGGGCTCGCAGTGCGGGATCCACGTATCGCAGGCACTCGTGGTGGACGGCTGCACTGTCGATGCCCGGGCGGACGGGGCCGATATTACGGACGAGGCGGTCGCCGGCGTGATCGCAGGCGACATAGCCGTGCGCGGCGGCGGGCGCGTCGTTGCCGCGGGCGCCGGGACCGGAACGGGTGTGCGCGCCTACGGCGTGTATCTGCAAGATGCGGGCCTTGGCGATGGTGCGGCCGGCTGTCGGCTTTCTGTCGATGCCTCGTGGCTCGATGCGACCGGTGACGACGGCGGTGTTGCGTGCTTGGGCGGGTCGCTTGTGTCAGCGCGGTTTGTGGCGCCTGCCGGCGGAGCCTTTGGTGCTGGTGGCGTGGTGGATGCCTCCGGTGCGGTGGCACCGCATGTGGTGGTTGAGCCCGAGGGCGCCATGCCTCCGGCGGGGGAGACCGACAGGGGCGAGGTGCCGGGCGATGGCACGGACAAGTCTCCCGCCGATGCTAACCCAGCTGCAGGAGAGCCCACCACGGGGCCCACGGCAAATCCCTCGCTGAAGCCCGCGGCCACGACAACCAAGACAACAAAGACAGCAACCAAGACCACAGTCGCCAAAGCTTCCAAGCCCAAGGCTGCCACCGCAACAACTGCGGCGCTCCCCAAGACCGGCGACAACAACTGGGTCGTCGCCTCTGTGGCGCTTTTCCTACTGGGGACAGTGCTGTTAGGTGCAGCATTTCGCTGCTGAGACCCCGTTTAAGCGAAACCAGGGGAGAGGTAAAGCAGCTATTTCAGAAGCCTTTAGCCTTTTTCAAATTCATTTTCTTAGAGATTGGTGCCGTACCAGCCACCGCTGAGACGGCACTATTTCGTTTTGCTCTACAGCTTCACAATCTGTTACCGATGTTGAGCCTTACGCCCCATCTGCCAGAGCGATAAGATAATTGCAATCCAAATACTGCCGTTAATAAAGCTTCTTATTCCACTAAAGGATTGATATATGTCTAATGAAACTAAAATTGAGGTTGAAGATGTAGCCTCGTATATCAAATACATCAACGGACTTTCACCAACAATAAATGGTGACGCCAGAACATATGAATCTACATTTGTTTTCCGAGGACAAGGATCGACTAAGTTTGATCTTGTTCCGTCAATCGGAAGAGATAGCTATTGGCGTAAACCGGGATCGGACACCATTTCCCCTATCATAGGCAGCCTTACGCACGAGGCGGACATTATTGAAACTGCCTGCCGCATAATGCCAAATATCTTCAAGCGAGATTTGCTTCCGATTGATCTTTTAGCCTGCCTCCAGCACTACGGAGTCCCCACCAGACTATTAGATGTCACTTCAAATGCACTTGCAGCCCTCTATTTCGCCTGCGGAAATCTGGATGACGTGGGCGAAGTATTTATCTTTAGGCGACCGGGAGGGGATAAGCAGGAATATCCCATCTGTCAGGCAATCGCGGACTCGTGGCATCTGCTTATGAACCCTAAAGTGTTATCAGACTTTGCTTCACTTGCAATATCTAGACCATACTTTGACTATCAACGTGATCTAGTGCTTTCAAATTGCCCTGAACCAACCGATCAGGCAAAATGGTTTAAGGAGTGCTGCGAAGACACGTTATTTGTCTACGGAACTAGATATCTTGATAGACAGGCCGCTCAGTCGGGGCAATATATCCTTTTCCCAAATGACATTCGTGGTGAAGATCCTTATTTATCGTTTGAGGAATTCATAAGTCCACTACCCAAAGACAGCCCCGTAATAGCCGGTCGTTGCATAGTGCCATCTGAAAGGAAAAAATCCCTGCTTATCGAATTGGGCAATCTTGGCGTAACCGAATCCACGCTCTTTCCCGATAGTATTGAGAAGATCTGCGCTGGAATGGTGAGCGAATTTAAAAGAAATCAATATACGTGACGCCAAACGATCGGGTATTCGGAATATGCCCTTAGCATCCGATTGTCGAGACGCTTCTTAACGAATCTGGCTCGATTGCCAGGGCCAAATCGTTCTCATGGATTTGGTTTATCAATAAGGAACGAATCCACGACATAGATCCCGTCCAATGCGGCAAATGGATGTTCTTCTTCTCTCCATTCAAAACCGCCCTCATGGACGACATTGTCGGAACCGCAGTTCTTGACGGCGTCGTCGTAGAGGCCAAATACTCGAATCCCGAAACGCTCATCGCGGCGGGCCCGAAACAAGGTGTCTGCTGGATTTACCTAAACGGTAACGATAGAGAAAGCCATAGGCTCTGTTAGACCATGATTGACATTCTGCCCCAATCATCTTTTTGAAATTGCAAGATAATCGCCCCCTTGCCGGGTTTGAATCCGGCAAGGGGGCGATGTGCTCAAGATCTGTCGGGTCAATCGTGAGGGTCCCATCGCCCAAGTCGATTTGCCGACTATCTTGCCGTCTTCCCGTCGGGCACCGGCGCCTTGACCCTCATCTCGAACGGCAACCCGCCCTTCCGGACGGGCGCCCTGAGGAACGCGTTGACGGCGGTGGACATGGACAGGCCGAGCTCGTCCAGGATGGCCGTGGCCTCCTTTTTGGCCTCCGGGTCGATCCGGATCGTCGTGGCCGGTATATTCGACGGCATGGCTGCACCTTTCCTCGTATATCGCGATGCGACCATTCTACTGTCTCTATGCGGCGGCTTCGGTCCAGTAGTCCATTTAGGGCGGCAGGACGTTGAACATATCATGGATGCGGCTCCTGCACACGCCGTTGGCGAGCTGTCGCGCGACCGTGCGCTCGGCGGTGCCGGAATCGGTCGCCATGAAGGTCCGGCACCACTTGAACCAAGCGAGGTAGGTGCCGAGGTGCTTCGTCGACACGCCCTTAAACGGCTTCATGAAGGTATCGAGGAGCGAATGGACGGTGTTGATCCGGTTGATGGTCCCCTCGGAAGGGTCCTTGGAATCGTAGGCCGTGTGTGCGTCGACCTCGAGCTCCGCGAGGACGTCGACATAGGCGGACGCCTTGTCCGTCGCTACGACGGAAGCGGACGCGATGCGGTCCCTCAGCACGTCCATGGCGCGTTTCCTCGACAGGATGCCTCGTCCCGAGACCTGGAGAAACGTCTCGTTCGAGTCGTTCACGCCGGTCATGACGCAGATCTGCTCGCGCGACAGTCCGCGCCTGTGCACCTGCTTGCCACGATGTCGGGAGTGACGTGGCATCGTAAATGACCCCTTCGTGTGGTTGCCCTTGAACGACTCGGGGAAGTAGGTCTCGTCGAGCTCGCAGCCGCAGCCCCGCCCGGTCTTGAACGAGGGCGAGTAGGCCGAGAGACACTCGATGAGCCTGTGGCGCATGGTGTAGGCGGTCTTGAGGCAGACATGGCAGCGCCCCGCGCATTCGCGCAGGGGCAGCATGAGAACGAAGCACTCGGCATTGGCCATCCAGGTCTCCTTCGGGAGCCTGCTCGTCCCCAGGATGTGCCCGCTGCCCATGCCGAAGGTCCTGCCGCAATCCTGGCAGAGGTAACGCTGCTCGCCGTTCTTTGATTTGCCCTTCTTCACGACCGCGGCGGACCCGCAGCGCGGGGAGCGCTCGGCCTCGTAGGCGGAGCCGGCGGCGTTCGGTCCTGCTGAGGCTCGCGATGTCCCTCTTGAAGGTGATTACCAGGTCCTCGGCGTTCATGCTGCCCCGCGGTCTACGAGGCTAACGATATGGCGCCGTGATGACATATGTATGTCAATCTTGGTCTAACAGAGCCTTTTTATTTGGCTCGTTTGCCCGAGGCGAACAAACGCCCGATAGCGATATTGACTTGCGCCTAGTCTGCGGCAACACCATGACGTTCGGCACGCTTTACGAACTCACCCATGAGCTCGAGAGGGAACTTGGGCGAAAGGTTGATATCGTCACCAACCCACCAGAGCACATGCGCCCGGCATTCCGCAAAAGCATCGAGCAAGATGAGGTGCGTGTCTATGAAGCTCTGTAAGCAGGACGAGGCGTTAGTGTGCTCCGGCGTGATCAGCAAGTCTGAATTTTGTCGCATACTTCCGGACTCGGCGAGCCTTAGAAGCCAGTATTGAACTCAAACTCGGTTCCAGACACCCTCTTGCTATTTGAATACAGGTATCGCTCTAGCGATAGTATGTTATACTATCGCTAGAGCGATACCTGTTAGGAGACTCACGTGGAACTGTGGCATGGTTCTCAGAAAATCATTGAGACTCCCCAGCTTGGCCTGGGGAAAATCCATAACGACTATGGACAGGGATTCTATTGCACAGAGAGCCTCGACCTTGCAAGGGAATGGGCATGTTCGCGCGATGCCGATGGCTTTGCGAATCGCTATGAACTCGATATAGCCGATCTCAAAGTTCTCGACTTGCTATCGCCGCAATATTGCGTCCTGCATTGGATAGCGTTGCTCGTTGAGCATCGTTCTTTTCACAAAGATACCGCCATTGCCGCGGGGGCGTGCGAATATCTCCATGATCACTTTCTACCTCGGACGAGCACTTGCGACGTAATAAGGGGGTGGCGTGCGGACGACTCGTACTTTAGCTATGCCAGAGCTTTTGTAAACAATACGATCACCGTCGATCAGCTTGGACGATCTATGAGGCTCGGTAACCTGGGGGAGCAGATTGTGCTCAAAAGCGAGCGTGCGTTTAAGAGCGTTCGTTTTGCTGGATTTGAACGTGCGCAGCAAGCTCTGTATGGTCCATTGGCCAAGGAACGAGATGAAGCGGCAAGAGCGCACTACCGGGAGCTACTTGGCGAAAATCCATTTGAGGGAATTCGTATCGTCGATATCATTCGAGAGGGGATGACGGGCGATGACCCACGCCTACAGTGAGATATATCTCGAGGATGCCATGAGAACGCTGGGCGAGGCGGTCGATTTTGCCCTCTGTGACCAAGGGCTGACTCCAGCCGAGTTGACGGCGATCCTGTCGAACGCTCTTGAGATGAAACAGTTTGAGCGCGGTATGCCTCGCGTCGTCTGCGGCATGGCGGGCGACGAGCTCGCGCGCGATATTATTGCCCATGCGGGACTGACTCCCGTCGAATGCAGGGAGACCTATCCGTTCGACCGTTCGCCTCAGTATTGGGCGGGCTGGGTTTTGGCCTATACGCAATGGATGAGCAGCTTGGGCTTTAATAAGCTACTCGAAGTCGCTCCGCTCGATTGGATCATCGGCTCGTACCATCCGCTCCACGAGGCCTCCGAAGATAAATTCGCCCAGATTGTCATCGAAAAATGGAACAACGCCCAGGCAGACAAAAAGGGCCTCAAGGCGGCACGAAAGGCTGCCGGACTAACGCAAAAACAGCTCGCCGCCCAATCGGGGGTTAAGCTTCGCGCCATACAACTCTACGAGCAGAACCAGCTCGACCTACGCCGTGCCTCGGTTTCCTCGGCATTGGCGCTTGCAGACACCCTAAACTGCACCATCGAAGACCTCGTCTGGCAACCGATTGCTCTGGAGTACGACTCGCAGGCTATTTCGTCTGTAAAGCTATAGAGGAGTCAGACATGCCTTGGAGCTATGTTCAACAAGATGACGGCGCTGATTGCGTTGCTCAAGAAGATCATTCAACTGCGCACGTGGCAAATTCAGCATCACCGATTTTGCTCGGCGGTACCACGTCAATCGACGAAGCTATTCGGCTGACCATTTCGAACATGCCCAACGCGCTCAGGCTCTTAGAGAACTCATGATGGCGGACACGAAGCGGGGAGCGCATCCGTTCGCGCCGCTCGTGCTCGATGATGCCGGTTCGCTCGAAGATATGGCCGCGGCCGTGATGCGCCTGCACAGTACGCTGATGACGGTCGGGCGCTGCTATACAACCGACGCCACAGGCGACCGGGCCGCGCTTGAGCTTGGACGCGTCGAGTCCGTGCTTGCGGGTGCATTCTGTACGATATTCGGTCAATCGCCGGCCGATCGCTTCGCAGACATCTTTGACCAGGTCACCTACGTGGCCGAGCACATGGTCAAGGACCACATCTTTGAAGACGGTAACAAACGAACCAGCCTTGTCTTTGCGTTGTCCGTCTTAAGGTTCGCAGGCACTCCGGTCGTGCTGTCTGACAGCCCCGAACCAAAAGACAACCAGTACTACGCCTGGATCCAGGACCTCGTTTCCAGTCGCCGCACGAACAGCGAGATAGCCGAAGAGCTGCGCTGCGGATTCGTTGCGGGCACTGGCGATCTGTCGCTCGTATAGAATCTAAGCATCCGCACGCCGGTTAATGAATTGATTGGACACCACATGGAACTCCCTAGCTCCCTGTGCAGTAATGTGTACGACTTCGCGTTTTGCCCCGAGCCCTGCTACGACCGCCTGGTCGATCTCGCCGACCCCGAGGACTGGGGTCCCGGCAACCGCATCCTCAAAAACTACCTGTCGTTTTCGTTTAGCCGCGCGGTGTTCCTGACCGAGCGCGATGTGGACCAGACCGCCCCGTCCAACTTGCCGCTGGTGTTCGACGAGGACCGCCGCCTGTTCAACACCGGCCTGTACACGCGCCGCTACGAGACCATCTACGGCCTGTTTGAGCCCAACACCAAGCCCGACGCGCGCCAGCGCTGGTTTTTGAAGGGCTTCTTTAAGGAGAGCGACCCCATGCTGGTCTCGTTTGAGTACTTGCCGTGCCGCGTGCGCTTTGCCGAGGACCCCTCCGAGCTGGTCTTTGACTACCGCCTGCCCATCCGCTCCAACATCGACCACATTCTGGGCGACGAGGAAAACCTCACGCGTATTCCCGCTAGCCTGATGGGGGAGAGCAACTCGCTGCTGCTGCGCCGCGCCTTTGAGGGAACCGTCGTCGAGGCCGCCCGACGCGCCGCCGCCAATTACACGCTCGCCGTGCCGCAATTCTACGGCGGCCGGATCCAGCTGCTCTTGCCGCTGTGCCTGACCGGCGACAAGCCCGAGCTGGCGTTGACCATCCAGCGCGAGGACGGTTTCTACGCCGCACGCACCTGCCTCACGCTCGACATGGCTTACAACAACGCGCGACTTATCTGCCGTCCCGAGACCTCGTGGATTAAACGATAAAGGGTGGTTTAGCTGCTGTTTTACCCATTGCTTTGGTTGCTTTGGCTTGGCTAGCACTCACGAATTTAAAATCGAGGGCAAAAAGTTCTTGGTAAACCACGTACGGCTATGATAGTATCTCTTTTGCCGAAAGGCGACGGGCGATTGGCTCAGGGGTAGAGCATATCCTTCACACGGATGGGGTCACAAGTTCGAATCTTGTATCGCCCACCATCAAAAGCACAGGTCAGAGGTATTAAGCCTCTGGCCTTTTTCGTTTTGACACCAAGGCTGACACCAAAAACAAATTTCAGTCGTCTAAGGCGTCATTTTTTTATCGCACCCTTTTATTGACGCCATTGCCCGTTTTGTATAAAACGCATGCGTATTTTCATTGAATTCCCCATGTGATCCGAGCGCAAATGTGGAGACAGGGACCAGATGTCCAGAGCGTCTTCCAGCGGATTTCTATCACACGACGGTTTTTCGGCGGAACTCGTCAAGCTTTTGGTTTGCTTCCGGTACTTACACGCATGATGCCCCGGTAGATAATCGGCCATGTCCGCAATCCGCATGGCCTACGGCCGATACCAGGGGAGGCGCAAATGGACGAAATCGTCTGCGCAAACACCGCATTCCGCTACTGGCGCTGCCCACCGCAAGTGCGCGACCTCTACCCACGCCTGCCAAGCACCGAAGACGGCTGGCGTGCCCTATCCCAAGCCCCTTTCGTAACCGACGTCCTCAAGACCCCGATCATTACCACGACAGCGCCTGGTGGCGTTAACTACCATTCGGGTTTGCGAACGACAATCCACTGCGAAGACGCTTCGGGGGTGGACAGTACGTTGGAAACCACATTGGGCTTTAGGGTAACCAATCCGCTTGCGACGCTATTTACCATGGCGCGCTTTTTGTCTCCCATGGATCTTGTCCTTGCCATGTATGAATTCTGCGGATGGTTCTCCGTCTTTGAGCCCACCGCCGCTGTCGAAGCAGAGCTGCGCAAGGCCAAAGACACCGCCAAAAATGCCGCCAAAGAGGCCACCACCGAATCCCTCTTTGACCTCGATGAAAGCCAGGACGAAGCGCCATGGAAGCGCGTCTATGCGCGCGTAAAGGTCAAGGAACCTGTAAAGGGGCCAAACGGCAAAAAGAAATCGAAAGAGGTCACCAAGCTAAAGGGCACATCGCTTTGGATGAGAAAGCCGCTCGTCGAGTTACATGAACTTCATGAGTACGCCAAGAAGATGAAAAGCCGCAAATGGGGCACGAAGTTTTACAACGCCACGCAGATGGTGACGGGTATAGCTGCGTCCCCGCTCGAGGTGGCCGGAATTCTATTGCTGTCGCTTCCGCGCTTCCGCGGCGGGGCCGGCTTTCGAAACGTCTACGTCAACGACCTTACGCCGCTGACCGCATCCGCGCAGAGTATTGCGGGGCAAAATGTCTGCTACGGGGATATCGTGATCGTGAATCCGACCATAATGAAGGCGGGCATCGTGGAGCTTCAGGGAGAAGTCATCCATGGGACGGGCGCCGTTCTCGACCACGATGTCAAACGCATGACAGCGCTGCAAACCATGGGATATGACGTGTTTCTAGTTACGCACGACATGCTTAACGATGCTGACCAGCTTGATGCGATCGTTAGAAGTCTTTGTTCGCGCCTGGAATTGCGCTATAGGAACAAAACTGAGGCTCAAAAGACGGCGGAAACGGAGCTACGAGCCAACGTCATGTGCAATTGGCTGCAAATCGGTTGCTAGACGGTCGTTTTTCCCGCTCGCTGGCACCCTGGATTAGCCGCTCGGGATGCCTCCGCCACGAAAGCGGGCCATCTACTACTTTTTGACCCGACCCCTCGACCACAACCTTTGTTTCGCGAAAACCGCAAGCCGCCTACCTGCGGTTTTTATTTTGCCAGCGGCGGTGTGGTCGAGGGGTGC
>NZ_QRKJ01000025.1:0-1831 GCF_003471905.1 Collinsella sp. AM16-21
GAATGGCCTATTTGCTCAATGTGTTCGGCTGAGATCGGAAATCAACCACGTTTCCCCAGATAAAACCTGCCAAAATAAACCTGTTCCTTTTTGGCAGGTTTTAAAGGCAAACGGTGAAGGTGATCTGGTTGCCGTGACCGGATACGGTGGCGGCGCCTCCATGGGCCTCGGCGATGGCACGCACCACGGACAGGCCCACGCCCGAGCCACCCGTCTTGGAGCTGCGCGACGCATCCGCACGATAGAAGCGATCGAACAATCGGTCCAGGTCGCCCTCGGGCAGCTCGTCCACGGCGTTCGTTACGACAAGCTCGGCGGCGCCCTTGCCTTTGCCGTGCGAAACGGCGCACAGGCTCAGCTCAATCACGCTGCCCTCGCTCGCATAGCGCGTGGCGTTGTCCAGTAGCAACTCAACCACCTGCGCCACCGCCGCGGCATCGGCATGGGTCCGCACGCCGGTCGCAATCGACGTCGACAGGCGCTTACCGCCTGAGACCACCACCGACTTAAACGGCGCCGCCGCCTTGTTCACCGCCTCCGAAAGATCGATCGACGCCATGGTAAAGCCCGCCGAGCCCTCGTCCATGCATGCCAAGAACACCAAGCGCTCCGTGAGCGCCGATAATAGCGCACCCGCACTCGCCTTAGTGCTGCCTTAGCAGGTCGATGAGCATATTTAAAAAAGCAAGGTTATAGCTTAGTCGGACTTAAGGAACGGGCGGCTTCACATCTCGCCCTGCAAACAACGCCCGTACAGCGAGCGCGCTTGCCGCATGGGCGTTGCGGCCGCCTGCAGCTTATAGATAGGCACCCTCGAGGCGCAGCAGCCACTCCTTGCGATCCAGTCCACCGGCGTATCCGTTGAGCGATCCGTCGGCCGCGACCACGCGATGGCACGGCACGATAATCGAAATAGGGTTGCGAGCGACCGCAGCCCCCACCGCGCGAGGAGATACAACGGGCGCTTCATTTCCCGGCACACGATGTCGAGCCGCAACACGCTGGGCGATCTCGCCATACGTAGCGACCTCGCCACGCGGAATTGAAAGTAGCTCAAACCAAACCTCACGCTGAAACGCCGTGCCAATCAAATGCAACGGCGGCGTAAACCGAGGCTCCTGCCCCGCAAAATAGGCGTTGAGCCAAGCCCAAGAACGCTCTAGCACCGAAGAAGCCGCGCCATTGGCCGGATTTACCGTCTGCATGCCCCCGGCACCCGAAACTGCATCGGTGCCCTCAACGTATTCGGCGCTTTCTTTAAGAAGCGTGGAACCAAAGTGCTCCTGCCCCTCAAACCAAAGCCCCGTCAGACCGCGGCCATCAGCGGCAAGCAAGATTTCGCCCAAAGGCGAAGCAAACGTCGTCGTGACCACCAGCGGCTCCCTTCAAAACTCCGCAACATAATACCGCGAATTGTACAGACAACCCCGCAGATACGTCTGGGCGGGCTCGCAATTACTTAAGCGAGACTGTTTTCCCTAATCAAGCGAAAAAGACGCAGGGCATCGACACCAGAGCGGTACCCCTGTCAGCCGAGCTCTAATACTTTCCCGAGAAGTGAACGAGTAAAAACGAAGTCCCGGAGCATCCACACCTTTAGACCGCAAAACCGCAGGATTCGCGCTGCAAAACCGCAGGACATAGCAATCAAAAAATGCCAATGCTTCGGGGGTCCAAATAAGGTCGTTCACTTCACGGGAAAAGTATTAGACCTCAATTCGCACCAAGCCCAAAGTCACCCCAGGCAGCAGGCGCGAAGCGCCGAGGCCGCCGCCGGGACTAGGGCCCGCAACAACCACGTGCCCCCACATCAGCCCAGCGGCCCCAACCA
>NZ_QRKJ01000025.1:1841-7455 GCF_003471905.1 Collinsella sp. AM16-21
ACCACGTGCCCCCACATCAGCCCAGCGGCCCCAACCAGCAACGGCCCCATCGCAGGCCGCTCGCAGCCGAGTCACCGCAGGCGGGGGCCGGGCTTGGTTTTCAGAACATTCCGCAGACCAGTGTGGCGCCTTGTCCGCAGCTCCGAAGGAGCAGGACAAGGCGCCACACATGGTCGAGGACGCTCTGAAAACCAAGCCCGGCCCCCGCCGGACAGGTCCACCGCTACTCGCAGAGCAGCTTAGCGATCTGGACGGCGTTGGTTGCCGCGCCCTTACGGATTTGGTCGCCGCAGCACCAGAAGGTAATGCCACGTGCGGCCTCGGGGTTCGAGATGTCGCGGCGTACGCGACCGACCCAAATCAGGTCCTGGTCGGAGGTGTCCATCGGCATGGGGAAGCGATCGTGCGCATCCTCGGCACTCATGTCGTCAACCAGCTTGACGCCCGGAGCGGCAGCCAGCGCAGCACGGGCCTCTTCCACCGTGATGTCGCGCTCAAACTCGAGCGTAATGCTCTCGGAGTGCGAGCGCAGCACGGGCACGCGCACGCAGGTGCAGTTCACGCGCAGCTCGGGCAGGTGCATGATCTTGCGGCCCTCGTTTTGCAGCTTCATCTCCTCGGAGGTAAAGCCCTCTTCCTTGACGCCGCCAATCTGCGGAATCAGGTTGCTCGCCAGCTGGGCGGCAAACGCGCGCGGCTCGGGAATCTCTTCGCCACGGCCCAGGGCGGCCAGCTGGGCCTCAAGCTCGGCCATGCCGGGGGCACCAGCGCCCGAAGCCGCCTGGTACGTCGAGACGATCATGCGCTTCACGCCAGCGAGCTGATGCAGCGGCCACGTGGGAACCAGGCCGATAATGGTCGCGCAGTTGGGATTGGCGATAAGACCGTGATGCCACTTGATGTCGTCGGCATTAATCTCGGGCACGACCAGCGGTACCTCGGGATCCATACGGAAGGCATGGCTGTTGTCGACCACGACGGCGCCGCGCTTGACGGCCTCGGGCAGCAGCTCCTTGGCGATATCGTCGCCGGCAGCGCCGAGCACGATGTCGCAGCCCTCAAAAGCCTCGGGGCAAGCCTCCTCAATCACAGCCTGCTCGCCGCGGAACTCGACGGTCTTGCCCGCAGAGCGTGCGCTCGCCAGCAGCTTGAGCTTGCCGACCGGGAACTCCTGCTCGTTCAGGCACTCGAGCATCTGGGTGCCCACGGCTCCCGTCGCGCCCAAAATAGCAACCGTGTACTGTTTCATGCTTCCCCCTTTAAAGGTTGTGGCTATCGCCCGCACGCCAAGCAGGCCGATTATTGTTGCCAGTGTATACAAGAACGGGGCAGGCACGAAACCCGCCCCGTCGAAACGAAACCGAAACGAAACGCCCCGCCGTAGATTTTTTGACATGGCCCAAAAATCTACCGAGCAGTCGCTACTTTTTGAGCGCGGCCAGAGCGGGATCAACCGGCGCGGAAGCCTCCAGGTCGGAGACCTTCACAATGCCATTTTCGTCGGAGAAGGCACGGTAAATGGTCCGAATCGCCAGGTCAAAGTCCTTCTCCTCGACACCGATAATGATGTTGATCTCGTCGCAGCTCTGCGAAATCATACGTACGCTCACGCCGGCCTGACCAAGCATGCCAAACAGATGGCCCGAGATACCTGCGCGGCCGCGAAGGTTACGGCCGACGGTCGCGATGAGCGCCAAACCCTCGACAACCTCGATCTCGAGCGGCTCGACCTCCTGCTGAATGTCGCCCACGAGCGAGTACAGCGAGTCGTGCACATCCTGCTCCTGCACCACGGCGCCAAAGCGGTCGACGCCGGTGGGCATATGCTCGACGGAAACGTCATAGCGTTCGAACACCGAAAGTGCACGGCGCATAAAGCCGACACGGGGCTTGGTGCGGTCGCGGGCAACGTTGATGGCGACAAAGCCGCGCTTGCCGGTCACGCCGGTAATGATAGGCTCCGCCTCACCCTCGTCAGCCGTCTCGCTAATGATGGTGCCGGGGTCCTGCGGCGCATTGGTGTTCTTGATGACCAGCGGAATGCCTGCCTCGCGCACGGGGAACACGGCCTCCTCGTGCAGGACGCTTGCACCCATGTACGAAAGCTCGCGCAGCTCCTCGTAGGTAACGCGCGCAATGGGCTGAGCCTCGGGAACAATACGCGGATCGGCAGAATAGAAGCCCGAAACGTCGGTCCAGTTCTCGTACAGGTCGGCACCAAGGCACTTGGCCAGAATCGAGCCGGAAATATCGCCGCCGCCACGGTCGAGCAGCTTGATCTGCCCCTCACGCGTCGCGCCGTAGAAACCGGGCATGACAAAGCCGCCCTGCTGGCCGTACTCCTGCACCAGCTCGGCGGTGCGGTTCATGCTGAGCGTACCGTCATGATGGAACGCCACGACCGTCGCGGCATCCAGGAACGGCAGGCCCAGGTACTCGGCCATCAGGCGAGCGGTAAAGTACTCGCCGCGGCTTACGAGCTCCTCAGTAGAGTAGCCACCGGAGCGAGCACGCTCGGCAAAGGCCGCAAACTCTTCGCGGATGGGATAGGTGAGCCCCAGCTCGTCAGCGATATCAAAATAGCGCTGGCCGATGTCCTCGAGCAGCTCCTCGCACGACACGTGGTACTTGACGTGCGCGTTGACCAAGTAGAGCAGATCGGTCACCTTGGTGTCGCCCTTAAAACGGCGACCGCAGGCAGAAACCACCACAAAACGGCGGGCCGGATCGGCATCGACGATGGCCTTGATCTTCTTAAAGTGTTCGGCGTCGGCGACCGACGAGCCGCCAAACTTGGCAATCTTAATCATGGGCTGGAGGTTACCTTTCTAAAAAGCCTCTGCGAACCTATTTTGCGCGCTCTGATACCATGGTTTCACCGATTGGGACCAAGGCATCCGAGGAGCAGTGTTATATGGGAACTTATCATAGTACACGAGGACGCACTTTATCGTGCTCAAGTAAGGTGGCAATCCGTACCGGCATCGCTCCCGACGGGGGTTTGTTTGTCTCGGACGAGCTCGGCACCCAGCAGGTCGATATCAGCTCGCTTGCAGATAAATCGTACTTTGAAATCGCTCAAGATGTGTTGGGAATGTTACTGAATGATTACACGACCGAAGAAATTTCGGCCTGTGTGAATGAGGCATACCGCGGCACGTTCGCGAGCGAAGAGGTCACGCCGCTCGTCAAACTCGACGCCGCACCGGGCGCTGACGTCCCTCAGACCTATGTGATGGAGCTCTTTGGCGGCCCCACAAGCGCCTTCAAGGACGTCGCCCTGCAGATGCTCCCCCGTCTGATGGCCCGCACTTCCGCCAAGGACGGCGGCGCCGAGCGCATCATGATCGTCACCGCCACGTCGGGCGACACGGGCAAGGCAGCACTCGCCGGCTTTGCCGACGCCCCGGGCACGGGCATCACCGTCTTTTATCCCGAAGGCAAAGTCAGCCGCGTGCAGAATCTGCAGATGTCCACGCAGGAGGGCGATAACGTCGCCGTCTGCGGCATCCGCGGCAACTTCGACGATGCCCAGAGTGCCGTCAAGCGCATCTTTGCCGATAAGGAGCTTGCCGAGCGCCTGGAAGCCGCCGGCACTGTGCTTTCGAGTGCCAACTCCATCAACGTCGGCCGCCTGGTGCCGCAGGTTGTCTACTACTTTGCCGCCTATGCGCAACTGCTGCGCGCCGGCGCTATCGAGGCTGGCGACGCCGTAGAGTTCTGTGTGCCCACCGGCAACTTTGGCGATATCTTGGCCGGCTACTACGCCAAGTGCATGGGTCTGCCCGTCGCCAAGCTCGTCGTGGCGAGCGACAAGAACAACGTGCTTGCCGACTTCCTGACCACCGGCGTTTACGACCGTAACCGCCCGTTCTTCACGACCATCTCGCCGTCGATGGACATCCTTATTAGCTCCAACCTGGAGCGCATGCTCTACTTCTTGTCCGACGGCGACTGCGAGCTCGTTGCCGGCCTTATGGAGCAGCTGGCACAGACTGGTCGCTACGAAGTTCCCGCCGACCTGCTGGCAAAGATTCAGAGCGTCTTTGGTTGCGGTTGGGCCAGCGAGGACGAGGTCCTCACTGCCATCAAGAGCTGCTGGGACGCCAACGGCTACGTGATCGACCCGCACACCGCTTGCGGCTATCACGTCTTTGAGCAGGTCGCTTCCGCCGAGGGCGCCAAGGCCCGCGTGCTGCTTTCGACCGCCAGCCCCTACAAGTTCCCGCGCGCCTGCTGCGATGCCCTGGGGCTCGACGTTCCCGAGGATGATTTTGAGGCTATGCGTGTGCTCGAGCAGGCCACCAACACGGTCGCCCCGACCCAGCTCGCCGAACTCGAATCCAAACCCGTCCGTTTCGAAGACGTCTGCGACGTCGATGAGATGGCAAGCTACGTCGAGTCTGCAGCAAAACGAATGAGCACCAACTAGATTCCTTATTAAGCGCCGGCGAAAGCCGGCGCACCTTCTTTTTATTAAGCTTTCGGGATGATGACGAGCATGCGAGCGGGTCTGGCCGTTTAGTTCGTCGCGAGTTCCGCACGAGCCGGAAAGCACTTAATGTGCTTTCCGAGCGAGCCAGGACTGCCCGAGCAGCGAACTAAACGGCCAGACCCGCCCAGGAGGACCCACATGATCAAAATCACCGTCCCAGCAACCAGCGCCAACCTAGGCATCGGCTACGACACCCTCGGCATGGCCGTCAGCCTCTACTCGCACTTCACCTTCGAGCGTACCGACAAGCTCACCATCACGGGCTGCCCCGAGGAGTTCCAAAACGAGAACAACCTGGTCTATGTGAGCTTTGTCGATGCTCTGGCCGCCTGGGGCGAGCAGGCCTTCCCCGTTGCCATCGACATCCAGACCGACGTGCCCGTCGCTCGCGGCTTGGGTTCCAGCTCCACCTGCGTCGTCGCTGGCATCATGGCGGCCGCCGCGCTGACGGGCCACACCGTCGACCGTGCCGAGCTCGTCCGCATTGCCACCGAGGTCGAGGGCCATCCCGATAACGTCGCCCCTGCCATCCTGGGCGGTGCCGTTTGCTCCTTTACGCCGACTGATTCGCTCCCCCAGTGCCTGCGCTACGAGGTGAGCGATCGCTTGCGTTTTATTACCGTGATTCCGCCCTACGAGGTGCATACGAGCGAGGCGCGCAAGGTTGTGCCTCAGGAGATTCCACTCTCCACCGCCGTATGGCAAATGGGCCGCATCGCCGGCATGACGCGCGGCCTGGAGACCGGCGACCTTGACCTGATTGCCGCCGCCAACGACGACCGCATCCAGGAGCCCTATCGCCGCCGCCTGATTCCCGATTACAACGCTGTGCGCGACACCTGCCTTAATGGCGGCGCCAAGACCATCTGGATCAGTGGCTCCGGCTCGACCCTTATGGCTGTAACCGATGACACTATCGTAGCCAAGTTCCTGCAGGTCAAGCTGCGCGAGCAGTTCCCCAAATGCGACACGCACATTCTGACGTGCGACACGGAAGGCGCCCAGATCGAATACCTGTAGTCGCCGTACCTTATACCCGCCGGGGAGGCCAGGGGCTTTGCCCCCAAATCGTCCTCGGACATGGCAGGACCCCCGCTGCGCACTTCGTGCGGCGGGGGT
>NZ_QRKJ01000026.1:0-6142 GCF_003471905.1 Collinsella sp. AM16-21
GAGGGGACCGCCGTGAGGTTGGTGAGGCGCCCGGCAGCGCGCTCCTCGTCCACGGCGAGCCCGCAGACGATGGCGGACATGAGCGGCATGAGGGCGCCGAGGAACTGGGCGTAGGCGTCCGCGCCCAGCGCCGGGTCCCATCGGGTTACGGAGAAGTACTCGCCGCAGGCAAGACCGGCCGCCAGGCCGCAGGCGAGGTGCACCGCCGCGAGCGGGGAGCGCGCCAGGCGCAGGGCCTCGGAGAGCAGGGCCCGCGGGAGAGTCATGCGCGGCGTCGGGTCGGAGAGTCGTGTCATGGCCATCACCTCTCCTCGGAGCGCGCGAACCAGGCCGCGCCCGCCGCCGTGAGCGCGGCGAACGCGAGCGCGCAGACCGCAAGGCCCGCCAGCGTGAGCATGCCGTCCGCCATGAGCGCCCCGCCGAGCGCCATGTCCGCCGCGAGCGGCTCGCCGCTCGGCAGCACGGGGATGAAGCTCGTGGGGATGACCATGTTCGCCGACGGCGGAAAGAGCTGCGGCAGCGGCACCAACGACCAGGCGAACCCACCTACGAGTTGCGCGGCGAGCGGGCAGAAGATGCCCGCGAGCATGCCGAGCCGCGCCGTGAGGAAGAGCCCTGCGGGGATCATCCACGCCGCGGTCACCGTGTTGGCGAGCGCGCAGAGGAGCATCGTGAGCGTGCCCGCGGCCGTGAGACCCTGCGAGGAGAACGCCGATCCCGCGAGGTAGATGCCGAAGACCACGAGGTTCGAGAGCGTGCAAAGAGCGAGGCACCAGAGCGCCTTAGCCCACCAGGCTCGCCCGAGCGGGAAGCCCAGGCCCAGAAGCCCCCGCATCCGCGTGCGAGCGTCCGCCCGCGCGACGCACGCCACCACAAGCGATAGAGACACGGGCAGGAAGAGCGCGTACCAGTAGTTCCACGCGCTAAAGATCTGCACGCCCCGGTAGGGCATCGCGCCGAGCAGCGGCATCGGCAGCGCCATGAGCACGGCCAGGCGAACCGGTGCCGCGTGGCGCGACTTCAGGGCCTCGGCGCGCAGGCCCGCGAGCAGGCCGCCTTTCTCACCCGTCATGCCGCCACCTCCCCGCGCGCTCGTCGCCCTTCCCGGCAGAAGCTCATGAAGAGTTCCTCGAGGTCCTGTCCGGGACGAAGCGCATCCTCGTAGGCGAGGCGCCCCCCGCAGATGATGCCGATGGTGTCCGCCATCTGCTGCACCTCGGAGAGGATGTGGCTCGAGACGATCACCGTCGTACCCGCCGCCGCGAAGCCGCGGATCTGGTCGCGCAGCTCCTCGATGCCGATGGGGTCGAGGCCGTTGGTGGGCTCGTCGAGCACGAGCAGGCGTGGCCGGGCGATCAGCGCCAGTGCGAGCCCCAGGCGCTGCCGCATGCCCATCGAGAAGCGCCCGGCGCGCTTCTTCCCGGTGTCCGCGAGGTCCACGGCGGCGAGCACCTCATCTATGCGGCTCTCGGGAAGGCCCAGCAGCGTGGTGCGCACGCGCAGGTTCTCTCGCGCGGTGAGGTTGGGGTAGAGCGGCGCCTCCTCGATGAGGCTGCCGATTGCGTAGAGGTCCTCGCGGCGCCAGGCGTGCCCGGCAAAGAGGATCTCCCCGGCCGTCGGCCGCAGCATCCCGCAGATCATCTTGAGCGTTGTCGACTTGCCGGCGCCGTTGGGACCGAGCAGCCCGTACACCTCGCCCTCGCGGATATGAAGGCTCACATCGGCCACGGCGTCCTGCGCCTGGTCGCCGCGGCCGAAGCGCTTGGTGAGCCCACGCGTCTCGAGCATGTAACCCATGGGTTTATCCTTTCTCTTCCGGGAGCGCGGGCCGAGTCACCGTGCCCGCGCGCCTTACCTTTCGGGTTCACCATCCATGGTGGGGCGCGTTTCTAACGAAGCCGTAACGGCCGTTGGGCTCTTTTGGCGCCAACCCTTCTCGACCCGCACATCATGATTAATTTGCTTAAGGCAACAACTTTCCCGATCGATGTAATCACCGAATCAAAACGTGTACATCAGCCATCAAAGATGCCGAAAAATGTCATATTTGGAGGCTGATGTACACAAATGCAGAATCCCGCACAACCCAGTAGCATCCTCCATATGTCTGGACTCTCTATGCATACGCTGGATAGACATCGCCGGAACGGGTATAGTATCGAAAGTTTTGTCGTTAACCAGCGGGGGAGTCCTGTGGGCATCAAAAAGAAGATCAAAAAGGAGCTTATCGGCACTTCCGATTACCCGTCGAATAAGATCTTTACGATCTCCAATTTCATCACCTTTACGCGCCTGATCCTCACCCTGGTATTTCTGTACCTGTTTGTGACGGATAACAACCGCGTCATCGCCATCGTTATCTACGCCGTTGCCGCCTCTACCGACTGGATGGACGGTCAGATCGCCCGCATGACCAAGACGGTCTCGTGGCTCGGCAAGGTCATGGATCCCATCTGCGACCGTGCGCTGCTGTTCACCGGCGTACTTGGGCTGGTGGTCCGCGGAGAGCTGCCCATCTGGGTCTGCGTGCTCATTATTGGCCGCGACATCTATCTGGGCATCGGCACGCTTATCGTGCGTCATTATCACCGTCGCCCCATCGATGTCGTCTTTCCCGGAAAGATTGCCACTGCACTGCTCATGACCGGCTTCTCGCTCATGCTGCTCGGGTTCCCCGTTATTGACGGCCTGCATCTTTTACCTTCAACCCTTACGGCCTTCCCGGGCCTCAACGGAAGCTCGGTGCCCCTCGGCATCTTCTTTGTGTACGGCGGCGTGATCTTCTCCATGCTCACGGCTGTCATCTATTCCATTAAGGGCGGAGTGGCCATTAAACAGGCTCTCGCGCATCCCGAGGACGAGGACATCGACTTTCTGAACCCTGAAATCGAAGACTGATTCGTTGGGGTATGATTACGTACGGTTCATTATTTGCGGCACGTCCGCGATAAGTTAGGGGTTGTCATGGACAACATGGTTAACAATATGCCTCAGAATGATAAGACTGCTGACGCTACCTGCGTATTCCGCGTGCCTTCAAGCGACGTCACCGTTCCCGACCTCATGGCCAACGTGCGCATCACCGCACCCGTTCTGTCCATCGTCAAGGGTCCGCAGACTGGTGCCGCCTTTGAGCTCGAGGACGACGTGACCACCATCGGCCGCGATCCTGCGAACGGCATCTTCCTCAATGACATGACCGTTTCGCGTAGCCACGCGCGCATTATTCGCGAGGGCCTCGGCGCTCGCATTGAGGACCTGGGCTCGCTCAATGGCACCTGGGTCGACGGCGCCATTGTCAACGCGGCCCCGCTGCACGATGGTTCTTCCGTCCAGATCGGTACGTTTACGCTCATCTACCACGAGAGCACGCCGGAGCGCATCGAAACCGGTGAGTAGGGCATGGCCGAACGCAACTATCTGAGTATCGGCCAAGTCGTCAATCTACTTCGAGGCGCATACCCCGATCTATCGAACTCAAAAATTAGATTTCTAGAAGATGAGGGGCTCATCACCCCTCATCGAACGCCTAAGGGGTATCGCCAGTACTCCAAGGAAGACGTTGACCGTCTCGAGGTCATCCTGCACCTGCAGAAGACCCGCTACATGCCGCTCAACGTCATTAAGCAGCGCTTGGAAAACGCAACGGACCTGTCCACTTTGGCTTACGAGGTGGGTCTTCTGTCCGATGTTCCGCTTAAGACGGAGCCCAAGGAGACCAAGCAAAAGCTGCACCCCATCGAGACGATCCCCGACATGCTCGGTGTTGAGATTTCGTTTATCCGCTCCCTTGCCGAGAACGATCTTATCCGCATCATCAAGAGCCCGCAGAACCGAGAGCTCGTCGATGGCAGAGATTTCCCGATTATCCGCTACTGCTCGGAGCTGTCGCGCTTCCACATTGAGCCGCGCAACCTGCGTCAGTACGTATCGTCGGCAAACCGCGAGTCTTCGATGTTTGAGCAGGTTCTCGTGAGCATGCTCGGCATGGATACCTCTGATGATGAGCGCGACGCCAAGCTCGAGCGCGCTTTTAAGAAGCTGCACGACCTCACCGAGGGTGTGCATACCGCGCTCCTTAAGAACCGTGTCTTTGAGTCGCTCAACGCCGTGGTCGAGGACGCCGACATTGATGCACTCGATGAGGAGATTGCACGTTCCGAATCCACCAAGGCTAAAAGCGATGGGGCAAGCGTCCCCGCGGTTGCCGCGCACGAGGAGTCGCTCGTGCAACCGTCCAAGGTCGTCGTCCCCTCGCATAACCCGTCTGCTAACACGGGTAAATAATCGCCGTCCACCCGGCAATCCATGAAAGGTCACGCCATGTACGACTTCGAATCTCATATCGTCGATATCCCCGACTATCCCGAGCCCGGAGTCGTCTTTAAGGACATCACACCGCTCTTTGGCAATCCCGAGGCCCTGAGGGCCATGGTGGATGCCCTTGCCGAGCATTTTGCCGATATGGGCATTACCAAGGTCGTAGGACCCGAGGCCCGCGGCTTTATGGTCGGTGTGCCCGTGGCCGTCGCCCTAGGTGCCGGCTTTGTACCCGCACGTAAGCCCGGCAAACTGCCGCGCAAGACGATAAGCGAGAGCTACGAGCTCGAGTATGGAACGGATTCTATCGAGATTCACGCCGATGCCATCAGCTCTAAAGATACCGTGTTGATTCTGGACGACTTGGTCGCGACGGGCGGAACCGTCGAGGCAACAGGTAAACTGGTGCGTGATATGGGCGCAAAGCTTGTGGGCTACGGTTGTATCCTTGAGCTTGCGTTTCTCAACCCGCGCAAGAAGCTCACGCCGACTGACGACGATGTTGAGCTCTTTAGCCTGGTGACGGTGGACTAGCCGTTACCCTTAGTTACTGGAAAGGAAGCTACATGCGCACAGCAAACACGCACAGAAACATGGCACGCTGCGCTGCTACGGCAACCCTCGCTTGTGTTTTGGGCCTGGGCCTCGTGGCTCCGGCCTACGCCGATACCGCATCCGACCTTGCCGCTGCTCGTACTAAACTCGAGCAGATCGGCACGCAAACCCAGCAAATTCACGATGAACTCTCCGCACAGACGCAGGAGCTTGATCAGACTGCAGGCGAGATTACGCAAAAGCAGCAAGAGATCGCCGAAGGCCAGGCAAAGCTTTCGAGCTACGTTGCCGGTGAGTACAAGACCGGCGGCCTGAGTCTCCTTCAGGTCCTGACGGGTGTCGACGATCTGGGCGATATGCTCAACCGTCTGTTCTACTACGGCAAGGTGTCCGACAAGCAGGCCCAGACCATCCAAGAGGTCAAGGACCTTAAGCAGCAGCTCACCGATAAGCAGGCCGAGCAGGAGAAGAACGTCGCCGCGACGCAGAAGAAAGTCGACGAGCTCAATGCCCAGCAGGCTGAGGCCCAGAATGTCGTGAACTCCCTGGATTCACAGCTGCAGGCCGAGCTTGCTGCCGAGGCCGAGGCCAACGCTGCGCTGCAGGCTGGCATTAATGCCAGCACCGCCGAAAAGGCCACGGTGAGCAACGACACCGCCGGTACGACCGAGAACACCAACAATGGTGGCGGTACGACCAACAACGGCGGCGGCAACACGCCTGCGCCCGCGCCCGCTCCTGCCCCCACGCCGCAGCCCGTGACGCCCGCTCCGACTCCGACGCCTTCCGCACCGAGCCAGTCCGTTGACGGCGGTACCGTTGTTTCTCGCGCTTATAGCAAGCTGGGTTGCGCTTATTCTTGGGGCGGCATTGGACCGAACAGCTTTGACTGCTCCGGCTTTGTAAGCTATTGCCTCACGGGCCGCTACTGCCGTCTGGGCACCACCGGCACTTTCATGGGTTGGACCCGTGTGTCCGATCCGCAACCCGGCGATGTTGTGGTTAACTCCTACCATACCGGCATCTATATCGGTAATGGCCAGATGATCCATGCTTCCGACTACAAAACGGGCGTTATCATCAGCTCCGTCGCAGCCGGTATGAACAACAACTACATCTTCGTACGCTACTAATTTATTACTACAGCGAACGAACATGGGCCTCGCGATCTTGAGTCACGAGGCCCATTCTTTTTACCCCTACCGTTTGCCATAAAATCAGGGGTTGATTTCCGATCTCAGCCGAACACATTGAGCAAATAGGCCAT
>NZ_QRKJ01000027.1:0-363 GCF_003471905.1 Collinsella sp. AM16-21
CTTGGCCGGGGCGGTCGCGCCGGCTGCCTCGGGGCCGCGCGCGCCTCCCTTTGGGGCGCCGAGGGCGGTCGCCGCCTTGCGGCTGCCTTGGGCGGCCTTCTTCGCCTTCCTCTGCCGCAGCCTTCCCGCGGCCTTCTTGGCCGCACGCCCCGCGTCGTACATGCCCGAGGCGCCCTCGAGCTCCTCCGAGTCGTCGAGCTGGGAGACGGCCTCCCGGGCGATCGCCAGCTTCGCCGCATCGACGCGCGAGCGCATCGCGGCCGCCGCGCGCCGGTCGCCGGCTGGTTGGGACAATTTGTCCCCGAGCCTGCCTTCCGGCGCGTCGGGCCTGGAAGGGCGCCCCTCCGCCGCTGCGGCGGGGGC
>NZ_QRKJ01000027.1:385-5506 GCF_003471905.1 Collinsella sp. AM16-21
CGGGGCCTCCCGCCTCGTCGAGCGGGCCGGCTCCCTCCGAGACGTTTCCCAGGGAGTCGCGCTCGGTCTCCGCGACGTCGCCCGCGGTGAGCACGTCGCGGCGCCGCGCCCCGACCACCTCGAGCATCCCGCCGCCCTCGCTCGGGCCGGCCACTCCTATTCCTCCGCCTCTCGCGCCGCCCGGCGCATCTCGCGCTCGGCGACCTCTGCGGGCTTGGTGTTCCACAGGTCGTAGAGCGGGCCTTTCGGGAAGTCGTCGGTGATGGGCACGCGGATCCCGGCGCTGATGAGCAGCCCCTCGCCGGGCTTGACGGCGTCGCCGATGTAGCCGCGCTCCGTGGCGGAGAGCTGGAGCATCTCCGCCCATGCGTCGAGGTCGGCGGTGGACTGCTTGTGCAGCAGGAAGAACTCGGAGTTGAGCACCATGTCGCGGGCCTCGGCGTTGGCCAGCATGTGGCTCGTGTTCTGGCTGATGCCGGTGCAGATGAGGCCGAACTTGCGCCCCTCGCGCCACAAGCGGGCGAAGTACTCGACCACCGTCGGGTGCGCGAAGAGGCTCTGCACCTCGTCGATGTAGAGCCAGGTGTAGTTGGGGCGCGGCGGCGTTACCATCACGCGGTTGCGCACCATCTCGAGCGCCGTGATCATGCCGAACACGCGCATGTTCTGGCCGAGGCCGTGCATGTCGATGTTGGTGATGCGGTTGTCGAGCGCCACGTTGCTCTGGCCGTTGAAGAAGGAGAACGCGCCCTTCACGTAGCGCTCGTAGCGCAGCGCGATGTCGGCGGCCTCGGGCTCGGGCTGAGCGAGCAGCGCCGCGTGGAAGTCGCCGAGCGTGGGCAGGCGGCCGTCCCTCGCGCACTCCCGGTACGCCTCGCCGACGCAGCGGGCGATGATCGAGCGGTCGCGCTCAGGCAGGCCCTCGCGGCCCTCGGCCATGAGCGCGCTCGAGAGCGCGAGCACCGCGTCGGTCTTGTACGCGAGCTTGGCGGCGTCGGCGCGGTCCGCGACGTCGGCGGTGTCGAGGGGGTTGAGCACCGCCGAGCATCCCGGGGCGAGCTCGACGTTCGCGCCGCCGAGCGCGCCGACGAGGTTGCCGTACTCGCCGGCCGGGTCGAAGATCACGACCTCGTCCTCGGGGTGCGCGAGAACGGTGTTGGTTATCTCGCGCTTCACCGAGAAGCTCTTGCCCGAGCCGGGCTTGCCGCACACGAAGCCCATGGGGCTCGCCAGGCGCTTGCGGTCGCACAGCACCAGGTTCCCGCTCTCCTTGGACTGCCCGTAGTAGCCGCCGCCCGCCTCGTCGAGGCTCTGGCTGGCGAAGGGCATCTGCATAGCCACCTGGCCCGTGGTGAGGTAGCGGCTCACGGTGACGTGGTTGTCTCCGAGCGGGAGCACCGAGTTGAGAGCCTGGCGCTGCCGGAAGTGGAGCGGCTCGAGGCCGATCGTGCAGCCCTGCGCGACGCTCGTCACCTGCTGGACGCGGCGGTCGAGCTCCTCGAGGCTGTCGGCCCAGGTGTAGACGAGGCCCGTGTAGACGAACAGGCGCTCGGACTTGTTGCGCAGGAAGTCGAGCAGCTCCTCGGCCTCCTCCTTCGAGAAGCGCAGCTCGGGCGGCAGGATCTGGTAGTCGTAGCCCTTCTTCACGGCGCTCATCTGCTCGTCGATGATCTCCTTGTCCATCCAGTCGATCTGGCGCTTCACGAGCGCGAGCGCCTCGCTCTGCGCGATGGGCTGCACGTGCAGCGTCACGTTGAGCGGCAGCGGCAGGTCGATGATGGAGGCGAGGTAGGTCTCCTCGATGACCGACCCGAAGCTGCGCACCGCGAGCACCGCGCCGTAGCGCTCGTCGCTGCAAAAGCAGTCGGACCTGCCCTCGGGCTTGAAGTCGAGCGTGGAGGGCATGACGAAGTCCTTCGTGCGCGCGCCCGACGTCGGGGACAATTTGTCCCAGGAGAACTCGAAGCGCGACCCCGGGCGCAGCTGCCCCTGAAGGAGCTCGAGCCTCTCGGCGCCGTCGAGGGCGCGCGACGAGCAGCGTATGCGCGCGAGGGTCTGCTCCACGTCGCCCCGGATGCGCGCGAGCTTGGGCACCGCGGCGTCGACGTCGTCGGCGCCCACGGCGTAGGTCAGGTAGCGGTGGCGCACGAGGTTCGAGACGCCCTCGCGCATCTTGTCGTTGAGGATCCGGTTGTACTCTTCGGCGAGCCCGGCGGTGGCGCGCTCCCCGGGCTCGAAGAAGACCTTGCGGCCGACCTCGTCGGCGGGGATGGGCGCGTTCACTACCTGGAGCTGCACGTGGGAGTCCGCCGGGAAGTAGTTGAACAGCGAGCTCATCACGGTGAAGGCCGTCTCGCGCGCCTCCTTGCGCGCGGACTGGTAGCTGATGTCGGAGAACTCGACCGTCTGGCTGAACACCCCGGGCATCACCTGGGCGATCCCGTCCCTGTACATGGCGTCGTAGCCGACGTAGGCGGCCATCTCGCGCGAGCGGTCGCGCTCCCGGCGGCGCCTCTGCCGCTCGGCCTCCGCGCCCTTCGAGGCGTCCCTGCGCCCGCCCGTGCCGCCGAGGAGCAGCCCGAGGGTGCTCGGGCGCTTCGGCCTATTCTCCTTGTTGGTTCTTGCTCGGCTCATAGAGCTCGGCTCCTTTCTTCCTGGCCCTGCGCCTCGCGCGCCGCCCCGGGCGGCCCGGGCGCGGCGAGCCCTCGGGGAGGCTCGCGGCGAGGCAGGGCTCGTACGCGAGCAGCTGCGGGGAGAGCACGTGGGCCGCCAAAAGCGGCAGCAGCTCCTCGGCGCGCATGCCGAAGGGCCGCCAGAACCCGGCGAGCCAGAACGGCATGCTGCAGAGCATGATCGGGAAGGCCGCGTCCGCGACGTCTGCGTGCAGGCCCAGGTGGACGAAGGCAGCCGCCCCGACCGCGCTGCCGAAGCCGAGCGACACGCATGCGAGCGTGCGCAGGCTCATCTTCCCGACGATCTTCTCCTCGTACTCTCCGATGTCCTTCTGCACCGGTATCCGGAGCGCCATCCGCGACGCCCCCTATGCCGGCAGCCAGGACGTGTCCAGCTGCCCGAAGTAGACCGACGCGGCGATGATGATCGCGCCGCCGGCGATGGTGGATATGGCGGTCGCGATCTGCGGGCCGCCCTGCTGCTCCCTGATGGCCAGGCCGAGCGAGACCGCTCCCCACACGACCAGGAAGCCGCCGAGGAAGGTCACGCAGCCCGACACGAGCTTGATGACGTTTGCGAGCATGCTGCTCTCCTTTGCATTCGGTTGACGATGTTCCTTGCTGCTCCTCCCCCGCGGCGGGGGAGGCCCGCGCCCTCCGCGGCCCCGTCACGAGGCGCCGTCCTTCCGCCTGCGGTACTCCGCGAAGTCGAACGGGCCGCGGCGCGCGGCCTCCTCGAGCAGGCGCGAGCGCGGGTGGCGCTCGAGCCGGTACTTCCGGTCCATGAGCGGCATGCACCCGTTCACGAGCACGAGCGCGTCCTCGCGCGGCATGCGCGCCACCTCGGCGGGCTGTATGAGGTCGCGCTCGGAGATGCCGCGGTTCACGGTGCGGGTCCAGCCGGCGCCACGCGAGTCGCTCTGCGTCTCGCTCGCCACCGTCTGCTTGCCGGCCATCTTGCTGATCTCCTCGTTGGTCTCGTTCGCCTTGCCGCCCAGGTAGAGCAGCGTGTCGCAGGCGTTCACGATGGTCTCGGCGTTGTTGTCGCCGTAGGTCTCCTTCAGCTGCGAGAGCGACTGGGCGATCATCGAGACGGCGATGTTCCTGCTGCGGGTGACGGCGATGGTCCGCTCGAAGTCGGGTATGCGCCCGATGTTGGCGAACTCGTCGAAGACGAAGTGCACCGTCGTGGGCAGCGAGCCGCCGTGCGCCTCGAGCGCCTCGGCGCAGAGCGCGCTCACGGCTGTGTCCATGAGCAGGGCGAACAGGAAGTCGAAGGTCGAGTCGGTGTCGCTCATGGACGCGAAGAGCGCGATCTTGGCACCCTCGTCGCCCATGTGGGCGAGGTCGAGCTCGTCTTTGGAGGTGAGGTCGCGCACGGCCCGGATGGACAGCGGCTTCAGGCGGACGTTGCAGCTCGAGAGCATCGACTTCATGGTGTCGCCGGCGGCCACGCGGAACTCGCGGTAGCTCGCGAGCGCGAAGTCGTCGGGCGGCGCCGGCTCGCGGACCTTGGCCCACTCCCACGCGCCGTCCTCCTCGGAAAAGCCGCGCAGCGAGCCGCCCTCCGCCGAGGCGCCGCCGCGCCTCACGTAGCGCTCGCCGGTCTCCAGCTCGCGGAACACCATGTCGAGCGGGCTCATGTAGCCCGGGTCGTCGCGTGCGTCGGCGAGCGAGAGCAGCGTGAGCAGCCCGTCGAGGTTTCGGTCGGCGGGCTCGCAGTGCATGACGAGGTAGGCCGTGAGCGCGGTGTAGACCAGCCGCTCGGCCTTCTCCCAGTAGGGGTCGCCCTTGTGGTCGGCCTCGCCCTCGGTGTTGGCGACGATGCCGCGGGCGAAGCGGATGACGCCCGCCTCGTCGCGTATGTAGGCTATGGGGTTGAAGCGCATGGAGCGCGAGAAGTCGATGGTGTCGAACGCGCGGATCTCGTAGCCGAGCTCCGCCAGCGCGCCGCCCATCTCGCGGATGAGCGTGCCCTTCGGGTCGGTCACGAAGAAGCTGGCGTTGGCCTGCAGGAGGTTCGGCTTGACGTAGTAGCGCGTCTTGCCGGTGCCGGGTCCTCCCACCACGAGCACGTTGTCATTGGTGTCGGTGGAGAGGTCGAACCTGCGGCTCACGAGGCGGATGCGCGCGTTGTCGGTGAGGATGATGTTGTTGTCGGGGTCCTTGGCGTCGCCGAAGGGCGCGATGTCTTTAGGCGTGGCCCACCTGGAGCTCCCGTGCTCCTCGCCGTCGCGCCGGGCCCCCTTGGACCCCAGGGAGCGCGCCCAGGCGAGAAGCGCCGCGCACGCGCAGGCGGTCCCCGCGCACAGGGGAAGCGCCTCCGTTGAGAATACGCGTCCCGCGCGGAGCGCCGCCGGGATCGCCGCCATGGCGGCCTCCGGGTCGAGGATCGGGTTCGCGCCCGACGCCGCGAGGGCCGCGGCCGCGAAGTCTCCCGCGGCGAACG
>NZ_QRKJ01000028.1:0-5090 GCF_003471905.1 Collinsella sp. AM16-21
ATGGAAACGGATGTTCTATCGGGACACACATTTTGTCCTATAAGCCTGAATTAAAGAAAGTGAAGGCCCCTTTCGGGGCCTTCTTTGTTTAGAGGAATTCGCCTACTCGGTGGACTTCGGGTTCGAGGTCCACGTCGAATTGGTCTTTGACGGTTGTTTGGATGTGGCGGATGAGTTCGTCGACATCGGCGGCGGTGGCGTGGTCGGCGTTGACGATGAAGCCGCAGTGCTTTTCGCTCACCTGCGCGCCGCCGATGGCGTGTCCTCGCAGGCCGGCGTCCATGATGAGCTTGCCGGCAAAGTAGCCCTCGGGGCGCTTGAAGGTGGAGCCGGCACTCGGCATGTCGAGCGGCTGCTTGTCCTCGCGGCGCTGGCGGTAGTCGTCCATGTCGGCCTTGATCATCGCGGCGTTGCCCGGGGCGAGATTGAAAGTGGCCGAAAGCACGATGAAACCGTCGTCGGCAATGCGGCTCTTGCGATAGCCCAGGTTGAGCTCATCGACATCGAACTCGATAATGCTGCCGCTACCGCGGGTGCCGTCGTCGAGCATGCGTGCGGGCTTGTAGACGCGCACGGACTCCAGCACATCGGCCATGCAAGCGCCGTATGCTCCGGCGTTCATGTAGCAGGCACCGCCGACCGATCCGGGAATGCCCGAGATGGGCTCCATGCCGGTAAGGCCGGCCTCGGCTGCCGCGGCTGCGACATCGGAAAGCAAGGCGCCGGCTGCCGCCGTGACGTGCGTGCCGTCGACCGTAATGTCGGAGAGGCCCTCGCCCAGCGCTACGACGACGCCGCGGATGCCCTTGTCGCCGACGAGCAAGTCGGAGCCGTTGCCCACGATGGTGAGTGGTAGATTGCAGCGATAGCAGGTATCGAGCGTGGCGACGAGGCCCTGCTCAGTATCGGGCGTGACAAAGACGTCGGCCGGACCTCCGATCTTAAACGTGGTGTGCTCGCGCATGGGCTCGCTCATCAGCACGTTGTCCTCGCCGGCAACGCCAGCGAGCGCGCACAGCAGGTCCTCGTTAAAAAAATCGTTCTCGTGCATACGGATATCCGCCTTTTGGTGGTCGTTGTCATCAATCGATTGCAATATACCCCACCCGGACGGATTTGGTGCGCTGGCGGCGATAAAACAGCCGTCCACCGGATTGGTAAAGTGTTTATCACCGAGGTAGAGGGGTAGTCGCTATACTTTCAAGAGATTGCGCGTAAACCCGGAAGGAGCGAGATGGCCAACAAAGTCACCCTCAAGCAGATCGCCCAGGAGGTGGGGCTTTCCCCCTCGTCGGTCTCGCTTGTTCTCAATAATCGGCCCTGTCGCATCTCGGAAGAAAACCGCAAGCTCATCAAAGAGGTCGCGGCGCGCAACCACTATGTTCCCAACCAGATTGCGCGCAGCCTGGTCATGCGCGAGTCGCGCACGCTGGGCCTTATCGTCCCTAACATCGAGAGCCGCTTTTTTGCCTCGCTCGCCGGTAGCCTGGAAAAGCGCTGCCGCGAGGACGGCTATGCGCTCTTCATTACCAGCTCGGGCGGAAGCGCCGATGACGATCTGGAGCTGCTGCGCCAGCTGGTGACGCGCGGCGTTGATGGCGTCTTCCTGGTGGTGGGTGACGAGTTCTCTGATGACCGCGCCCTGCGCGAAGAAGTCAGCCACCTGCCCATCCCGGCCGTAATGGTCGACCGTGCCATTGAGGGGCTCGAGTGCGACAAGGTGATGTTCGACCACGAGATGGGCGGCTATATGGCCACCCGCTATCTGATCGAGCAAGGCCACCGCCGTATTGCCTGCCTGGTTAATGCCCGCCGTTCCAATACGGGTCGCAAGCGACTTGCCGGCTATGAGCGCGCGCTGCGCGAGGTTGGCCTGCCGATCGACGCGCGTTTGGAGTTTGAGAGCGAGTACTACATTCCGAGCGCATACGAGGCCTCGGAGGCAGTGCTCGCAACTGACGCCACTGCCGTGTTCGCAAGCTCGGATAACATTGCCCTCGGTTTGCTCAAGCGCTTGCACGAGATGGGGAAGAGCATCCCGGGCGATATCTCGGTGGTGAGCTATGACAACTCGGCGGCCGACGTTCTCTTTGAGCCGGCGCTGACCGCGATTGAGCAGGACCCTGGTGTCCTTGCGGAGCATGCTTTTGGCTGCATGTCCAAGCGTCTTGCCGGTAGGGGCGGCAGGCGTGCCGAAGAGGTCGTTCTGGAGCCGGAGCTTATCGTTAAGGACAGCGTGCTCGAGCTTACTAAACACAACTAAACACGTTTACCAATTTGCAGAGACCGAATGTGGAGCACCTGTGACAATCAACGCCGCAGGTGAATGTCGCGTTTTGCTAATCGATGGGATTGATAAGGGTGGTAAAACGTTTTTTCACCATGATAAAACGTTTTAGCAAATATACTGGTCCCAACGAAAGGTTGCCGTATTGGAGGGTGACCGCACAGCGAAGGGACATAAACAATGGCTAAAACACTGGGGACGCCGTGGCAAAAGCTGGGCCACGAGGTGCCGGCTTCCGAGCTCGAGGGCGTCGACCTGTATTGGCGCGCATCGAACTATCTGTCCGTCGGTCAGATCTACCTTCGCTCTAACCCGCTAATGCGCCCCGACTTTGTCGACGAGAAAACCGGTGAGGTGCGCGACTTCGGTCGTCCGGACGTTAAGCACCGCCTGGTTGGCCACTGGGGCACCACGCCCGGCATCAACTTCCTGTTCGGCCACGTCAATCGACTGATCGCCGACCACAACCAGAATGCTATCTTCTTGATGGGCCCTGGTCACGGTGGCCCCGCCGGTACTGCTCAGTCGCTGCTCGACGGCACCTACCGCGAGATTCGCCCCGACATCACCAATGACGAGGCAGGCCTGCAGAAGTTCTTCCGCCAGTTCTCCTATCCCGGCGGCATCCCGAGCCACTTTGCGCCCGAGACGCCCGGTTCCATCCACGAGGGCGGCGAGCTCGGCTACACGCTCAGCCACGCTTACGGTGCCGTCATGGACAACCCGAGCCTGCTGGCCGTGGCCGTGGTGGGCGATGGCGAGTCCGAGACCGGTCCGCTCGCGACCTCTTGGCAGTCCAACAAGCTCGTGAACCCGGCAACCGACGGCATCGTCCTGCCGATCCTGCACCTCAACGGCTACAAGATCGCCAACCCCACCATCCTTGCCCGCGTGTCCGATGAGGAGCTCACCAAGTTCTTTGAGGGCATGGGCTATAAGCCGCACTTCTTTGTCGCCGGCTTTGACGACGAGAGCCACGCAAGCATTCATGCGCGTTTCGCTGCCCTGTTTGAGCAGGTCTTTGACGAGATCTGTGACATCAAGGTCACCGCGCAGGCCCAGGCCGCCGCAGGCGAGACCGTGGTCCGCCCGGCCTACCCCATGATTGTGTTCCGTACGCCCAAGGGCTGGACTTGCCCCAAGCACATCGACGGCAAGAAGACCGAGGACTCCTGGCGCGCGCATCAGGTGCCGCTGGCGAGTGCCAAGGACACCCACGAGCACTTCCGCGTGCTGCGCGAGTGGCTGCGTTCCTACAAGCCCGAGGAGCTCTTTACGCCCGAGGGCCAGGTGCGCCCCGAGGTGACGGCCTTTATGCCGACCGGCGAGTTGCGCATCGGCGCCAACCCCAACGCGAACGGCGGTAAGGTGCGTCGCGAGCTCGAGCTGCCCGATATTCATGCCCACGAGGTCCCCGTCGCAACTAAGGGTCATGGCTGGGGCTCCACCGAGGCCGCCCGCGTCTTTGGTGAGTACACTGCCGACGTTCTGGCCAAGAACATGGATGACTTCCGCATCTTTGGTCCCGACGAGACCGCGTCCAACCGTCTGCAGGCTGCCTACAAGGTGACCAAGAAGCAGTGGGACGCCGGCTTCTACGAGGACGAGGCCAACGACGAGCTGCTGGCAGGCTCCGGTAAGGTCGTCGAGCAGCTGTCCGAGCACCAATGCGAGGGCTTCCTCGAGGCCTACGTGCTCACTGGCCGTTCCGGCGTGTGGAGCTCCTACGAGAGCTTTGTCCATGTGGTCGACTCCATGGTCAACCAGCACTGCAAGTGGCTCGAGGCTACCAAGCGCGAGATTCCGTGGCGTGCCCCCATCAGCGGCCTTAACATTTTGCTGTCGAGCCACGTCTGGCGTCAGGACCACAACGGCTTCTCGCATCAGGACCCCGGCTTTATCGACCTGCTGCTCAACAAGGCCAACGACACGCACATCGTGAATGCCTACTATCCGGCCGACGCCAACATGGCCCTTGCCGTTGCCGAGCGCGTCTACCAGTCCACCGACTGCGTCAACGCCATCTTCTGCGGCAAGCAGCCTGCTCCGACCTTCCAGACGGTCGACGAGGCCAAGGCGGAGCTCGCCGAGGGCGTTGCGACCTGGGAGTGGGCATCGACCGCCGATTCGCTCGCCGAGGCCGATGTCGTGGTCGCCACCTGCGGCGACGTGCCGACGCTTGAGGCTCTGGCTGCAACCGACATGCTGCGCGAGCTGGGCATCAAGGTATGGTTCGTCAACGTGGTCGATCTGCTCAAGATCCAGAACGTCTGCGAGAACGACCAGGCTCTCAGCGACGAGCGCTGGGCTGAGCTGTTCGGCTGCGGCGAGAAGCCCGTCCTCTTCGCGTTCCACGCCTATGCCGGCACGATTCGCCGCCTGATCTGGAACCGCCCCGGCCACGATGCCTTCCGCGTCCACGGCTACGAGGAGAAAGGCTCCACGACAACGCCGTTCGACATGCTGCGCCTGAACAACATGGACCGCTGGACACTGGCCGCCGACGTGCTGCGCATGGTCGACGCCGATAAGTTTGCCGAGCAGATTGATAAGTGGGAGGCATTCCGCACCGAGGCCTTCGAGTTCGCGTGCGATGAGGGCTACGATCACCCGGCCTTTACCGACTGGGTCTGGCCCGACGCAGCAGCTGCAACCGCTGCCGACGGCGCGCTCTCCGCAACGCAGATGACCGCGGGCGACAACGAGTAGATAGGCATCCGGGACGGTCTCGCGCTGGGGCCGCCTCCGGGCTGGTGCCCTTCCTCGGAGAAGTGGGCTTCGCGAACTTCTCCGAGGAAGGGCA
>NZ_QRKJ01000029.1:0-4904 GCF_003471905.1 Collinsella sp. AM16-21
ATTTTGGACGGAGAGTTCGATCCTGGCTCAGGATGAACGCTGGCGGCGCGCCTAACACATGCAAGTCGAACGGCACCCCTCTCCGGAGGGAAGCGAGTGGCGAACGGCTGAGTAACACGTGGAGAACCTGCCCCCTCCCCCGGGATAGCCGCCCGAAAGGACGGGTAATACCGGATACCCCGGGGTGCCGCATGGCACCCCGGCTAAAGCCCCGACGGGAGGGGATGGCTCCGCGGCCCATCAGGTAGACGGCGGGGTGACGGCCCACCGTGCCGACAACGGGTAGCCGGGTTGAGAGACCGACCGGCCAGATTGGGACTGAGACACGGCCCAGACTCCTACGGGAGGCAGCAGTGGGGAATCTTGCGCAATGGGGGGAACCCTGACGCAGCGACGCCGCGTGCGGGACGGAGGCCTTCGGGTCGTAAACCGCTTTCAGCAGGGAAGAGTCAAGACTGTACCTGCAGAAGAAGCCCCGGCTAACTACGTGCCAGCAGCCGCGGTAATACGTAGGGGGCGAGCGTTATCCGGATTCATTGGGCGTAAAGCGCGCGTAGGCGGCCCGGCAGGCCGGGGGTCGAAGCGGGGGGCTCAACCCCCCGAAGCCCCCGGAACCTCCGCGGCTTGGGTCCGGTAGGGGAGGGTGGAACACCCGGTGTAGCGGTGGAATGCGCAGATATCGGGTGGAACACCGGTGGCGAAGGCGGCCCTCTGGGCCGAGACCGACGCTGAGGCGCGAAAGCTGGGGGAGCGAACAGGATTAGATACCCTGGTAGTCCCAGCCGTAAACGATGGACGCTAGGTGTGGGGGGACGATCCCCCCGTGCCGCAGCCAACGCATTAAGCGTCCCGCCTGGGGAGTACGGCCGCAAGGCTAAAACTCAAAGGAATTGACGGGGGCCCGCACAAGCAGCGGAGCATGTGGCTTAATTCGAAGCAACGCGAAGAACCTTACCAGGGCTTGACATATGGGTGAAGCGGGGGAGACCCCGTGGCCGAGAGGAGCCCATACAGGTGGTGCATGGCTGTCGTCAGCTCGTGTCGTGAGATGTTGGGTTAAGTCCCGCAACGAGCGCAACCCCCGCCGCGTGTTGCCATCGGGTGATGCCGGGAACCCACGCGGGACCGCCGCCGTCAAGGCGGAGGAGGGCGGGGACGACGTCAAGTCATCATGCCCCTTATGCCCTGGGCTGCACACGTGCTACAATGGCCGGTACAGAGGGATGCCACCCCGCGAGGGGGAGCGGATCCCGGAAAGCCGGCCCCAGTTCGGATTGGGGGCTGCAACCCGCCCCCATGAAGTCGGAGTTGCTAGTAATCGCGGATCAGCATGCCGCGGTGAATGCGTTCCCGGGCCTTGTACACACCGCCCGTCACACCACCCGAGTCGTCTGCACCCGAAGTCGCCGGCCCAACCGAGAGGGGGGAGGCGCCGAAGGTGTGGAGGGTGAGGGGGGTGAAGTCGTAACAAGGTAGCCGTACCGGAAGGTGCGGCTGGATCACCTCCTTTCTAGGGAGATAAATTCTTAGAGAGACAAACTTTAACTCGAATAGAGGGCAGGAGCCCGTCCGGTAGATGTCCGCCAGGATGATTCCCCGCAGCACCCGGTCCCCGGGGTCGCACCCGCGTACCTTGAGAGCCGCATAGCGATAGGAGAGAGATGGAAGATCATTCTTCCAGACTCGATTCTTTTCTGCGATTTATCAGACAGAATGATAGCAATCATTCATCCGATCCAAACAAGAAGAATTCACTTATTAATGAGTGAGGAGCATCTGATCGCGAGCACAGTACATAGACTGTGCCGCGGTATGAGATACCCGAATTGCGACATACGAGCGCTATTCATGATATCGATTAATTTTTATTAGCGACACGTGGATATCCCGCGGGCCCGAGAGCGGTCCCGCAAGATACCACGGGCGCACGGCGGATGCCTTGGCACAGGGAGCCGATGAAGGACGCGGCAAGCTGCGATAATCCCCGGCGAGGAGCACACATCCTTCGACCCGGGGGTCTCCGAATGGGCGAACCCATCCGTAGCAGTACGGATATCCCGACCCTGAACACATAGGGGCCGGGAGGACAACCCGGGGAACTGAAACATCTAAGTACCCGGAGGAGAGGAAATCAATCTCGAGACTCCCCGAGTAGCGGCGAGCGAAAGGGGACCGATGGCCAAACCGTCGAGCGGGCGTACCCGGCAGGGGTTCCGCCGGCGGGGTTGCAGGGCCGCGCATCCGGGGGCTGCCGCCCCCGGGCGCAGGTCCGGCTGGGGAGCGGAACGGCATGGGAGGGCCGGCCGCAGCGGGTGACAGCCCCGTACGCGAACCCAGACCGGACGGCGCGACGCGGTCCCTGAGTAGGGCCGGGCACGTGAAACCCGGTCCGAACCTGGGTGGACCACCATCCAAGCCTGAGTACTACCCTGTGACCGATAGCGCACCAGTACCGTGAGGGAAAGGTGAAAAGCACCCCGGGAGGGGAGTGAAACAGTACCTGAAACCGTGCGCCCACGAGCAGTCGGAGCACCTTTATGGTGTGACGGCGTGCCTTTTGTAGAATGAGCCAGCGAGTCGCTGGCGCGGGGCGAGGTTAACCGAAAGGGAGCCGAAGCGAAAGCGAGCCTTAACAGGGCGACTTGAGTCCCGCGCCGCGGACGCGAAGCCGGGTGAGCTATCCGTGGGCAGGCTGAAGCGGGGGTAAGACCCCGTGGAGGGCCGAACGCACGTCGGTTGAAAACGGCGGCGATGACCTGCGGATAGGGGTGAAAGGCCAATCAAACCCGGAGATATCTCGTTCTCCCCGAAATAGCTTTAGGGCTAGCGTCGCGCGTTCACCGCCGGAGGTAGAGCACCGGATGGACGAGGGGGCTTCGCCGCCTACCGAATCCAACCGAACTCCGAATGCCGGCGGCCCAGAGCGCGGCAGTCAGAGCATGTGGGCTAAGCTGTGTGCTCGAGAGGGAAACAGCCCGGACCGCCCGCTAAGGTCCCCAAGTTCCAGCCGAGTGGCAAAGGATGTGCGTCCGCCCAGACAACCAGGATGTTGGCTTAGAAGCAGCCATTCATTCAAAGAGTGCGTAACAGCTCACTGGTCGAGTGGACATGCGCCGACAATACACGGGGCTAAGCTGGACACCGAAGCGGCGGGATTTTATTTATTAGAATCGGTAGGGGAGCTTCCCATGGGCGGAGAAGCCGGAGGGCGACCGACGGTGGAGCGCATGGGAGTGAGAATGCTGGCATGAGTAGCGAGAGACGAGAGAGTAACTCGTCCGCCGTGAACCCGAGGTTTCCTGGGCAAGGCTAATCCTCCCAGGGTCAGTCGGGGGCTAAGGCGAGGCCGGAAGGCGTAGCCGACGCGCAGCAGGCAGACATTCCTGCACCGCGCACGCGGCGCTACGACCGACGGGGCGACGGATGGGGGTGGCTCGGCGGGGTTCTGGACGTCCCCGTGATGGAGCGCGGCCCGCGGACCAGGGAAATCCGGTCCGCAGGAGGGCGAGGCTCCGGACGAAGCACTTAAGCGAAGCGAGTGAGCCCGAGGTCCCTAGAAAAACCCCTAGGCAGGCGCGTGCGCGCCCGTACCGCAAACCGACACAGGTGGGTGGGTAGAACATACCGAGGCGATCGGGTCAACCATGGTCAAGGAACTCGGCACAATGGCCCCGTAACTTCGGGAGAAGGGGTGCCCGCGCGTACGTGAACGGACTTGCTCCGGGAGCGGAGGCGGGCCGCAGTGGAGAGGCCCAAGCGACTGTTTACCAAAAACACAGGACTCTGCAGAAGCCGCAAGGCGACGTATAGGGTCTGACGCCTGCCCGGTGCCGGAAGGTCACGCGGAGGAGTTAGCGCATCGCGCGAAGCCCCGAAGCCAAGCCCCGGTAAACGGCGGCCGTAACTATAACGGTCCTAAGGTAGCGAAATTCCTTGTCGGGTAAGTTCCGACCTGCACGAAAGGCGCAACGACTTGGGCGCTGTCTCGACCATGGACCCGGTGAAATTGCACTGGTCGTGAAGATGCGACTTACCCGCGGAAGGACGGAAAGACCCCGTGAACCTTCACTGCAGCTTGGCATTGGCCGCTGGTCCCGCGTGTAGAGGATAGGCAGGAGGCATCGATCCGGAGGCGCCAGCCCCCGGGGAGCCGCCCTTGGAATACTGCCCTCGCGCGACCGGCGTCCTAACCCGAGGCCGTCAACCGGCTCGGGGACCGTGCCAGGCGGGCAGTTTGACTGGGGCGGTCGCCTCCTAAAGGGTAACGGAGGCGCGCGAAGGTCCGCTCGGGACGGTCGGCAACCGTCCTTTTGAATGCAAGAGTACAAGCGGGCTTGACTGCGAGGCCCACAAGCCGAGCAGGTGCGAAAGCAGGCTCTAGTGATCCGGCGGCCCCGAGTGGGTGGGCCGTCGCTCAACGGATAAAAGGTACTCCGGGGATAACAGGCTGATCTTGCCCAAGAGTCCACATCGACGGCAAGGTTTGGCACCTCGATGTCGGCTCATCGCATCCTGGGGCTGGAGCAGGTCCCAAGGGTACGGCTGTTCGCCGTTTAAAGCGGTACGCGAGCTGGGTTCAGAACGTCGTGAGACAGTTCGGTCCCTATCCTCCGTGGGCGCAGGAGAATCGATGGAGGCTGCCCCCAGTACGAGAGGACCGGGGTGGACGCACCTCCGGTGAACCGGTTGTCGACCAACGGCACGGCCGGGTAGCCGCGTGCGGCGCGGATAACCGCTGAAGGCATCTAAGCGGGAAGCCGTTCCAGGGATTAGTTCTCCTTCCGGTAAGGGCCCAGGTAGACTACCTGGTCGATAGACGGCAGGTGCAAGGCTGGCGACAGCCTCAGCCGAGCCGCACTAATCGCCCGAGCTCTTCCGGAACCGCACCTCGCGGCCCGCGGGAC
>NZ_QRKJ01000003.1:0-161248 GCF_003471905.1 Collinsella sp. AM16-21
TGCAAGCAGAGTCGCTCAGTGGGAAACTCAGCCCCCTCCGCCCCGGCCTACGGTGACTCGGCTGCACCGTGTGCTGCCGAAGGGGCTTTGCGCGATGACTAGGGCTGAAAAAGAAAGTGAGTGTGGGCGCCGTCGTTCGTTTGAACGACGGCGCCCACGTTTTGGATTTATTGGGCTGTGGCGGTGAAGGTTGTTTTGTCGGCGGCGATGTGCACGTGCAGCTTTGCCTGACCGTCGCAGCTGATGAGCACGCCTACCTCGAACGGGGTTCCCGTCTTGTCGTAGGTCGAACGCACGATGCGCATCGCCGCCTTACCGGTGTTCTGTCCCAAAAGGCGCGCCTCATGTTTGTCGAGGTTGACCGCCTCGTAGACGGCATCGACGCTTGCGGGCAGGATGCCGGTCTTTTCCGCGATGTAGGCGTAGAGCGAGCCATCCACGTCTTTGCGTGTGAGCTCGGGGCAAAGTGACACGGGGATATAGACGTAGTTGAGCTCCATGGGTTTGTCGTTGGCGAGACGCAGACGGCGAATCTCCCAGACGGGTGTCCCTTTGGGCACTTTGAGCCCAGAGGCGATGCCGCGGACGGCCGGTATGCTTGAAAAAGCGAGAATCTGCGAGCTCGGAACCCGTCCCGCTTCGCGCATCCGCGCGCTGAAATTCAGGGCCAGGTCGATGCCGGGTGCTGAGGTTTGGGGTTTGATGAACGTGCCCTGCCCACGTTTGCGCACCACGCGCCCCTCGATGACGAGATCTTGGAAGCAACGGCGCACGGTCGCGCGCGATAACTCTAGCCGCTCACAGATTTCGAGCTCGCGTGGTAGCGGCGTCTTGGTGTCGAACGCCTGGCTGGCGATAAGCAGGGCGATTCGATGTTTAAGTTGGACATAGAGCGGCGTATCACCGCTGCGGTCGAAGGGTTCGGAGGCGAGAAACGAGATCATATCCATGGGGTACCTCCATGTCGTGGGCGTACGTGACATGGTCTGACACTGCGGGGCAAACCGGAGATGCCAGGCCCGATTCTTGCTGGTATGTATGGTGCATAAGGAACATAAAACATTTATCAGACAATCTACCTGCTATTTTAAAAATAATTAGAAGAAAAAATAATTTAGGCACAAAAATAGTTGCTACCGTTAACCGATGAATAGTTGCCGTTCGCAACTATTTTCTTGTACCGAACATGCCCCGGCGCAACAATAATCTCAGCAAAAAGCAAAGCCGTGCGACACACGGCAGGTCGAGAGGAGACCGCATGCGGTATCTGGTAATGGTCAGTCACGGAACGCTCGCTCCCGGACTGCACAGTGTCCTCAAGATGCTCGGCAATGACGCCCCGAACATCTTGTCGACGAGTCTCGTGGACGGCATGGGCGCTGACGAGTATGTCGAGAACGTCAAGGCGACGCTCGCTCCCGTTACCGCCGATGACGAGGTTGTCCTGCTTGGTGACATCCTGGGCGGATCGCCGCTCACCAATGCGATGAACACGCTGGCCGAGAAGGGCCTGCTCGCCCACACCATTGCCTTCGGCGGTATGAATCTGCCCATGGCTATGACCGCCATGATGGGGCTTGCCACCATGGACCTGGATTCCCTCAAGCATATGATGCTGCAGGAGGGCAAGAACGGTATGTCCGAGCTCGTTGTCCCGACCGATGACGCCGACGACGAGGACGACGACATCTAGGCAGCGCATCCGCCCAAATTTTTGTGATGGAGCGGGGGTTAAGAGGAAAGACCCCCGGTGATAAAGAAAGGGAGAACGCATGATTTCGTTCATCCGTATTGACGACCGTATGATCCATGGACAGACCGTTACCCGTTGGGCCCTCGAGTATCCCTGCGACGGTCTTATCGCCGTCAACGACGCTGCAGCGTCTAACCCCGTGCTCAAGGAGGCCTACAAGAGTGCCTCGGGCAAGAAGACGTTCGTGTGGACCAAGGAGCACTTTAAGGAGGTCTCCGAGAAGGTTCTCAAGTCCGACACCAAGTACTTCCTGATCACCAAGAACCCGCTCGACATGAAGGAACTTCTCGTCGATTTTGGCTTTAAGCCCGGCATGGACCGCATCATCGTCGGTCCCTGCAACGATCGTCCCGGCACCACCAAGCTCGGCAACAACCAGTCGATCACGCAGGAAGAGGCCCAGGCGCTCGAGGATCTCACCAACGCCGGCTACACGGTCGAGTTCGCCCTTATCAAGGAGAAGTCCATCGGTGAGTGGCCCAAGTTCCGCGGTCAGTTTGGCTTCTAGTTAGGCGCCAGCCGCATTTTGGTATCTACAGCCCTTGGTGAAAGGGGCTGAGGAATAAAGAAAGGGGAAAGCATGGCAATCAATGCATTCCAAGCCGCGCTGTTCGGCCTGTTCGCCTGCCTGGCATCACTGCCTGGCATGGGCGGCACGACGATCGGCAACTACACTCTGGGTCGTCCTCTGGTCGCCGGCCTCATCGTCGGCATCATCATGGGCGATATGCAGACGGGCATCCTCGTCGGTGCTGCCATCCAGGTTGTCTACATCGCTCTCGTGACCCCTGGCGGAACCGTCTCCGCCGACGTCCGCGCCGTGTCCTATATCGGTATCCCGCTGGCGATCCTCGCCATCAAGAACTCGGGCATCGATCCCGCCTCCGCTGAGGCTGCCGGCATGGCCGCATCCCTCGGTGCCGCCGTCGGCACGCTCGGCACTGTGCTCTTCTATGGCACCGCCACCATCAACCTGGTGTGGCAGGGCATGGGGTGGAAGTGGCTCGAGAAGGGCGATCTCCACAAGCTCTACCTGGTCAACAACGTTCTGCCTTGGATTGGTCACATCGTCTGCTAATTCCTCCCGACGTTCATCATCACCATGGGCGGCACCGCCATGGTCGACCTCATGAAGACCTACATGCCCATGGACGGCATCGCGATGAAGACGCTGTTCACCGTCGGCTCGCTGCTGCCTACCGTCGGTATCGCCATCCTGCTCAAGCAGGTCATCTCCAAGCCGACGGACTTCCTCACGTTCTTCTTCGGCTTCACCCTGTCCGCTGTCATGGGATGCAACCTGATTGCCGCTGCCGGCATCGGCTGCTTCTTCGCCCTGATCAACTATGAGATCGCTTCGCTCAAGATCGACCTCGCAAACGCTCCCAAGGCAGCTAACGCCTCGGGCTCCGATGATGAGGAAGAGGAGGACATCTAATGGCAGAGAAGAAGAAACTCTCTAAGAAAACGCTTGCCAAGTCGTTCCGCAACTGGTCCTATGGCAACCTGACTTGCTTCTCGCAGGAGCACATGCAGACCTTCGGTTACCTGTGCGCCATGCTTCCGATCGTCGAGGAGCTCTACGACACGCCCGAGGAGCAGAAGCAGGCCCTCCAGACCTACTCCGCGTTCTTCAACACCGAGCCGCAGATCGGCACCATGATTGTCGGCGTCACCGCCGGCCTCGAGGAGGCTCGCGCAAACGGCGAGGCCATCGACGACGACGCCATCAACGGCATCCGCGCCGGCCTCATGGGCCCGCTCGCCGGCCTTGGCGACTCGCTGATCGTCGGTACCCTGATCCCGATCCTGCTCGGTATCGCCCTCGGTCTCTCGACCGGCGGCTCTCCGCTCGGTGCCATCTTCTATATTGTCGTGTGGAACCTGCTCATGTTCCTTGGCATGCGCTTTGCCTACAACCAGGGCTATGAGCTCGGCGGCAAGGCGGTCGAGGCCCTCGTTGGCCCCAAGGCAAAGGCTCTTCGCGATTCCATCGTGATGGTCGGTACCATGGTCATCGGTGCAGTCGGTGCTACCTGGGTCTCCATCACCTGCAGCCCCAACCTGGTGCTGCCCGGTGGCGGCAAGTTCCAGGACACGCTCGACGGAATCTATCCGCACCTGCTGCCCATGATCTTCATCATCTTCTGCTGGTACATGATGACCAAGAAGAAGGTCAACCCCATCGTTATGATGCTGATTCTCGTCGTGATCGCATTCGTGGGCGTTGTTATTGGCTTCTTCGACCCGGCACTGAGCTACTAGTCATCATCCCCTGGCCCCCTGTAAGGCCGTGCGGCCTCAACCGCACGGCCTTCTGATTTTGCGCCGCCCTTCAAGGGCAATATGGCCAGCGACCTCCATCGCCTACACGACACCCGCTATATTGCTCTTGAAAGATGACGTATTCGAAAAACGATGTTCTTGTACATGATGCACGCTTTGCACGAGGAGGACCCATATGCACGAGAAACACGGACACGACCTTTCGCGCGACGACTTGATCCGCGAGGCAAAGATGCAGACCGATGCTATTCAGCGGCTCAACGTTTGGCTGCGTTTGGGCTATTCGCTCGTGGCTATTGGCTTTTTGGTGGGGATGTGGGGTATGCAGGGCGGCCCCGGCTGGGGCGTCCCCGCGGGCATCGTGTGCCTGGTGGTGGGCACTCCGCTTTCGATTGTGCTTAAGGTTGGCACGACCAACGCCAAAAAGAATGTTGAGCGTATGCTCGAGGCCGCGGGTATCGACGTTGAGGAGCTTATGCGACGTAAGAAGGACGAGCGATAAGCTTTCGTGTTGGGGTATCATAAATAATTGTTGCGAATGTTAACTAATGTACGGCAAATGACGGTTTTATGGCCCTTCTAGAGTTGCAAAGGACAATATCCCCAGTGGATTACGATGACGTCGCTCGAAAACTGATTGTGTACTCACGTTCCCTTGCCAAGGGATCCTTGAGTGCTGCCGGCGGCGCCAGTGTGGGCGAGGCACCGGTTTTACAGTATCTATCGGGTATTGACGGTGATGTCATTCCCTCCGAGATTGCCAAGAAGCTGAAATTCTCCCGTGCGCGCATGTCGCATATCTTGGATTCACTCGAGAGCAAGGGTTACGTTCAGCGCAGGACCGATCCAAACGATCGTCGGCGTGTGCTGGTGAGCATTACCGAGGAAGGCCGTGATTTCGCGGCGAAAAAAAATGCCGAGAGTGTGGCATCGCTCTCGAAACAACTCTCAGCGCTCGGCGAGCACGATGCCCAGGAGCTCGTGCGCATCCTGAATAAAGCCTACAGCCTTACCTATGATGCCGACGACTACCTGGACAATCTATAAAGATGAAGACAGGCATTTAGGTGCATCATGAAATGCATCCGGGGCAATTGTGCCCATCAGCCACCGTCAACATCTCATTCCAAACCAAATCAGCCAACGTACGTCATGGCAATCCCCGGTAGGTTGCAGGATGGCGGCTGAGCCTTTCCCTCGGGAAACTTCGCGAAGCCCAGTTCCCGAGAGAAAGGTATGGTCTGTGTAATACCAGATAAACAGTACATTTTTGCTAGATTGGTATTTGACTGAAGAACCAATTGGTATGGCTTATTAAGCCCACCTTGCCGTTGACGCTTATTTTGCTGCCGCTGGGAGAATTCCGAACTTGGGTGCGCAAGTGCTCCCATATGTTGATATGACCTAGTAGGTGGCTATCTGGTTACTACCAGTTGGCCCCTTGGTAACGGGTGGCCCCCATTGTGCGGAATGTACCGAACATCTCCGTTTGATACGTTTTCCCATGCTGCCGGGGGGGGGGGCGTCCTCGGCACCTCAGCATGTCGGAAGAAAGGAGACCAGATGCGCAGGAATTCCATTTTTACGAAACGGTGGGTGAAGGGAAGCGCGGTCCTCGTTGCCACTGCAGCGACGCTCGTGTTTGCCAATCCCCAGCAGGCGATTGCCACGCCACTCAAGGGCGTCGACTCGGCGACCGTGTCCCAGTCTGCCTCGAATGTCGTCGACATCGATTTCGCTGACGGCATCAAGGGCCGTATTACGTTCCTCGAGGACGGTATTTTCCGTTATAACGTCGACCCCAAGGGTGAGTTTTCCGAGTACGCCACGCCGCGCAGTAAATCCCACACGGCTAAGATCCAGGCTCAGCCCGATACCTCGGACACCTACAGCAAGCCGAGTGCGACGGTTGCCGACAAGGGCGACACTATCGAGATCACCGGCGGAAAGGCGACCGTGATCCTGGACAAGGCGACTGGCAAGATGAGTATCAAGTCAGGCGACCGTGTCGTGGTTTCCGAGTCCGCGTCCCTCGACCTTGATAAGAAGGGTACCGTCCAGACGCTCGCCAAGGAGAAGTCCGAGAACTTCTTTGGCGGCGGCACCCAGAACGGACGCTTCCTGCACACCAACCAGACCATCGCCATCTCCAACACGAACAACTGGACCGATGGCGGCGTTGCCTCGCCCAACCCGTTTTATTGGACGAGTGACGGCTACGGCGTGCTCCGAAACACGTTTGCAGAGGGTTCCTACGACTTCGGTTCCACGGACTCATCGACGGTCACGACTTTGCACAGCGAGAATGAGTTTGATGCCTACTACTTCGTGGCGACCAACGAGGGAGCTTCGAACGTGGCAACTGAGATGCTGCAGGACTACTACAAGGTGACCGGTAACCCGGTACTGCTGCCCGAGTACGGGTTCTACCTTGGTCATCTTAATGCCTATAACCGTGATGGCTGGTCAACGACCTCGGGTCAAAAGAAGTGGGAGACCAAGGGCAGCAAGTCCTCGAGCGAGAAGGGCGACGTTAAGTACGAGTCTGGCATGTCGACGGGCTACAAGCTCGACGGCACACTTGCGGCCGAGACGCTCAACGGTGAGGGCCCTACGGTTGATACCGAGAACATGAAAGCGACCGATTTCGACCGCCAGTTCTCTGCTCGGCAGGTTATCGATGACTACGAGGACAGCGACATGCCGCTCGGCTGGTTCCTGCCGAACGACGGCTACGGCGCCGGCTATGGCCAGAACGGTTACTACAAGACCGGCGGCGTCAACTCCGACGGAGCGAGCTCGGCCGACCGTCTTAACGCTGTGCGTGCCAACGTCGACAACCTTAAGAAGTTCACCGAGTATGCCAACTCAAAGGGTGTGAGCACGGGCTTGTGGACCCAGTCCAACCTTGAGCCCGACAGCAACCCTGAGACCCCGTGGCATCTGCTTCGCGACTTCGACGCCGAGGTCAAGACGGGAGGCATCACTACCCTTAAGACCGACGTTGCCTGGGTTGGATCTGGCTACTCCTTTGGTCTTAATGGCATCAAGACAGCTTATGACACGGTGACGACCGGCGCTAACAAGCGCCCCAACATCATCACGCTCGATGGTTGGGCCGGCACGCAGCGCTTTGGTGGCATTTGGACCGGCGACCAGTATGGCGGTAACTGGGAGTACATTCGCTTCCATATCCCCACGTATATCGGTCAGAGTCTTTCGGGCAACCCCAACATCGGCTCCGACATGGATGGCATTTTTGGCGGTGACCCCATCATCTCTGCGCGTGACTACCAGTGGAAGACGTTCACGCCCTCTATGCTCGACATGGACGGTTGGGGCACCTACCGTAAATCGCCCATGACGCACGGCGATCCCTACACAGGCATCTCGCGCTTCTACCTCAAGCTCAAGGCGCAGCTCATGCCCTATATCTACACGAGCGCGGCCTCGGCGGCCAACATCGACACGGGTAACGGCGATGCCGGCCTGCCCATGATCCGCGCCATGCTGCTTTCCGATAACTCCGAGTACGCCGCAAGCACCTCGACGCAGTACCAGTATATGTTCGGTGAGAACTTCCTAGTGGCACCGGTGTATCAGGATACCCAGGCAGACGAGAACGGCAACGACATTCGCAATGGGATTTACCTCCCCAACTACGGCACCGACGAGAATCCCACCATCTGGATCGATTACTTCTCGGGTAAGCAGTATCGCGGCGGCCAGGTTCTCAACAACTACGAGGCTCCGCTTTGGAAGCTGCCGCTGTTTGTGAAGGCCAACGCTATCGTGCCGATGTACGCCGAGAACAACAACCCCGAGGCCGTGAGCGACACCAACACCAAGGGTACCGACCGCAGCCAGCGTATCGTCGAGTTCTTCGCCACCGAGGGCGACGGCACCTTTACGCAGTACGAGGACGACGGCTCCTCCATCGAGAACAACACGACTGAGGACGATTCCTACGGTACGATCGACAATATCTCCTACGGTGAGCATGTGAGCACCGTCTACAGATCCAAGGCCGCAGGCGGCACCGCGACCTTTACCGCCGAAGCCTCGCAGGGTGGCTACAACGGCTACGACTCCAATCGCACCACGACCTTCGTGGCCAACGTGTCCGCCAAGCCCATGAGCGTCGTCGCCAAGAACGGCGGATCCGCGCTCAACGTGGTTGAGGTCGACTCGCAGGAGACCTTTGACACCGCGACCCCCGAGGCCGGCCAGGCGGTCTACTTCTACAGCGAGACCCCTAACCTCAACCACTACGGCAGCGATGTGGACGGCACCGAGGCCGAGCGGGGCGAGAGCTTTAACAACACCAAGATCACCACGAACCCCAAGGTCTACGTCAAGTTCGCGAAGACCGATGTTGCTGCGGCGGCGCAGACGCTCGAGCTGGGCGGTTTCGTGAACGCCGACGCCACGCTCACAGCCGATCGCCTCAACGAGAGCCTCTCCGCACCCACGAACCTTGCTGCCCCCGAGGACGTCACGACCCCAACGAGCATCAAGCTCACCTGGGGAAAGGTCGATGGTGCTACCTCCTACGACCTTAAGGTCGACGGCACCGTGTTCGCCGTGGGTGATGCGGCCGAGTTCACGCACACCGACCTCGCCTACAATAGCAAGCACACCTACCAGATTCGTTCGCGCAACGCCGAGGGCTACTCCGCCTGGAGCGATGTGCTCGAGGCGAACTCCGCACTCGATCCGTGGCGGAACGTCCCCGACGCCGAGCAAATCACCTGGGAGGGCTCACTTTACGGCAGCCATAAGGCCGAGCTCGCCTTCGACCATGAGTTCCAGTCGGGCGACGGCGGTTTCCACTCCGGTGGCAACGATCTGGGCAAGGCGCTTACCGTTGACTATGGACGCGCTTACAAGCTCGATAAGCTCGAGTACTATCCGCGCGATGACGCCGGCAACGGCACTGTGACCAAGATGCGTGTTGAGACGAGTCTCGATGGCGTCCACTGGACGAGCCAGGAGGTCGATTGGGCACGTTCCGCTGATTGTAAGACGGTAGCGTTTGACGGCACCGTGGCCGCCCGTTACGTGCGCATGACACCGCTCGCCTCGGTCGGCAATTTCTTCTCCGCGTCCGAGATTGCCATCTACAAGACCGACGGCACGGATGGCTTCGCCGTGGGCTCCAACCTCAACAAGGCCACGATCTCCGACGGAGACTACTCCAACATGAAGAACTATCTGGGCCTCGAGAATCGCGAGCCCGATACCCCGACGTTCGGTTCGCAGATCCGCGACCACTTCGCCGACCTCAACGATAACGGCGTTTACGACGTCTACGATTACTCGTTCACCATGGCGGGTCTTGACGGCGGCACTAAACAAAAGGGCAAGGTCGCAGGTTCGCTCGCGGTGATTCCGAGCAAGACCGAGGTCGAGGCCGGTGATGAGATCACCGTTGATGTCTATGCGGCCGACGCCAAGAACGTCAACGCCCTGGGCGCTCTCGTCAACTTCAAGAGCGACCAGTTCGAGTTTGTGTCCGAGAGCATCGCGCAGGACGGCTCGACTGCCGGCATGGAGAACCTGTCTCGCGAGAAGGTCCAGTTCGCGGACAGAACGCAGACTATCAATCTCGCCTTTGCCAACCGCGGCGATGGCAAGCTCTACAACGGTACCGGCGCGGTGGCGAGTTTCAAGCTCAAGGCCAAGACCGCCGGCAAGGTCGAACTGCCCTCGACATCTTGGCTCATCGGTCCGGCATGCGACGCACTTGAGTTTGCGAGCGACGGCACGGTGACGATGCCGGATGTTCCTCAGCCAACGGTCGCCGAGTACGGTCAGGACGCCTTCAACATCACGATGACCAACGATGAGCTCACGACCGACGACGGGACCAACGTCGAGAAACTTATCCAGCAGAAGAGCTATAACGCGCTGTTCGATAATAACGAGGGCGACAACGGCTTTGAGTTCCTATGGAACTGGAGCGGCAACTGGGACAGCGAGGGTAAGCTTCCGAGTTACGTGAAGCTTCCCACCACGATGACATTCGCATTTAAGACGCCGTCGAAACTCGATAGTGTCGAGGTCGTTAACCGCAACGGTGGCAACGGAACCGTGCAGAAGATCAAGGCTGTCGTGACGTTCGAGGATGGCTCGACCCAAGAGTTCGCGGGCGGGGAGTACGATTCCTTCCTGGCTCGCTACGCCTTTGACCTCTCTGCCGAGAACAAGGGCAAGAAGGCGACCAAGGTCGAGGTCACGCCGCTTGAGGCATCGGGTGACCAGATGCTCACACTGCGTGAGGTCAACTTCAACTACACGCAGGGTGTCGAGGCCATCGAGGGTGTCGAGCTAGGCAAGAACCAGACCGAGTTCTTTGAAGGCGACATTACGCCCGTCGACGCCAAGGCTACGCCTGAGAGCGCTGGCTACCCCTATGTGACGGTCGAGAGCTCCGACCCCTCTGTGGTAAGCGTCTCCGCTGTTCAGGCTGGCGATAGCGTGAGCTACTACCTGCGTGCCAACAAGGCCGGCAAGGCAAAGATCACGGTGGCGTCGGTACTCGACCCCTCCAAGACCGCATCCTATGAGGTCGAGGTCAAGGCTGGTGTCGATACCTCTGCGCTCGTAGCAGCGCTTTCCAAGGCCGCGGGCTACAGCGAGTCCGTCTACACCAAGGATTCCTATGCAGCTCTCACCACTGCGGTCGAGGCGGCTCAGAAGCTCCTCGACAGCGGCCAGGGCAGCTATAGCAAGAAGGATGTCGCAGACGCCACAGCCAAGATCGAGAAGGCAATCGACGGCCTCAAGATGCGCCCTGTCGATGAGAAGATTCTCATCAACACGCCCGAGAACCGCAAGAACGTCAAGGTGGCCGGCTTCTCGAGTGAGGCCGACTACGAGGGCAGCAACGCCGTCAACGCTCTCGACGGCGACGAGCGGACGCTTTGGCACAGCGACTGGGCCCATGGGACCGGTATGCCCCAGTATCTGAGTGTCGACCTGGGCCGCGACTACGATCTCACCGACGTTACATTCCTGCCGCGCCAGGACGGCGGCACTAACGGCGATATCTTCGAGGCCGAGATACTGGTCTCCGACACTGCCGACGGTTATGAGAAGGGCACCGCCGCGTCGATGGGTACGTTCGCCTTCGACAACGATGGCCGCGTGCTCACCGACCGTGGCGACTGGAAACAGATGAGCTTTGGCGCCGCGCGCGGTCGCTACGTGACCGTCAAGGTGATTCACGCCGGCGGGGGCGACGTTGATGCCTACTGCAGCATGGCGGAGCTCAAGTTCTACGGTACGGCCGTCCCCGATCCGGTGGCGAAGGATGATCTCACTGCCGCGATCGAAAAGGTTGATGCCGAGCTTGCCGCCGGCGACCTCAAGGCCGGCGACTACACCGAGGCCTCCTGGACGGCGCTCGAGAACGCCCTGGCGAGCGCCCGCGCCATCTTGAGCGACGAGGATGCCACGCAGGACGAGGTCGACCAGGCGCTCAGGGCGCTCGAGAGCGCCCGCGACGCGCTCGAGAAGACCCCGGTGGTCCCGGTCGAGAATCCGACTAAGAAGCAGCTCAAGGCCCTGGTCAAGCAGGCGAAGGAGACTGACACCAGGGGCAAGACGGCCGAGTCTGTCAAGGCCCTGACGGATGCCATTACCTACGCCGAGGGCGTCTTGGGTGATGAGAATGCTTCCGACACCCAGATCCAGGCGGCCTATAGCCAGCTCAAGCTGGCCATTGAGAGCCTCAAGGATGCCGATTCCAGCAACCAGGGCGGCTCGGGCAACCAGGGTTCCGGCAATGGCTCGAACGGCGGCAACCAGGCGGGCAAGCCCGCAGGCGACAAGGCCCAGGGCAGCAAGAAGAACGGTTCGGCGATTCCCAATACCGGAGACCAGACGGCGGCGACCGTCGCGACCGTCGGTGGTCTTGGCGCCATCATCGCCGCGATCGGCGCTTTCTTCCATCGTCGCAGCAAGGCTAAGTAGCCCCAGCAACAGCTAAGCAAGCGTGCCCGCCGTCCCACCCAAGGACGGTGGGCACGCTTTTTGAATGTAGGCAGAAAGCTCCGACCCTTCGGCCTTAATCTCGCAAAGCGTTCCGTCTCCCGCCGAACACATCAGCATCGGCGGCTATACTTGAATTATTTGCAGTTAAGGGTCGCGGATTGGCCGCGTCACCGCTCTCAACAGGAGGTCTTTGTTTATGGCAGATCAAAAGCCGGTTGTCGGGATCATCATGGGCTCCAAGTCCGATCTGGGTGTTATGGAAGGCTGCACCGCCGAGCTCGAGGCGCTCGGTGTGCCCTATGAGCTCGTCATTGCGAGCGCACACCGCACACCGGCGAAGGTCCACGAGTGGGCTTCGACTGCTGCCGATCGCGGTATCAAAGTGATTATCGCCGCCGCCGGCAAGGCCGCTCACCTGGGTGGTGTCGTGGCCGCCTTTACGCCGCTGCCGGTTATCGGCGTACCTATGAAGACGAGTGACCTGGGCGGTATGGATTCGCTGCTGTCGATGGTGCAGATGCCTTCGGGCGTGCCCGTGGCCTGCGTTGCCATCAACGGCGCCAAGAACGCCGCCATTTACGCCACGCAGATTCTGGGCGCATGCGACCCCGAGTACCGCAAGGTTATCGAGAAGATGAAGCAGGAGATGGCCGACGCCTAGGCGTTCCGCCGTTTCACCGCAGTATAAGGAGAGCCATGTCCGATTATCAGGGAAAACGATTCAAGGCTTCTCAGATTCCCGATCCGTCGAAGCCGGGTGCTGCCCATGCGGCACAGCAGGGTCGGACATCCTCTCCTCAGCAGCCGCGCGCGCCGCGCCCCGTGACACCGGCGACGCATCGTCGACAGGACGCGCCGGCCGCATATCGACCTTCATCTTATAGCACCGCTAAGAAGCCGCCCCGGTCTTCATCGCATGCCACGCCGTCGGATTACACCGAGTCGCCGCGTAAAAAGCGCCGCTCCATCATTCCTATTCTGCTCATCATCGTGGGCATCGGTCTGATTGTTGCCGCCGCTGCCATCTTTATCAATGCCCAGATTGGCTATAAGCAGGCGAGCGATTCGTATCAGAAAATCGAGAAGCAATATGTAAGCGATAAGGACGCCAGCGGCGTGCCGATTATCGACTTTGATGCACTTGCTCAGACGAACCCCGAGATTGTGGGTTGGATTTACGTGCCGGGAACCAACATCAACTATCCCGTGGTGCAGACCAACAACAACTCCAAATACCTCAACACGCTGTTCGATGGCACGTCTAACGCCTCGGGTGCCATCTTCTTGGATAGCGATGACACCGCGCCGGGAATGGTCGACCAGCAGACCACGATCTACGGCCACCATATGAACGATGGGTCGATGTTCAACGTGATTTCGGATACGACTGACCAGGCAACGTTCGATAGCGTTGAATATGTGTACTACATCACGCGCGATGCGACGTATAAGTTGCGTCCGCTGGCGACCAAGGTGGTCGAGGACACGTATGCCAAGGCGCGCACGACCAATTTTGAGGGCGACGACGGACTCAAGAACTACCTGTCCGAGATGCTCGACGGCGCTTCTGCCGTGGCGAGTGATGCCACCGATCGTGCCGCTTCGGCAACTAAGGTTGTAACGCTTGTGACCTGTCGTTCGCTGTCGCTGAGCAACACACGCGCCGTCATGGTACTCACGCCGGTCGAGGAATAAGTTGTTCGAGAGTAGCTAAAAAGGCCCCGTCCCAAATTGGCTACTCGACGACGGTAAGGGAGAAATGATGCTCGAGAGTGGCAAATTGATGCCTTCGATTGATGCTTGGCTGCGCGAGGCCAAGGCCGATGCTTCGGCGGCAGGCTGTGGGATGTATCTGACGCATAACGGTGTGGTGCGCGCGACGCCCAAGGCTGAGGTGCGCGGAGTCGAGACCGATGGCGTGGCGCCTGGGCATAAGGTGGGCGGCATGGTGTTTGGCTTCGATGCTCAGAAGGTGCAGGCTGCTATCGAGGCGACGCGTGCGATGCCGGGTATCGGCTATGTGCGTGTGTGGCTGGCAAGCGGCGAGCTTGCCGTAGGTGACGACATCATGCTCGTGCTCATCGGCGGGGACATTCGCCCGCACGTGGTCGATGCGCTGCAGGCGCTCGTTGGCACCATTAAGAACGAATGCGTGAGTGAGGTCGAGCGCGAGGCGTAGAGGCTTGCGTCGATAGAAGGATCGTTTATAAAAATGCCCACCGGTACGTGTGATACCGGCGGGCATTTTGCGTTTTGGGCGCGGTGGGCGCTACACGCGCGTCGCATCCTTGGGGCTCATGGTCATGCTCTGGAAGCGGTTTTCCATGTACTCGTTATCGAAGTGCTCTCCGTAGAACTGTGCGACGGGAATGTCCGGCTCCGTGCCGTTAACGCGCTGGTACCAGTAGTCGAGCGACTGCAGCGTCATGACGCCGTCGACCAGCATGATAACGGTAAAGATGACGGTGGCCGAGTAGCGGCTCTTCCAGGGGATCTTGTTGATAAGCTTAAGCAGCCTCGGCAGCAGCAGCTTGATCCAGATGAGGCCGCCCAGGCCCCACAGGCAGGCGAAGCCCGTGCAGGTGCGTCCGCCCGTGAGGACCACGAGCGGATCGGGCAAACCGAACAGCGTTATGTGCGAGTAGCTCCACGAGACCACGCCAAACGCGGTCTGCATAAACCAGCCCACGAACACCTCAAAGCTGGCGCCGAGCAGGGCGCTCACCAGGAAAATGATGATGGGGTTCTTTTTGTAGAAGCGGTTAAGCACCATGGTCATGAGCACGGCGCCAAATCCGTAGATGGGGCTGAAGGGGCCAAACAGCATGCCGGCGCGGTTCTGATAGACGCCCGGGTCGTCGACCGTCATGTGCCAGATGTCCTCGGCGATCAGGCCGAGTATGCAGCAGACAAAGAACACCCAGAACAGGTTGAAGTAGTTGAGCTTGATGTAGCCCTCGCCGGTTTCATCGCGGCCGAGCATGCCCTCGGCGGCGGCGTCGCGGTCGAGCATCTCCTGCAGGCGGCGCTGCAGTTCGCGCTCCTGACGCAGCGTGGGGTCGACGGTTGCCGAAAGTGCAACAAGGATGCCGAGCTGGATCGCGGGACGCAGCAGGAAGGGCCCGATGCCCTGGAGCATCACGTCGACCAAAAGCTCGACGACGGTGAATGCAATAAGGATGTAGGACAGGCGGGCGGCGTTGCGGCGCTGGTTTTTGATAAGGTCCAGGCCAAAGATGATTAGGATGACGGCACTTGCCGCAGAGAGCATGATGCCGGCGACGATAAGGCCGACTGCGACGAGCGTGTTGTCGCCGAGCTTTTCGGTGGCGTTGCCGTTAACAAGTGCCGTGATGACCTGCCACATAAAGGCAGCGACCGACGGGAGCGTGCCCACGCCGGAAAGGATGCACAGGACGGCGTACACCTTAATGATGAGGGGAATCTTCTTGACCTCTGTGGCGCTGGGGACGCTGGGGTCGAGTTCGTTTCGATCCATACAGAACCTTTCTCGCTTTGTTGTAGGTTATAAGGATACGCCGCCGACCTGCCAAAAGACAGGACGAACGTCCCAATTGCAACTTTGTAATCCCCAACGGTGGACGCGGCGGCCATCTGGGGGGCGCGGGCGCTTGCACTGGACAGACCGATAAAATGTTTGGCAACAAAACTGATTATTAGCTCGGTGGGCTTTTAAAAAGCGCTGTTCATGCGCGGGAGTGCTTGTCTTGCCGTGCGTATAATAGGGCAGGTAACGCCAAAAATACGAGGCTCTGAGGGGATACCATGTCTCAAGAAACCATCCGCGCGGCCGAGCGTGCCGCGGGACAGGTGAACACCATGTCGACGTATGATCCGGACTCCGACCAGCTGCATGAGGAATGTGGCATTTTCGGCGTATGGGCGCCCGATCGCGACGTGGCTCGACTGACGTACTTTGGCCTGCGTGCGCTGCAGCACCGTGGCCAGGAATCGGCTGGAATCGCCGTGGGTGACGGCGGCACGGTTATGGTCCGCAAAGATCTGGGCCTGCTCGACCGCGTGTTCTCCAACGCCGACCTGTCGACGCTCTCCGGCCAGCTGGCCGTGGGTCATGTGCGCTACGGCACTGCCGGCGCCAAGAGCTGGGAAGCCTCTCAGCCGCACCTCTCTACCATCAATAGCGTCATTATCGCGCTCGCGCACAACGGCACCCTCGTCAACACCGACGAGCTGCGCCGTCAGCTGATCGAGCTGGGCGTGCCGTTCCTCTCCAATTCGGATTCCGAGGTCGCGACCAAGCTTATCGGCTACTTTACCCAGCGTACGGGCCACCTGCGCGAGGGTATTCGCAAGACCATGGAGCTCGTGCGCGGCGGCTACGCCATGACGCTCATCAACGAGCAGGCGCTCTACGCATTCCGCGATCCACACGGCATTCGCCCGCTCGTGCTGGGCAAGCTGGTGGACGAGGGTCTGGACCAGGCCGATGCCGCAGCCGTTTCGCAGCTGCCGTCGCAGGACGGCGCCGCGACGGTCGACTCCGCCGTCCGTGTCACGCGCGCCGGCGGCTGGGTCGTTGCTTCCGAGACCTGCGCACTCGACATCGTGGGTGCCGAGTACGTCCGTGACGTCCGTCCCGGCGAGATCTTGCGCATCAGCGCCGAGGGCCTGGTATCCGAGCAGGGCGTGCCTGCAGCCGAAGAGCCCGCCAACTGCATCTTTGAGCAGGTCTACTTTGCCCGTCCCGACTCCATCATGAACGGCAAGAGCGTCTATGCCTGCCGTTACGACATGGGTCGTCAGCTGGCACATGAGGAGCCTGTCGAGGCCGACCTGGTCATCGGCGTGCCCGACTCCGGCCTGCCGCCTGCGGAGGGGTATTCGCACGAGAGCGGTATTCCCTTTGGCGAGGGCCTTATCAAGAACCGCTACGTGGGCCGTACGTTTATCGAGCCTACGCAGGAGTTGCGCGCCATGGGCGTGCGTATGAAACTCAACCCGCTGCGCGACAATATCGAGGGCAAGCGCCTGGTCGTCATCGACGACTCCATCGTGCGCGGCACCACCATGGTGCAGCTCGTCAAGATGCTGCGCAACGCCGGCGCCAAGGAGATTCACATCCGCATCAACTCGCCCGAGGTCATCTGGCCGTGCTTCTACGGTATCGATACCGATGTGCAGTCGCAGCTTATCAGCGCCAACAAGACGGTCGACGAGATTTGCGAGTATATCGGCGCCGATTCGTTGGCCTTCCTTTCGGTCGAAGGCCTGCTTAAGGTCATGCCCAAGGGCGGTTACTGCGATGCGTGCTTTACCGGCCGCTACCCCGTGGCGATTCCCGAGAGCTTTGGCCGCGACAAGTTTATGGAGGGCTTTAAGCCCCGCAACCTGGACAAGCCGCTGCACTTTGACGACGACGCCGTGGTCGAGAAATACGACGACCGCAGCTGGGAAGAGGAGCACGGCGAGGCCTAAAACCTGCCATGTGGGGACAGGTTTATTTTGGTAGGTTTTACCTGCTGTTTTGTTGATATGACGGCGCGTGCTGTTATGGCGCGCGCCGAAATGAACGCAATTATGAGCACCGTTTGGCGCCCGCGCGGCGCCACGGTAGTGGGAGAGGAAGGCTCAGATGAGCGACAGCAAGCATGTGACGTATGAGGATGCCGGCGTCGATACCGCTGAGGGCGGCCGCGCCGTCGACGCGATTAAGCAGATGGTCAAGGACACCAATCGCCCCGAGGTTATCGGCGGCATCGGCGGCTTCGGTGGCCTGTTCTCGGCTGCCGCGCTTAAGGATATGGAAGACCCGATCCTGATCAGCGGTACCGACGGCGTGGGCACCAAGCTCGTGCTCGCCCAGATCATGGACCGTCACGAGACGGTGGGCCAGGACCTGGTCGCTATGTGCGTCAACGACATTCTGGCTTCGGGCGCCGAGCCGCTGTTCTTTCTGGACTACGTTGCCATCGGTCACATCGAGGCCGAGCACATGGCAAAGATTATCAAGGGTGTGGCCGACGGCTGCAAGCTCGCGGGCTGCGCGCTCGTGGGCGGCGAGATGGCCGAGCACCCGGGCGTCATGGCTCCGGCCGACTACGACCTCGCCGGCTTTACCGTGGGCGTCGTCGACCGTCCCAAGATGCTCGACCCCGCAAACGTCCGCCCCGGCGACGTGATCCTGGGCCTGCCCTCCACCGGCGTGCACTCCAACGGCTACTCGCTCGTGCGCAAGGTCATTGGCGTCGACGGCATTAAGCCGGGTACGCCCGAGGGCGCCGCTAAGGCCGAGGAGCTGAGCCGTCCGCTCGAGGAGCTCGGCGGTGCATCGCTGGCAGACGCTCTGCTGGCTCCCACGCGCATCTACGTCAAGCCGGTTCTTGAGCTGCTCCGCGGTGGCGCTCCGGTGCACGCCATCGCCCACATCACCGGCGGCGGTATTACCGAGAACCTCAACCGCGCGCTCGCCGACGACGTTGACGCCGTGGTCACCCGCAACGGCGCCGAGATGGGTTGGGACGTTCCGCCCGTCATCACCTACGTGTCGCGCCAGGCCGAGCTCGCCCCCAACGAGGCATGCAAGACCTTCAACATGGGCGTTGGTCTGTGCCTGATCGTCGCCCCCGAGGACGAGGCCGCGGTAACCGAGGCCCTGGTCGCGCTGGGCGAGAAGTCGTTCCGCGTGGGCGAGTGCGTCGAGGGCTCCGGTAAGGTCGTGTACTCCGATGAGCGCTAACGAGCAGATGGCTGCTGCCGAGGGCCTGGACTTTGTGCCCTATACCCGTCCGACTGGCACCGATACGGCTGAGCCGCTCAAGATCGGTGTGCTCATCAGCGGTTCGGGTACCAACCTGCAGGCGCTGATCGATCTGATCGCCGCCGGTAAGCTCAACGCCTCGATTGAGCTTGTGGTGTCGAGCCGTCCTTCGGCTAAGGGTTTGCAGCGCGCTGAGCGCGCGGGCATCCAGACGCTCACGCTGTCCAAGGATGTCTATGCCGACCCTATTGCCGCCGACGAGATCATCGCGCACGAGCTGCTCGAGCGCGGCTGCGAGTATGTGGTCATGGCCGGCTACATGCGCATGGTGCACACGCCTCTGTTGGCGGCGTTTCCCAACCGCGTGGTCAACTTGCATCCGGCGCTGCTGCCGAGCTTTACCGGTGCGCATGCGATTGACGATGCCTTTGCGCGCGGCGTCAAGGTAACTGGCGTGACCGTGCATTTTGCCAACGAGGTCTACGACAACGGTCCCATCATCGCCCAGCGTGCGCTGGCTGTCGAGGAGGGCTGGGATGTCGACACGCTCGAGGAGCACATCCACGCGATTGAGCACGTGCTGTATCCCGAGGTCGTGCAAATGCTCGCCGACGGCCGCGTCCACGTGCTGGAGAGCGGCAAGGTCGCAATTGATGCGCCCCGCGGCTAGCGGCGCACAGTACAATTTAGTTGAGTGGTCAGGGTGGTCATTGGCGCCAAGGCGCGCGTGGCCACCTTTTGTTTTGGGTAGTCACCCGCGACGTTCTTGAATGACTAGTCGTTTAAGAACGTCGCGGGTGACTAGGTGAGAGAGGTGAGCGCATGGCGGATAACGAAGCGCTGTTTACGCCTGAGCTGGTGTTTTTTGATTGGGAGTGTGCGACGCCGGGTGAGGTGTTTGCGCAGCTCGAGAGTGAGCTTGCTCCGCGCGGCTACATTGCCGACGGTTGGCTCGACGCCGTTCGCACGCGCGAGGATGCCTATCCCACGGGTCTTGCCATGCCGGCGGCAAACATTGCCATTCCGCATACCGATCCGGGGTTTGTGGCCAAGCCCTATATCGCGGTGGTGAAGCCCGCCGCGCCCGTGACATTTAACGCTATGGCTGGCATGGGCGCTCCGGTGCCGGCGCAGATCGTCATCAACCTGGGCATCGCCGAGCCGGGCGGCCAGGTCGAGGCCCTGCAGGCTCTCATGAACATCTTTATGGACGCCGATGCCGCATCCGACGTGCTCGGCCAGACCACGCCGCAGGGCATGGTCGACGCTATCCGCCGTCACTTCTAAGGTGCCGGCTGCCAGAGCTGTCCCCTTTGCACCAAAATGGTGCAGATTAACCTGTCCCCAATGCACCAAGCGTGCCGCGGGGGCTGCGTTGTGACACAATGGCGTTTGTTCGATTCGTTATGCGAAAGGCCAAACATGGCAAATAAGAAAAAGAACCCCGAGGCCGCGCCGACGCCCGAGCAACAGGCTCGCGCCGCCTCCAGCTCTCGTAAGAAGCAGCGCAAGACCTATGTGTCCAAGACCGTCAAGATTATCCTAGTGGTTATCGGCGTACTAGCGATGCTGCTTTCCGTCTCGGCCATGGCGTGCTCCGGCCTGATGTCGCAGACCGAAAGCGCCAGCTCGGGCTATAAGCTCACTGGCGGCGTGGCTGCCACCATCAATGGCACCAACCTCACCGAGGACACCGTGACCAAGCAGATCATGAGCATGCGCACGTCCTACGGCTACACCAAGGACAAAGACTGGGCGCAGTACCTGGTCGACAACGACCTCACGCCCAAGAAGTATCGCAAGCAGCTCATCGACTCCTACACGCAGCAGATTCTGCTTCAGCAAGCGCAGAAGGAAAACGGCGTGACCGTCTCGGACGAGGAGGTCGAGAAGGCCTGGAAGGACGCCTGCAAGAGCGCCGGCGGCGCCAAGGCCTTTAAGAAGACGCTTAAGACCTACGGCTACACCGAGGACACCTACAAGGACTCGCTCAAGGAGAGCCTGGCGCAGCAAAAGCTCAAGGATGCGGTAGCGCCCACAAGCAAGCCCAAGGACAGCGAGATTGTCGATTACATCAACGAGAACCTGTCCAACTACAATGACGCCCGCCGTTCGTCGAATATTCTGATCAAGGTCGATTCCGACGCTTCCGATGAGGACAAGGCCGCCGCCAAGGCCAAGGCGCAGGAGTGCCTGGACAAGATCAACTCCGGCGAGCTGAGCTTTGAGGACGCCGTAAAGCAGTACTCCGACGATACCGGCTCCAAGGATAAGAAGGGCGATGTGGGCTGGGACAAGCTCACCACCTTCGTCGACAGCTACCAGGCGGCGCTCGAGGGGCTCAACAAGGGCGATGTGAGCGACGTCGTCGAGTCGACCTATGGTTACCACATCATCAAGTGCACCGACTACTTCCATGTCGATAATCAGGTCGATGACATTAAGCAGGTACCCAAGGACATCAAGAAGTACGTCTCCAACGTGGTGAAGACGCAGACGGCAAGCACCGCGTACAGCGAGTGGCTGGAGCAGTACAAGAAGGACGCCGACATCACCGTTAACCCCATGCCTAAGGACGTGCCCTATAACGTGAGCCTGAAGGGCGTCACCAAGAGTTCGACCGACGATTCGTCGACGACTGAGTAATCATGGGGCGGTGCTCGCGCGAGTGCCGCCCACGCTATTAGAGAGGATTTGCAGATGACCAACGAAGAGCTGCAGAAGGAAATGATCGCGGCCATGAAGGCTAAGGACAAGGTTCGCCTGTCCATCATTCGCCAGGTCAAGGCCGAGGTGAAGAATATCGAGGTTAACGAGCGCCGCGATGTGACCGAGGAAGACGTCAACAGCATGATCAAGCGTCTGATTAAGCAGACGAGCGAGACGCTGGAGATGTCCATCAAGGCCGGCACCGACCAAGAGCGTACCGACAACCTGACCGAGCAGGTCAAGATTCTGGAGAGCCTTCTGCCCGCGCAGGTTTCGGGCGAGGAGCTCGAGGCCCTGATCGAGCAGGTCATCGCCGAGCTGGGCGCCGCGTCCAAGAAGCAGATGGGCCAGGTCATGGGCGCTCTGGGTAAGGCCACTGGCGGCAACTTCGATAAGCCGGCAGCAGCAAAGATCGTTGGAGCCAAACTCGCGTAATTTGTTACGCGGTTTTACCAAACCGCGTAACGGCTCGACGCTGCAAACCCGTACACACGGCAATCTGACGTTCAATTTCAAGGGCGCGACCATAAGGTCTGCGCCCTTTCATTTCACGTCACCTTGCTCGCGTGTACGGGTTTTCGCTGACTTATGCTCAACAAGGGCGGTTGTATTATTTTCGGTGCTCATTGGGGACAGACTTAAATGAGTACCCACGGGGGGTACTCATTTAAGTCTGTGCCCAATGAGTGGGCGGAAGGTTGCGGGTTCTTTACGGGGATGTAGTGTGGGCTGCGGAAACGTGGTTCTTTCCGTACAATAGTTCAACTCGTGTAAACGCAGGGAAGGGACATTCATGGCAGACATGATCGAGATCAAGCATCTCAACAAGTACTTTGGCGACCTGCATGTGCTCAAAGATATCAACCTCACCGTCAAGCGCGGCGAGAAGCTCGTAATGATCGGGCCCTCTGGTTCGGGTAAGTCGACGCTCATCCGCTGCGTCGATTATCTTGAGGAGCCCACGTCGGGCGAGGTCATCATCGACGGCACGCCGCTTACCAAGAAGAATCACCTGGAGATGGCTCGCAAGTATAGCTCCATGGTGTTTCAGCAGTTCAACCTGTATCCCAACATGACGGTGCTGGGCAATCTGACGCTCGCGCCCATCAAGCTGCAAAAGAAGAGCAAGGAGGAGGCGACCGAGATCGCCATCGCCGCGCTCAAGCGCGTTGGCATGGCTCATAAGGCCGGCGAGTATCCGCAGAACCTCTCGGGCGGTCAGCAGCAGCGCATCGCTATCGCCCGTGCCCTGTGCACTAAGCAGCCCATCATCCTGTTTGACGAGCCGACCTCGGCGCTCGACCCCGAGATGGTCCAGGAGGTTCTGGACGTTATGATTGAGCTTGCGCAGGAGGACATCACCATGATCTGCGTGACGCATGAGATGGGCTTTGCGCGCCAGGTGGCCGACCGCGTCATCTTTATGGAGGACGGCCGCATTCTGGAGGAGGGCACGCCCGAGCACTTCTTCGATAACCCCGAGAACCCGCGCTGCCGCGAGTTCCTGTCCAAGATTCTGCACTAGGCGCGGTGATGGACATGACGGATATGACGAGGGCGGCTGTATCGCGCCGTCACTTTTTGCAGCTGGCTGGCGCCGGCATGCTCGCGCTGACGGGGACCGCGCTCACCGGTTGCGGCAACTCTGCCAGCGGCGAGGCCTCCGACAAGGGGTCCAAGCTTGCGACCATCAAGTCGCGTGGCCACCTGAACGCCGGCGTTAAGAAGGATGTTCCCGGCTACGGCTATTACGACACCGCCAAGGGTCGCTTTGAGGGCATGGAGGTCGATCTGTGCTACCAGATCGCCGCTGCCGTCTTTGGCGTGAGCTACAAGGAGGCCCGCGCCCAGGAGCTGGTCGAGTTTACCGACGTAACGCCCAAGACGCGCGGCCCGCTGATCGACAACGGCCAACTCGATGTGGTCGCGGCGACCTACACCATCACCGACGAGCGCAAGAAGAGCTGGGATTTCTCGACGCCGTATCGCACCGACTACGTGGGCCTCATGGTCAAGAAACGTTCGGGCTTTACCTCGATTGAGGACCTGGACGGCAAGGTCATCGGCGTGAGTCAGGGTGCCACCACGCAGGGCCTGATCGAGCAGATGATCAAGGATAACGGCTTTACCTGCGAGCCCGAATTTAGGGCCTTTAGCGGCTACCCCATCATCAAGAGTTCGCTCGACGCCGGCAATATCGACGTCTTTGCCATGGACCGCTCCACGCTGGCCGGCTACATGAACGAGACTGTCGAGCTACTGCAGCCCGAGGTCAAGTTTGGCGAGCAGGGCTACGGCGTGGCGACCAAGAAGGGCTGCGACCTCTCGGCCGTGGTCAATCAGGTGGTCTGCGATCGCTTGGCCGACGGCTGGCTCGATCAAGAGGTCAAGACCTGGGGTCTTGTGTAGGCGCATCGTCCAAGGAAGGAATCAAATGCTCGAAGGATTGTTTGACGCCGACCGCTGGTCGACGACATTTCAAAACATGGGGCCCTTCTGGGAGGGCTTTGGCGTGACGCTGCAGGTGGTCGTTGCTGGTCTGCTGCTGTCGCTGGTGCTGGGCACGCTGCTGGGCGTGTTCTCGACCACCCGTTCGCGTGTACTGCGCGCCATCAGCCGCGTGTACGTTGAGTTTTACCAGAATACCCCGCTACCCGTGCAGGTGCTCTTTATGTATATGGCTGGCCCGCAGTTTTTGCAGGCTATAACCGGCGCCGACCAGCCGGTGCGCATCGCGCCGTTCGTGCTGGGCTTCTTGGGTGTGGGCCTGTATCACGCGGCCTACATCTCGGAGGTCATCCGCACCGGTATCGAGGCCGTTCCGCGCGGTCAGATGGAGGCGGCCCAGAGCCAGGGCTTCACCCGTGCGCAGGCATACTGGTACATCGTACTGCCCCAGACGTTCAAGATCATTCTGCCGCCGCTGTGTAACCAGGCGCTCAACCTGGTCAAGAACACGTCGGTGCTGGCGCTTGTGGCCGGCGGCGACCTTATGTACCGTTCCGACAACTTTGTGAGTCTGTACGGTTACCTGCAGGGATACATCGTCTGCTGCCTTATGTACTTCATCATCTGCTTTCCGCTCGCCATGCTTGTGCAGTGGCTCGAGCGCCGCTCCAAGGAGCGTCCGCGCGGCGTGAGCCTAGCCGAGCTGGGGCTCGACAACGTAGAGGAGGCCTAGCGCATGGAAATCTTCAACGCGACCAACCTGCTCTACATTTGGGGCGGCTTTGTTAAGACAATCGAGATCTCGGCGCTGTCGATCTTTTTCTCGCTCATCTTTGGCACGGTGCTGGCGCTCGTTAAAAGCTATGCGCCCCGCCCGTTCCGTATTCTGGTGAGCGCCTATATCGAGCTGTTCCGCTGCACACCGAACCTGCTGTGGATCCTGTTTATCTACTTTACTGTGCAGGGTTTGGACATTGTGATTTCGACCATCGCCTTTACGCTGTTTACCAGCGCCGTGATGGCCGAGATTGTGCGCGGCGGCCTCAACTCGATTCCGCGCGGCCAGTTTGAGGCGGCGCAGAGCCAGGGTTTTGGCTTCTTTGCCACCATGCGCTACATCATTCTGCCGCAGACGTTTAAGACGATCATTCCGGCGCTGTTTAGCCAGTGCACGACCGTCATCAAGGACAGCTCGTATCTTTCGGGTATTAACGTGGCCGAGCTCATGTATACGGCAAATGTCGTGATGGCCCACGCGATCGACCTGTCGCAGGTGCTTATGCTCTACGGCCTGGTGTTTGCGATGTACTTTGTGCTCAACTTTGGTATCTCGCTGCTGGTTCGCGCATATCAGAGGCGAATGGTGGCAGCGTAGAATGTGACAAAGGGACTGTCCCTTTGTCACATAGAGAAAGGAATCGCGATGAGCGATCTGGAGAATAAGAAGAATCCTGTGGTCATTACCATCGCGCGCGACTTTGGCGCCGAGGGCCACGAGATTGGTCGCATGCTTGCCGACGAGTTGGGGATTCCGCTGTACGATAACGAGCTGCTGGTACGTGCGTCGCTGCGCGCGGGCGAGTCGCTCGACAAGATGGCCGCCTACGACGAGCGTCTGGCCGTGGAGAACATGGCGTTCCTGCCCGACCGCTACGACGCGCGTTCGTACTCGGACAAGCTGTTCCAAAAGATGAGCCAGGTGATTTTGGACTTGGGTGAGACCGAGAGCTGCATTATCGAAGGCCGCCTGTCCGATTACCTGCTTCGCAACAACCCCAACCACATTGCCGTGTTGGTGACCGCTCCCTTTGAGGACCGCGTCGAGATTGTGCGCAAGAAGCGTGGCCTTAACAAAAAGAAGGGCGCCAAGCTGGTCAAACAGCAGCAGAAGGCGCGCGAGGCGTTCTATAAGCGCTACAGCGCCGGCAAGTGGAAGATGACGAGCGGTAAGGATATCGTCGTCAACCGCGCCAAGCTGGGGCGCGAAGGCTGCAAAGACGTTATCGCCGCTGCCTACCGCTACAAAGTCGCCCAGCTCGAAGCCTAGCCAATCAAAACCACCACAAAGGCACCTTTGTGGTGGTTTGTTTTAGGCGGAGGGGAAGGCCTTGGTGAGACCGGCGCGCGTCTGCGTGCCGGTCTTTTGATAAATGGAACTCAGGTGGCGCTGCACCATGCGCATCGAGATACCAAGCTCCTCGGCGACCTGTTTGAGCGGGCGCTCATCTTGGGTCACAGCCACCAGCACGTCAACTTCGCGCGGGATGAGAGCGTGATCGGTGATGAAGACCTGACGCTGCTCCTCGATACTCGGTGCTGCCAGCGCCTCCTCGGCAAGCTGTTGATGTTCGCGCTCCTGCTCGGTTTGGGGTAGGCGGAACAAGCCGGCTGCCACAAATGCCGCGCAGGCGGCGACGAGCAAAACGAGCGCACCGATCATGATGAGAGCAACATTGCCCGAGGTCACAAGCGCAAGCGAGACGCCCGACGTGGTGAACGCGCACACGTTATTGGCGGCGCGTCCCATGCCGGCCCAGAAGGCGGGCGCGTGCATGCGCGGTGCCAGCTGAGTAAACGTGGCAGTAAAGAACGTGACGAAAAAGCCCGAGCTCAGGTAAAAGACAATGAGGCCCAGGTTGGGATCGGCTCCTGCTTCGACGGCTAAGATCGAAATAGTGGAGAGTACCGTGACGCCGAACATGACGAGTCCCATGTAGCGACGCTCGGCAAGATCAAAGATAAGACCGGCGGCAAGACCGCTCGCTGCCAAAAAGAGGCGCGGCCAGGTCTGCACGGCGATGGTGCCGTGGGCGTTGGAGAACGTGACCACGTTATCGAGAGTAGAGAACAGACAGGCCAGAATCATGACGAGCGCGATGCTCCAACACGCCTGCTTGGCAAGGGCGTGCGATGGCTCAACAAGGGGATTGATGGCGGGGCTGGAGCTCTCAGCAGCCTTTTGGGGAACGACGCTGAGGGCGGAGATGGCGATCGTCGCTGTGCCAAGGACGATGAGCTCTGCGATGCCGCCGCAATTGAGCAGGTTGATGGCGAACTGCATCAGGATGCCCGCGGCATAGGCTGCTCCCGCACCGGTGGCGAGCTTGGGATCGTCTTGGAATGTCGTTGCGAAGGCATGGTGTGCCGCGCCGCCCAGTAGGCCGAGTCCAAGGAATGCGAGGCATCCCAGAATCTCGAGCGCAAGCGGGCTCGTGGGGGACTGAATCTGAGTCAACCCCAAGATGGCGATGGGGACGGCGGTGCTGACAACTGCCCGAGGCCGGCCTTTGCGCTGTGCGAGCCCGAGCAGCGGCGCATATCCGATAAAGCCGAGCACGCTCGCACCTAGAATAAAGCCCTGTGCGAGCACAACACGTTCGGCGCCGGCGAGTAGCCCGACATTGACGTCGAAGCGAAACTCGGCGGCAAGGAAGGCGAAGGTGAAGAGCGCGAGTGCCAGAAGCGCGTTGATTTTAGGCCTGCTCAGGTTCAAGGACGGTCCTTTGGGTGGACGAATAATCGTGTCCTCGATTGTAGCGTTCCCGGGACGAGTGTGGCGATGGCGAAATCATATTGACTTAAACCGCAGGTAGAGGCCTGGGTTCACATCTACGAACCTAGGCATACGGAGTCATTTGACACATCTTGGTGGTACAGAATCACCGCAAAGGGGACAGGCACCTTTGTGGTGGTGTCCCTACGACCAAGGAGGGCGTTATGTGCGGAAGTCACTTTGATAAGCAAACCCAACGCGAGCGTACCTGCTCGCTGGTTCACGGTACCTGGCGTTGTGTGGGTGCCAAAATCGCTTGCGCCGGCGCGTGTGCGCTTATGGTCGGTCAGTTGCTGCTGCCGAGCGTGGCGCTGGCGACGGAATGCGCCGATCCGGCCGCTGGGACGGATGAGGTTGCCGCGGCTCCGGTGACGCCGACGGTTGTGGAGGATACGGCGGCTCCGGCGACCGCGCCTGCAACCGATGCTGCTCTGACGGCGCAAGCCACCGCTGAGCCTCAGCAGACGGTCCCGACTGGCGCCACCGATGAATCCAACGATGCGGCACCCGCTGAACAAAATACTCCCAGCGACAACGCCGCCACGCCGGCGAATGACGCCATCATGCCCTGCGGTGTGACCGATGTTGTTGGCGGCAGCGGCGTTAGGGTCAATATTACGGTGCGGAACAATTACACCGACATCAAGAAAGAAGAAACGATTGAGTATGTGAAGGGGATTGCCCTTGTAGATGGAGACCAGTCTGCTCTCGATGGTAGCGCTTTGACTTTTATCGGCCTGGGGGACTTGATCGTCCATGCGGCGTATGACAGTGCGAGCAATAAAACAACGCTTACCCTGGATATCAGCAAGATTCAGAGACAGAAGGAGGAGCAGAAGTACTTTACGGAGTACAAGGAGAATAAGTCCAAGATGACGACCACCTATGATGGATCCAAGCTTACGTATACGGGTACAGAGCCCGGGAATATCATCATCGGTGATCCGGACGACGCCTTTAAAGGAGACACCGAGGCGACCGGGAAACCCACTATTAACGAGATCCGGGATGACTACTACACCCGCACCCATGTCTACGAGAGGGCGTGCCTTGTTATCCCGGCAGCGGAATCAGAATCGGAATCCATCTCCTTTGCCAATGTTCAGAATACGAACTTCAATTGGCAGCTGGATACTGGTCCGCAGGCGACGGCAGGTGTCCCTAACTACGATGCAGATAAATACGAAATCGCTTATGAATGCTGGCAGGAATTTGAAAACAACGAACCCGTTGCTGCCTGGTATTCCGATAACGGCTCACATGGTTCCCTGCCGACTATTACAAAGTTTAAAAGCGGGAAAGAGTACGTGTATTCTCTTATGCTGAAGCCAAAAGACGGATATTCCTTCAGCGATGAAACCGTTGTTACCGTAAACGGGGAAACCGTAAAGTCGAGTCTAAGCGGAGAATTCCTGTATGTCCCTGCTATTAAAACAGTTACGACGCCTGCTTCGTCGGAAAACGAAGCTCTTGAGAATCTAAACGTCAACGATGTGAAAATCGACTACGCGCCCGGCGAGGCGCCGCGTGCGACCGCGACGATTCCTGCCGCCGATGCCGATAAGTATGAGATCGCCTATGAGTGCTGGGAAGAGATGGATGGCAGCGACCCTGCGGAGCTCAAGCCCGTTGCCTTCTGGTATTCCGACCCCGCAAAGTACACGCCGGGCATGAAGAAGATTGACCACTTCGAGGAGGGCAAGTTCTACATGTACTCCGTTGAGCTGAGGCTCAAGGGCGACAATACCGTGGGCAATGACTGCATGATGTACGTCAACGGCCATTGGGCGCACCACATCAAGACCGTCGACGGCGTCTTCGCACCAAACGCCGACAATATGCTGTGCGAGCAGCCGATCGACGAATGGCGGGCCATCGACGTTGTCGAGATCAACGGCGCCACGACCACCTTCAAGGCAGGCGATAAGCCGATCTTTACGGCGAATGTTCCGACGGGTTCCAACTCCCTTCCTCAGTGTGAGTTCTGGACGGGCAGCGATGGCAGCGAAGTGAACTCTCAGAAGTTCTGGGATCAGAACATCACGAATCACATCGACGTCTTTAAGCCCGGCGTGACCTATCGCTACGGTATCTACCTCAAGTCCGCGCGCGGCTTCTACTTCACGTCCGACACCAAGCTGGTGATCAACGGCCAGGAGTGCGGCTACCAGGTCGCGGATAGCGTATCCGATGAGGACAGCGGTTGGATCTACACCCTGTGGCTCAACACCGATTTGACCTTTACGCCCGAGGCCACGCCGACTCCCGATCCGCAGCCTACGCCGGATCCCAAGCCAACGCCGCAGCCTGGGGTGAAGCCTGAGACCGAGCCCGAGGTGAAGCCCGAGACCAAGCCCGCGGCCAAGCCGGCCACGACAACCGCCACGACCAAGACGGTTGAGAAAACCACGCATGCCAAGAAGGGCGATGCTGTCCTGGCTACCACGGGGGATACCACCGCGATGACGGTCGCCGCCCTAGGCATCGCCGGCGCAACCGTAGCCGCCGCCGGCCTCGCCGCGACCAAGTGCCGCAAGCGTTAGAGCTGGGTGACGGCTCTCGTTCTCGGCCTCAGCAAAATCTCAATCTGTAACACCAAACTGCCCAAAACGGCTCTAGATGTTACAGATTGAGATGAACTGCTCGGCTGCCAACCTAACGTCTCGATCTGTAACACGTAGCGAGGAATTTGGCCTCTAGCTGTTACAGATTGAGACTAACTGGCCGGCCAAGTCCAGAACCGCCACAAAGGTGCCTGTCCCCTTTGTGGCGGTTTGCGCAGGTAGAACGGTAGGTTCGTATATATGAACCTACCGTTCGCTTTGTTTTTGGACAACGATTACGCTGGATGACTTTTGGTTTGCAGGAAAGGAACGACCATGAGGTGGACTACTGTTCGAGCGCTTTGCCGCCGCCTGACCATTGCCGCGGTGACCCTCACCATGGTGACGGGCTCGTTGCCTGTGGGCGCGTTTGCTGAGGTGCTCACCACCGATAGCACCTTTGTGCAGACGGATGTCGACCAAGTAGACGCCGCCGACCCCGCCGACGCCGCGCCCGATGCCGCCGATCACGCGCCCGATGCCGGCGCTGCCGGCCCCACAGCGCCCGATACCGGTGACACCCCTACGCCCCCGGCCTCCGAGATTGCATCGGCGGCGGGCCTGACGGGCGCCGGACAGACCGAGAGCACACCTGCGGGTACGCTTGCCACCGATCTTGTCGAGGGCAAGGAGCTCGCCGAGCAGCAAAAGCAAGAGGAGGCTTCCGGCACCGAGGCGACCTGGAACGAAGAACTTGAACTCTGGGCAACCTCGAAGGGCGCCATGGGCGTAAAGGACGAATACGACGATGGCTACGTGGCCGGCGAGCAGACCCCTGCGCAGTACTACTTCTCGATCGATAGCCTCACCAACGAAATTTCTATCGAGTATGGCGACGCGGGCATTACCACGTTGGAGGTGCCCTCGACCATCGACGACAAAAATGTCGTAAGCCTTACGGGTATGGGAAGCGCTGCGCTCACATCGATCACCTTCGCTTCGAATTCGCATGTCCGCTCGGTTGGCGGCTTGGGCGGCAGCAGCATCAAAGAGATCGCACTGCCCGATTCGGTCGAGGAGCTCAAGAGCTATGCATTCTACAAAAGCAAGACGCTCCAAACGGTAACCTGGCCCAACAACGCGGCCTTTACCACGATTCCCGAGCAGGCCTTTAAGGACTGCGAACAACTTGACGACAATGTGGTGGCAACGCTGCCGCCTTCGGTCAAAACTATCGCCTATCTTGCATTCGCCTATTGCGGCGTGCCACAGTTCTATGTCTCGGACACAACAGTGCTCACCTTTACCCAGATCGCCGTGCCGGGCACGGTGGAGCGGATTGGGCCCTATGCCTTTAACGGGTGTGAGCATGTGTCGTCGGTGACGATTGGCGACGGCGTCAAATATATCGGAGCGCACGCGTTTACTTACCTCGATCCCGCACTGGCTGGTAAGGAAATCGTTGTGCCCAAGAGCGTGCAGTCGATTGATCTGGAGCCGTTTGACAATACGCGCATTACCAGCGCCGCCGGCAGCTCAACCACCAACCACAGCGCGGTGACCCTGCGCGTCATGAATCCCGACATCAAGCTCGAAGAGGGGGGCCTGTACGTCAACAACGTGACGATCGATGGCGTCGATTACTCGATGCCTTTTAGCGAGGGCCAGACCATCTATGCCTATGCGACGGACTCGGCGGGCAACCCCTCGATGATTAAGAAGGTTGCGGATGCCGTCGGCGATCAGATGGACTCGGCCGACCCTTCGCGTCCCGCCTATACCTTTGAGTGGATGGGCGAGGCGGCCCAGGTGACGGGCAAACTTCCCCAGAGCGCGACGGCTACACTCGTGCAGGCGGGGCAGTCCACGCCGCTGGCGGTTGGCGATGACGGCAGCTTTACAGCGGACGCTCTCTCCAAGACAGCAGTCACCCTGCGCATTTCGCTCAGCGGTTACTATGACATGGTGCTGGCGCGCCCGGGCGACCAGATGACGGGCACGTGGAATATCGGAGAGATTAAGGCGGAGGACTTTACCAAGATTCCGACTTCGCGCGCGATTGAACTCAATGTGGCCTATCTCGAACCGGTCGCAGGCCAGGATAAGACCGAACGCATTGAGCTCGATAGTCTCGATAACATCGATCTGACGGTGAAGAGCGGCGGCAAGACGCTCAAACCTGCCAAGGGCGACAAGGAAAACGACTACCGTATCCAGGGTACAGCGCTCGTGGTGTCGCAGGCCATTGCCGACGCGGACCAGGATCTGGAGATAACGCTCGTGCCCAAAGACAGCCTCAAGCTGGGTGGGGCGACGGCGACGGTGAAGCCTTCGGCCGGCAAGGTCGATATCGACTTGAAGCCTTGGGGTACGGCGACGGTCACGACCAAGGGCGACTACCAGGGAGCCAACCGCGTGCTGGTGTTTCGTACGTCCGACGGCAAGTTAGTCGCCGACGGCGTCACCTATCTGATGGGTTACGAAGACGATGGCACCACGCCTATCATGAAGGCCGAGACGCCGCGCCTTAAGGCCGGTTCGTACACCATCGTCGCCTTTAACAAGACGAGCTACGACATTCAAGCGACGAGCTATTCCACGTTTAGCCGGCTAGGGCTGACCGTGGGTAAGCATATCGCGCAAAAGCAGGTGAAGATTGAGGACGGCAAACAGCTCGACGTGACGCTCGACGTGCCGACGTTTGACGTGGAGGCCTATCGTGCCGAGCGCGGGCTGACGGCGGGCTCGGTTATTGCTGATTCGTCCGCGGTCGTTGGCGTGGAGACCGAGCTGCGCATTCATTACGAGCTCAAGGACAGCCAGGCTGCCAAGATTGAGATTCCGCTGGCCAAGGATGCCGTCGAGGATGTGTCCGCAGGCTCTCGCGATCCCGGTGATAGCTCCCGTACATGGTGGACTGACGCGACGTGGGAGGGCGACAACCTCGTTCTCGATATGAAGAAGGGCATGGGCGCCGATGTGTTTGTGCGCTTTAAGCCTAAGGCCGCGGGTATCTATGCCATCTCGCCGCTTATTACGCTGGGCGAGGTGACATTGCCGCTGGGAAGCACCACGCTCGAGGTTAGCGGGTCGCGCATCGAGGTCGACAGCACCGACGTCCACAGCCTGCTGGGCAATGTGGCCTACGTTTATGCGGCGCCCGGCAAAAGCGTGCAGCTTACCGTGGGCGCGGGCGCCTCGGCCGCAAAGTACACTGGCAAGACCAATAAACTCGGCCGTGCCAAGATTGAATACGACCTGCCGCAGGATACGCTTGCCGCCGAGCGCGTGACGCTCGAGGCGCGCGTGGGGTCGACCGACGTCGCCGCTGCTGCCGCAGAGGTGACGGCTCGCAACTATGTGCGCTATGTTCCGAGCGCTTCGGTCTGGAACTTTGATGTGACGTATCGTGGCGGTACGCAAAACTTGGTCAAGGACGGCAAGGACACCGGCAAGAGCCTGTGGACCTTCCATCATCTGCCACAAAAGAAGAACGCCTACTGGACCTTTGACATCACGCTCGAGGTGGGAAACGAAGAGGCCGCCGACACGCTCGACCTGTACGTGGACTGCGTGGATGGCAAGACGGTGACGATTCCTCTGGCTCAAAAGTCGCGCGAGGGCACCCGTGTGCGCTATGTGGCGGAGTATGTGGACGAGGGCTACCTTAAGCTGCTCGACGAGTTTAACAAGGCGAATGACTCGACCTATGTGAACTGCGGTAACTTTGAGCAAATCTTTATGCCGCAGACCTACCGCATCTCCAATGCTCAGCTTATGACCATGCTGAGTTTTGATGCCAACGCTTCGGCCAAAAAGCATTCCGCCGCGGCCGAGGAGCGCCAGCAGGAGTTCTCGAATGCCGTGCAGCAGTGGCACGAGTATATGATGGATAGCTCGTTTAATGATGTCGACGAGGCCTTTAACGACGCGATTGACCAGATGGTCGCCGATGCGTTTGCCGAGGAGGACAAGGACGGCAAGGACGAGGGCGGCAACGCGCGTAAGGTTCGCCGTGCTCCTGCCGCTGGTAGTGGCGAGGGTGAGACGGACAATGAGGCGGCGCAGTTTGCCGCCGAGCTTAAGGCTGCGGTTGGCGGCTCGTCGGCGCTGCTGACCAAGCAAGGCGACAGCTATGGCGTCAACGTGGACAAGATGATCTTTGAGGACGCGTACGGCACCGGCGAGGATTGGTATCAGGAACTTGCGTCGGCCCAGGGCGCGAACGCTGCGGATGCGGCGGCCATCAAGGAACTCGTCGACCATGCGTCGCGAGCGGAGTTTATTGCCCAGCAGGCCGAGGATCTGGTGGGCCAGTCGATGGGTATCGGCCAGCTCAACCAATACGGAAGCTGGAATGACGCAACCGCTGCGGCGCTCAACAAGTGTGCGGGCATTAAGGCCAGCGAGTACAACGGCCAGTCGACGAGCGGGTTTAACGATTTGGGCCAGGCGCTCGGCAGCTCGCTGAGCTACAAGGCGGCTGACGACGATACCGTCAAGGGCTTTAAGGTCGCGGCGCCCGATGGCGAGCAGACGGCCTATATCGAGTCGGAGTTTATCGAGAACTCCAATAACAACAAGAACCAGGCGCTGCTGTTTAACTCAATCGCCATGCAATGCGACATTTTGGACAATCTGTACGATAACTGGAACGTAGTCCACAGCCTCAATAACTCTACGATTCGCGGTTGGCTTATGGCTTGGAAGCGCAACGGTGACGTCAGCGCCCACATGAAGCTCATCCGCACGATCCGTTCGCTCAAAAGCTACAAGATCGAGTGTGAGATGTTCGGCCAGGTCTTTAAGACCGATGCGTGGAAGGCGGCCGGCCAGGCGTTTCCCGCGGCGACCCAGGGCATCGGCATCTTTACCGGCATTTACGGCGTGAACGATGCCAGCAAGAACTGGGAGAACGTGAACGTCCGTATGCAGAAGGTGAAGGGCGAGCGCGAGGGCTATGAGCTTCAGCATACGCGCTTGCTTGCCAAGCCCGAGAAGACCGAGGACGACTGGAAGTGCATTTACGCGCTGCGTGACGCCATGGAGAAGGCGCGTGCGTTTGAGGATCTGCTGTATCGCCAGCTCTGCCACGATAGCACCGATGTGGCGGTGGGCTCCATTATGACAATCGCCGGCGTGCTGACGGCCGGTTCGGCGGGTACCGTGGTGGGCGCTGCCTATGACGCGGCTTCGACCAGCGTAGGTTCGGAGCGCGCGATTAAGCTGACCAATGCCGAATGCGCCTACGATGTTGCCTGCGAGCAGGTGGAGCGCGCATGCCAGAATCGTATTACGGTCAACTGGGGCGAGCTGACCGATGCCGAGGTCTACAAGGCCAACAAGGACGGCTTGATCTCGGACGAGAAGATGCAGTCGATCTTCGAGGCGCGTTATCGCAACGTGGCTGCCAAGGCTGCACCCGACCCTGCGGGCGTGGTGTACGAGGGCCTGCTGTCCAATACGGTCGAGGGTGCAACGGTTGAGCTGTGGAGCGCCGACGATGCCGCCGGCACCAATGCCACGCGTTGGGACGCCGAGGAGTATGAGCAGGACAATCCGCTTGCAACGGGTGCGGACGGTGCGTACAACTGGAATACGCCGACCGGATGGTATCAGGTGCGTGTGACCAAGGACGGGTATGAGGAGGCGCGTTCGGCCTGGCTTCGCGTGCCGCCGATTCAGACTGAGGTGAATATTGGCTTGGTGTCGACGGCGGCGCCCGAGGTGGTTTCGGCCCATGCCTATACCGATTGCGTCGAGGTTGAGTTTGCACAGTATATGGATGCGAGTGACGATGCCCTGGCCGCATTGTGTGAGCAGGGCTTGGGCGACGTGACGTATACGTGGCTCGACAAGCAGGACGATCCCAAGGGCAAGCCGTTGTCGCGCGTGCTGCGCATTCACTATGCCGATGCGCGTGAGGCGGGCTCGACGGTCGAGTTTGAACTCGATGGCGCTCGCAACTACGCCGGCACGGCCATGGCGCGCTGGGCAAGTGGCGAACTTGTCGTGGGCGTTCGTGCCGACAAGCTCAAGCTCAACGTGGAGCAGGCCGTGACCATGCTTGAGGGCAGTGACTTTGAGCTGGTGGCGAACGTGACCGATAAGGCGGGCAAGCCGTTTGCGGGCGCAAAGGTTAGTGTTGGGCTGGAGTCCTCGGCTATCTGCTCTGTCGATGCCACCCAGGCCGTGACGGGCGAGGACGGCGCGGCGACGTTTGCGCTGCATGGTGTTCTGCCCGGTTTGACGACGCTGACGGCGGCGGTGGACGGCACGGCGCTGTCCAAGCAGGTCGACGTTCGCGTGTCTGCCGAGGCAGTGCGACCGGCGCGACCGGTGGCGACGATTGGTGCGACGACGTTTGGTGCATGGTCGCCCAAGGAGAACTATATTACGGTGCCCAAGGGCACGAAGCTGGAGCTTTCGGCCGAGGATGGCACGACGATTTGGTACACCGCCAACGACACCTGCCCCTGCCGTGATGAGGGGCGCGTGCGGTATACCGAGCCCATTGTGCTCGACAGCAATATGTACGTGCGTATTGCGGCGCAGCGTCCCGGCATGTCGTATAGCGAGTATTCGGAGCGCTTGAACATTACGATTACGGTGACCGATGAGGCGACGCCCGATCCCGAGCCGGAGCCCGGGCCCAAGCCGGAACCCAAGCCGGAACCCAAGCCGACGCCTGGCGGCGGCGAGCAGGGTGGCGGTGCGGATGGCTCTGGCGGTACCGGGGCTCCTGCGGGTGGTTCGACTTCGACGACGACCACGGTGACGACGGACAAGTCCAAGGGTAAGGGCAAGAACGGTAAGAAGTCCGATGCTGCGGTGCTCGTCAACACGGGAGACACCACCGCGATGACGGTCGCCGCTCTGGGCATCGCCGGCGCAACCGTAGCCGCGGCCGGCATTGCCGCAACCAAGCGTCGCAAGCGCTAGGTTTTGGCGACGGCGCCCATCCTCGGCTTTCGCAAAATCTCAACCTGTAACACCTGGCTGCCCAAAACGGCCCCAGATGTTACAGATTTAGATGAACCGAATGGCCGCCAACCTAACGTCTCGATCTGTAACATGTAGCGAGGAATTTGGCCTCTAACTGTTACAGATTGAGATAAAGCGGAGGCGACTGGCGCAATATCTCGATCTGTAACAACTACGATGCTCAACGGGCTCCAGGTGTTACAGATCGAGACAAACTAGTCGGTCAGGCTCCCAACCACCACAAAGGTGCCTGTCCCCTTTGTGGTGGTTGGGGCGGCCGACATAGAAAAAGTCCCCGCCGGGCGTGTGCTCGACGGGGACTTTGCCGTTTGGTGGCTAACGCTGTAGGTGATTACTCGCCCAGCAGGCTCTTGGTGATGGAAGCGGCGGCCTTCTTGCCGGCGCCCATCGCCAGAATGACCGTAGCGGCACCGGTGACGATGTCGCCGCCGGCCCAGATGCGGGGATCGGTGGTCTGGCCGGTCTCCTCGTCGGCAACGATGTAGCCCCACTTGTTGAGCTCCATCTTGCCGCCGATCTTGGCAGCGAAGGGGTTGGCGTTGGTGCCGATGGCCGAGATCGCGACGTCGCAGGGAATCTCCTCGATGGCACCCTCGATGGGCACCGGGCGACGACGGCCGGACTCGTCAGGCTCGCCGAGCTCCATCTTCTGGACCTTGACGGCGCACACGGAGCCATCCTCGCCAGCGACAAACTCGAGCGGGGAAACGAGCGGCAGAACCTCGACGCCCTCGGCCTTGGCGTGGTGCAGCTCGGCGCGACGGCAGGGCATCTCGTCCTCGGTACGACGGTAGGCGATGATGGCGTGCTCGGCGCCCAGACGCTTGGCGGTACGGACGGCGTCCATAGCCACGTTGCCGCCGCCAAAGACGACGACGTTCTTGCCGTGCTTGGTGGGGGTGTCGTACTCGGGGAACTTGTTGGCCTTCATCAGATTCACGCGGGTGAGGTACTCGTTCGCGAAGAAGACGTTGGGCAGGTTCTCGCCGGGGACGTTGAGGAACTTGGGCAGGCCAGCGCCGGTCGCCACGTAGATGGCGTCGAAGCCCTGCTCGAACAGCTCCTCGGCCGTGGCCATGTTACCCACGACGGAGTTGTACTCAAACTTGACGCCCATGTCCTCCAGGCCGTCAATCTCGCGCTTGACGACCGCCTTGGGCAGACGGAACTCGGGGATGCCGTAGACCAGCACGCCGCCGCCGGTAAAGAATGCCTCAAAGACGGTGACGTCAAAACCGTTACGGGCGAGCTCGCCGGCGCAGGTGATGCCGGACGGGCCAGAGCCCACGACGGCGACCTTCTTGCCGTTCTTGGGAGCCATCTTGGGCGTGGAGGCGAGCTCGGGGCGGTCACCCAGGAAGCGCTCGAGCTGGCCGATGGCCACGGGCTCGGACTTCTTGCCACGGATGCACTTGCCCTCGCACTGGTTCTCCTGCGGGCAGACGCGGCCGCAGATGGCGGGAAGCATGGAGTCCTCGCGGATGGTATCGAGAGCGCCGCCGAAGTCCTTCTCACGGATCTGCTCGATAAAGCGGGGGATGTTGATGTTGACGGGGCAGCCCTCAACACAGAACGGCTTCTTGCAGTTGAGGCAGCGCTCGGCCTCGGCCAGCGCCATCTCCTCGGTGAAGCCCTTGTCGACGGGGCGGAAGTCGCAGGCGCGCTCGGCAGCCGGCTCCTCGTTATCGGGGGTGCGGGGCGACTTCATATCGGCAACGAAACGACCGTTAACTAGTGGCATGCGCAGCTCTTTTCCTCATAGGCCTTGAGGGACGCGCCCTCTTCGGAACGATAAGCGGCCTGGCGGGCACGAAGGTCATCCCAGTCGACTAGGGTGGCATCGAAGTCGGGGCCGTCGACGCAAGCGAACTTGGTCACGCCGCCCACCTCGACGCGGCAGCAGCCGCACATACCGGTGCCGTCAACCATGATGGGGTTGAGCGACGCGGTGATGGGGGTGTCGTACTTCTGGGCGGTGAGGGTCGAGAACTTCATCATCGGAACGGGGCCGACGCAGAAGACCTGGCTCACGGCCTTGTCCTGCAGCAGGCGCTCCAGCGGAGCGGTGACAACGCCCTGCTCGCCGTAGGAGCCGTCGTCAGTGGTGATGTGGATGTGGTCCTCGTCGAGGAGCTCGCGGAACTGGTCCTCCATGAGCAGGAGGTCCTTGGTGCGGGCGCCCATGATGGCGTGGACCTCGTGACCGGTCTCGACCAGGTGCTTGGCGACCGGGAAGGCAATTGCCAGGCCGACGCCGCCGCCAATGACGGCACAGGGGCCCTCGGCCATCTCGGTGGGAACGCCCAGCGGGCCCACGACGTCGCGCAGCGACTCGCCGGCCTCGTAGGTGGACAGCATCTCGGTGGTCTTGCCGATCACCATGAAGATGAACTCGACCCAGCCCTCGTCACCGTTCCAGCCAGCTAGGGTAAACGGGACGCGCTCGCCCGTCTCGTTGGCGCGAACCATGAGGAACTGTCCAGCGTGCGCATGCTTGGCGATTGCGGGCGCCTCGATGCGGAACTTGAACACCTTCTCCGAGAACTGCGTCTTCTCCAGGATCTTATACATAGAACCCCTCTCTTGTTAGGGCGGCCGAACCGTGCCTCCACGGAAATGGACGGCAGCCCGAATAAAACCGTACGCGCACAGGCGTTGTGCAGACATACGGTGCAAATTATACCCTCATGGACATGTCGCTTACGTGTGTCTTTGGCAGGTGGGAAAAGTGACCTACCAAAAAGGGACAGGTTTATTTTGGCAGGTTTTATCAGGCAAAACGGCAAAGGGGGCCGGCCCCGCGCATCGGTGAGGCCGACCCCCTTTGGAGCGCTGCATATGTATGGCGGCACAGGGCTTATTGCGATGCGGCCGCGGCGGCGTTTTCGCATATAAAACCTGACAAAATAAACCTGTCCCTAAATGGTAGGTTTTAGTGCTTGCCGTTGGCGGAGGCGGAGCCGTTGACGTGGTCGCGGGCGTAGACCACGCCGTGTACGATCGCCAGGCCGGCGGCGTCGGCGGCGCGGGCGCAGGTGTCCTGGAAGTCCTCGGCCTCGCGGGCGCGCAGCTGCTTGAGCACGTAGTCGGCGACAGCCATCTTGCCGGGAGGGTTGCCGATGCCGGTGCGGATGCGGCTGAAGTCGCGACTGCCCATCTTGTCGATGATGGAACGCAGGCCGTTGTGGCCAGCATGGCCGCCGCCCACCTTAACACGTACGTCACCGGCGGGAATGTCGAGCTCGTCGTGGATGACGAGCAGCTCCTCGGCTTTGATCTTGTACTCGCGGCAGAGCTTGGAGATGGGACCGCCCGAGGTATTCATGTACGACTGCGGCTTGACCAGCACAATCTGGCGCTTGCCGCCCTCTTCCTCGGCATCGTTGATATTGATGAGCGCGACCTCGGCGCCTGCCTGGTTTTTCCAGTACGTGACACCGGCCTGACGGGCCAGCTCGTCGATTGCCTTAAAGCCGGCGTTGTGGCGGGTCTCGGCATATTCCTCGCCAGGGTTGCCAAGTCCGGCAACCATGCGAATCTTGAGCGGCTGTGCAGCTGCCATGTTCATCCTTTCGTTGATTTGTCGCCTGCTATGGTGAGCGACCCTGTTGCCGCTGTCAAATGGAGGGCGATTGAGGTTGTTTGGGGGGGCGTTTGGACGGCCGTCGAAATCCGAGGTGGACAGTTAGTTCAGATACGTATTAGTTCTGAGGACTCGAATTGCTCAATTCAATGCCGATGCGTTGTTTTGGAGCTTTAGTTAGCCCATATGACGCTGTTTTGAAGTCTATCCTGCCTTCAAATAGGGCGAATGGTATAGAGATGGCTGCAAAACAACCTAATTCAATGTGTCCATTTATACGTATTTGAACTAACTGTCCAGACCTGTTCGACGGCGCACGGTTGATTCGCCGTTTAGACCGGCGCAAGGCCGATTCCGGCCCGCAGAGCGTTGAGCCAAGCGGCCTGACGCTTGCGATAGCCCTTGATGCGATATCGGAATCGGACTCCCGCGAGTCGATGCATCGTTTGGGCGAAGGCTTCGAGTGCAACAAGGTCTTTCATTTGGTCGCGATTGATAACCAGGACGTGGATGCCCATTGCCTTGAGGCCATTATTTCGATTGCCATCGTGGATGCGAGCGTTTTGAAGCTCATGCCCAATTCCGTTGTATTCGTTGTCGACTCCGGCTGCTGGGCAATATAGGTCGCAGATGGCATAGGGGATGCCCGAGGACATATTGACCGCAAGGGTGTCGAAGTCGATTCGATGGTTGAGTAGCAGGCCTCCCATGGGCAGGCTGCAACATCCGAATCCGCCAAAGCGCATGGGTGCTCCGAGAACAGCAAACATTAGGGATTCGGCTGGGGATGCAGATCCGGGTCGGGCAAGCTTGACTGCCGTGCGAAACGAGGCGTATGAGCTACTTTTGGCGAAGCGTGCGACCGCCTCGAGCTCTTCGATGGTCGTGGCGGGCTCGCATTTGTAGTGCGCCTGTTCATAGCGGGTTTCGTTCTGCTGTTCGGCTGCCGACTGGCCGCCCAGGCAATCAAGATCACCCGTCGCTGCGCAGCCATCGCCCTTGGGCCAGATGTCGTCATAGGCAATGGGGTATGTTGCCCCGGGAGGAAGGGAGTAGGTTCCGAGCAGTTCCATGAGAAGCATCAAGGTTTTGGCGACTGATTCATTTTTGGAACAAAGCATGGCTGTCACGGCAGGAGACGTTGCGTAGATGTCGGCCTCGACGTGCATAATTGCACCTTCAGGAAGCGGAACGGAGAGAATATGCTGAAGAAGTCGCTTGTCGGGGCGTCTGTTGTTTTCGTCTGAAACGAGAAGATCGAGCAGTTCGGAATCATCTTCATTCCAGGCGTCGAGTATCGAAAGTGCGCCAAAGTCTATCGCGTCATTATTGGGAATGCAGCTAGCCAAGGCCGGTGCTTGCTGTTCACTATCAACGGAGTCCCAGGGTAGGACAGAGTACGCCCGTCGTGCGCGACGAATTGCGCGGAGGGCGGAGAAATGTGAAATCACGGTCGTCATAGCTATAACGTACTAAGTTGGCAGCAGAATGCGACCGCCGTACCGTTCTTTTCGCCCAGCGGGGCGCTGCGCGCCACGAACGGCTGGGTGTTATGAGATCGATGGAATCGGTTGAGGGGATTGCAGGAAATTGAGCTCTGCTGCGAAGGTTGACGATAGCTACTGGACAGTTAGTTCAGATACGTATAAGGCGGCGGGCGTTCGAGGCGTTTCTAAGGGCCTTTGAGGGCGATTTGAGGGTAAATATGCGGCGGTCGTGCTCGAAAACGATGAGCTTTGGGCGGCATGGCATCCGCTGGGGAGCTCAGAAGGCTCCGAACGGCCCTTTGGAGCTTTAAAAAAATACGTATCTGAACTAACTGTCCATGGAAGGTTGGCGAGGGATAGAAAAAGGGTCGGAAGCGAGCTTCCGACCCTTTAAAAGCATCAAAGATGATGCGATGCGCGTTGGATTACAGCGCGAAGTCGCCGCCGACGAGCGTGGAGACGGGCTCCTCGTGGTAAACGGCGGAGATGGCCTGAGCGAACTCCTCGGCGACCGAGATGGTCTTGATCTTGCCGCCGACCTCGACGGGAATGGCGTCGGTGACGACGCACTCGACGATCGGGGCGTCGTTCAGGCGCTCGATGGCCGGACCGGAGAAGATGCCGTGGGTGGCGCACACGTAGATGTCGCCAGCGCCCATAGCCTTGAGCTCCTTGACGTTGGCGCACAGGGTGCCAGCGGTGTCGATCATGTCGTCGTTGATGATGCAGGTCTTGCCCTTGATGTCACCGATGATGCCCATGACCTCGGCGGCGTTGTGGCGCGGACGGCCCTTGTGGGCGATGGCCAGGTCGCAGCCGAGCATGTCGGAGAGCTTCTTGGCGGCCTTGGCACGACCCACGTCGGGGGAGACGACAACCAGGTTGTCGGTGTCGAAGTGCATGTCGTTGTAGTACTGGCCAAACAGCGGCAGTGCGGACAGGTGGTTAACCGGGATATCGAAGAAGCCCTGGATCTGGCCCTGGTGCAGGTCGAGGGTGATGATGCGGTTGACGCCGGCGCGCTCGAGCAGGTTGGCGACGAGGCGGGCGGTGATGGGCTCGCGCGGGCCGGCCTTGCGGTCCTGGCGGGCATAGCCGTAGTGGGTGATGACGGCGGTGATGGAGCGGGCGGATGCGCGCTTGGCAGCGTCGGTGGCGATGAGCAGCTCCATGAGCATGTCGTTGACGTTGCCACCGGCCACGGACTGAATCAGGAAGACGTCGGCGCCGCGGACGGTCTCGTCGTAGCGGGCGTAAATCTCACCGTTGGCGAACTGCTTTAGCGTAAGGCCCGAAAGCTCGACCCCAAGGTACTCAGCAATCTTCTGAGCGAGGGGACGGTTGGAGGAACCGGAATACACACGGATGGACTTGCGCATATTCTCCGACTTCTCGGGATCATTAATCGGCATTACCCTTCTCCTTTAATATCGAATGCCATATAGATGCCTTGTTGCATTGTAACCGCGCGGCGGGGTTTATCGGGTCTTGATAACGTCTTTACCGTCAACGGACACGAACCGACCACTCTCCGGCCGCGCAGGTCAGCATAGAAAAAGGAGCTGTCCCCATGGAACAGCTCCTTTTGTGCTTGGTAAAACGTTATACCTCGTCGTCCTCGTGCAGGCGGCGGCGGTAATCGGCGGCCCAGCTCTCAATATTTACCTGACGGGCGCGGCCCAGACCGAGTGCGTCGGCCGGGACCGGCTCGGTGATGACGGAGCCGGCGGCCACGAGTGCACCGTCGCCGATCTGGGCGGGTGCGACCATCATGGTGTCGGAACCGATGAAGGCATCCTTGCCGATGACGGTCTTGTGCTTGTGGACGCCGTCGTAGTTGCAGGTGATGGAGCCCGCGCCCACGTTGACGCCGGAGCCCATGGTGGTGTCGCCGATGTAGGACAGGTGCGGCACCTTGGAGCCCTCGCCGATCGTGGACTTCTTGATCTCCACGTGCGTGCCGGCCTTGGAACCGTCGAGCATGTGGGTACCCGGGCGCAGGTAGGCGCGCGGGCCGCAGTCGACGCCGTTCTCGATGACGGCCTCGATGGCGATGGTCTCATCGATGGTGCAGCCGCTGCCGACGGTGGTGTCGGTGAGACGGCTGTTGGGGCCGAGCTGGCACTCCTCGCCCACGGTGACGTGGCCGATCAGGTGCGTCTGCGGCCACACGACGGTATCGCGGCCGATGGTGGCGTCGGGGCCAATCCAGGCCTGCGTGGGATCGATGAAGGTAACGCCTTCGGCCATCCAGTGCTCGTTGATGCGGTCGCGCGCAATGGCGGTAAGCTGCGCGAGCTGGATGCGGCTGTTGACGCCCAAGCCGTCGCGGTAGTCGTCGCAGTGGAAGATGGAGACTGCCTGGCCGTGGCCTTTGAGGATCTCGAGCATGTCGGGCAGGTAGTACTCGGACTGCGCGTTGTCGTTGCCGATCTCGTCGATGTGGGCGGCGAGCTGCGCGCCGTCGAAGGCGTAGCAGCCGGCGTTGCACTCGAGCAGCGTGGCGGCCTGCTCGGGCGTGCAGTCCTTCTGCTCGATGATGCGCTCGATCTGGCCGTCGGCGCCCAGCTTGATGCGGCCGTAGCCGAAGGGGTCGGGCGGGGTCATGGTCATGACGGTGCAGGCGAGCTCGCCGGTGGCGACGGTCTGCGCGAACTTGGCGACGGTGTCGGCAGTGATGAGCGGCAGGTCGCCGTTGAGCACGACGACCGGGCCTTGCGTGATGCCGCAGGCCTCGAGCGCGACCTTGACGGCGTGGCCGGTGCCCAGGCGCTCGGTCTGCTCGACGCACTCGACCTTGGTGGTGCTGGTGGCGTAGGCGCCGTCGATGAGGGCGCGCATCTCGTCGGCGTGGCTGCCGATGACGACTACGACGCGGTTGCAGCCGGCCTTGATGGTGGCGTCGACGATCCACTGGACCATGGGCTTACCCAGGATCTTGTGCGAAACCTTGCAGTGGTTCGACTTCATGCGGGTGCCCTCGCCGGCGGCGAGGATAATTGCGGTTGCGTCCATGTGATCTCCTGTTACGTTATAGAGACGTGTGTTTGGAAACGATACACGGCGCAATATGATACCGCAGGCATATGATGAGCGCGTAACGTTTGACGCGTGACGGCCGATGTCGCTGCCATCGGCGTGGTGTTTGCGCTGGTTGTGCATGGCGGCGGCGCTGCGGCGTTGGCGTTTTGCGCGAGGGGATGGGAGGTGTCCGTGGATATCATGCGAGAGGAATCGGGTAACGAACCCGTCGCGGCATTTTCGATGTCACATCCGGCGGTGCCGGCGCTCTACATGGTGCTGACGCTGGGACTCACCATGTTCTCGATGCAACCGGTGCTGATTGCGCTGTCGCTTGCGGGCGGGCTGGCGTACGGGCTTGCGACGCGCGGCGTCGCGCGCACGTTGGGGGCGCTTCGCTGGCAGCTGCCGGTGATTTTGATCATCGCGGTGCTCAATCCGCTGTTTAGCGCCTCGGGCTCGACGGAGCTGTTCCGTATTGGCATGCGTGCGGTGTATCTGGAGAGCATGGTTTACGGCCTGTGCATGGGCGGGCTGTTTGTGGCGAGCGTGCTGTGGTTTGAGGCCGCGGCGTCGATGCTTGGCTACGACAAGGTGCTCGCGCTTTTGGGCAACGCCGCGCCGGTGATCGCGCTCATGATTTCGATGTGCATGCGGCTGATTCCGCAGTTCTTACGCCGCGGTCGTACGGTGCTGGCGGTGCAGGACGCGATTGATGTACCGGGGCGCGCACCGGCCGACCCCGTGCGTTCGCGCCTGCGGACATCGAGCGTGCTGATGGGCTGGGGCATGGAGGATTCGCTGGAGCGCGCCGACGCCATGCGCTCGCGCGGATGGGGTGCCGCGGCGCGTCGTACGACGTATGCGCGGTATCGGCTGGGGCGCGCCGACGTTGCCGCGCTGGTTGGGCTTGCGATGTTTGGCGTGGCCACGGCGGCGGTGGCGTGGACCGCGACAACGCAGTATTCGTTTTACCCGCAGCTTTCGGCGCCGGCGCCGTGGCCGGGCTATGTTGTATACGCGGCCTGGATGGTGCTGCCCTGCGTGCTGCACGCGATTGACGAGAAGAGGTTTGGCTGATGGCTCGGTTGGATAGGGGCCCGGTGTCGGGCGCGGCGTGCGGCCCGGATATGCCGGCGATTGAGGTGCGGAGCCTGAGCTTTGCCTACCCCGATGCTGATGCTGCGGTGCTCGAGGGGCTCGACTGGGTTGTTCCCCAGGGCGCGTTTGCGCTGCTCGTTGGTGGTACCGGATCGGGTAAGTCGACGCTGCTGTCGCTGCTCAAGCCCGAGATCGCTCCGGCGGGCGAGCGCACTGGCGGACTGCGCGTGCTGGGCGAGAACGTTGCCGACATGGACGTGCGCGCGTCCGCGGAGCGCGTGGGCTATGTGTTTCAGGATCCCGAGAACCAGATCGTGTGCGAAACCGTGTGGCACGAGATGGCGTTTGGCCTGGAAAACTTAGGCATGTCGCGCGACGAGATGCGCCGTCGTGTAGCAGAGACTAGCTATTTCTTTGGGCTGGAGGATTGGCTTCACCGCGATACTGACACGCTTTCGGGGGGACGCAAGCAGCTGCTGTCCTTGGCGGCCGTGCTGGCGTTGCGCCCGCGCGTGCTGCTGCTCGACGAGCCCACATCCCAGTTGGATCCCGTCGCCGAGAAGAATTTTCTGCACGCGCTGTTTCGCGTGAATCGCGAACTGGGCTGCACGGTTGTTGTGGCAACGCACCAGCCGCGCCCGATGCTCGAATACGCGACGTGCGCGTACCGGATCGAGGGCGGCAGCGTGCGCGAGGCGGCTGACATCGCCTCCTTGGGTCATCGTGAAGAGCTATTTTCCGACGAGATGCCGGGGTGGGGTGGCTCGCGGCGTGCAAAAAACGGAATTTTCAGCAACGTTGGTGGCCAGCAGGGGTCTTTTGACCCGCGCGCGGGTGCTGCGGGTGCAAAAAGGGGACTGAAATCGGGCAAATCGGCTGAATTTGAGGCGCAAATTCAGCCGCAGGACGGCTCGGGGGCGCCAACACGCGCCGGCGGATGCCGAATATTCCCAAAAATGCACGCTGGGTCGGCTACCACCCTGGCAAGGAGCTGGTTTCGCTACGATCGAACGTCCGGCTGGGTGCTGCGCGGACTCGATGCGGCGTTTTCGGCTGGCGCGGTGCATGCGATTGTGGGCGGTAACGGCTGCGGCAAGTCGACATTGCTTTCGGTGCTGGCCAAAACGGTCAAGTTGCAACGTGGGCGTATGGAACGTGCGGCGGGATCGGCGGCGCTGCTGCCTCAGAATCCCAAGGCGTTGCTGGTTGCCGAGACGGTGCACGACGAGCTAATGGAATGGGCTTCGACCTGCGGGTACGACGAGGCCATGGCGCAGGAGCGCGCGGCGAGTCTGGGGCTTGCGGGCTTGGGGGATCGTCACCCCTATGACCTTTCGGGTGGGCAGCGTCAGCTGCTCGCGTTGGCAAAGCTGCTGCTGATCGGTCCCGAGCTGCTATTGCTCGATGAGCCAACCAAGGGTCTGGACCTGGTCAGCCGCCGGATTATCGCTCGCGCCCTGCGCGACCATGCGCAGGCTGGCGGCACCGTCATCATGGCCACGCACGATCTGGATTTTGCCGAACAGGTTGCTGATGACATTGCCATGATGTTCGACGGCGAGGTTGCCTGCATGGAGCCGCCGGCCGACTTCTTTGCCGACAATGTGTTTTATAGGGCGTGATGGGATGACGGATTATCGCGTCGCGCGCCTGCTCGCAAAACTGGAGATCCCGCTGCTGCTGGCGGTGCCAGCCGTGATGGCTGCGGCGTTGCTGGCGGGCGTTGAGCAGGCGGCGCTTACCATGCTGGTTGTGGTGGCGCTGGTGCTGGCGCTGTTCTTTGCGGGCTACGAGGCGTCGCGTCCGGGCCTGCGCCAGATTATGCCCACGCTGGTTCTGGCGGCACTGGCCGCGGCGGGCCGCATCTTGTTCGGCCCCATTCCCGACTTTAAACCCGTGAGCGCCATTGCCATTGTCGCGGGAGCGACGTTGGGTCGACGCAACGGCTTCATGGTCGGCGCGTTGGCAGCGCTGACCAGCAATTTCTTTTTTGGACAGGGCATGTGGACGCCATGGCAGATGTATGCCTGGGGCCTGGTGGGCTACGTCGGCGGTGTGCTGGCGTACGCGGGTGCTTTTGATCGCGCCGATGGAACCGTGCGCATGCCGGCGCTACTGACCTACGGTTTTGCTTCGGGTTTGCTATACGGCGTGGTAATCAACGCCTACGACATCATCGGTTTTGTGCAGCCGCTCACGTGGGCGGGAGCCGTGGCGCGTCTTGCTATGGCGGTGCCGTTCGATATCACACACGGCCTCGCGACCTGCGTGTTCTTGGCCGCCCTCTACAAGCCTTGGTGTCGACGGATCAACCGCGTCGTCGTGAAATACGGACTGTAGGGCCGGTTGCCCCGGGGCGGGAATCAATACTGCCTTGGTGTCATATCAAAACTATGCCGGTTTACGGGGCTGGATTGGCGCGGGCCGACCATAGCGGCATTTTGCGAAAATAGACGAGCCGTCTACCTGCGGTTTTATTTTGCCTCAGCTACGTGTGGTTGGGGGTTCGCGATTTATCCCCGTAAACCGGCATGGTTCTGAAACGGGCCGACTCGCATGACGGTCGCAGCGGGCCCCAGAAGACTAAATGACCAGTTTTCCTCCGACCTCGGGGGATCAGTTGGGGCTAGAGCTCTAGTGTGAGGGTGACGGGGCAGTGGTCACTGCCAAAGATGTCGCCGCGGATGCCGGCGTCGCGCACATTGCCGGCGATTGCGTCGCTCACCAGGAAGTAGTCGATGCGCCAGCCGGCGTTGTTCTTGCGGGCATTAAAGCGATAGCTCCACCAGCTGTAGACGCCCTCGACGTCGGGATTTGCCGCGCGCCAGGTATCGGTAAAACCGGCGTCGAGGAGCTCGGTAAACTTACCGCGCTCCTCGTCCGAAAAGCCTGCGTTGCCGCGGTTGGACTTGGGGTTCTTAAGGTCGATCTCCTCGTGTGCCACGTTAAAGTCGCCGCAGGTTACGACGGGCTTGCCGGTTTCGCGCTCAAGCGCGCTCAAAAAGCCGCGATAGGCATCGTCCCAGGCCATGCGCACGTCGATGCGCGCGAGCTCGTTTTGGGCGTTGGGCGTATAGACGTCCACGAACCAAAACTTGTCGAACTCGAGCGCGCAGACGCGGCCCTCGGTTGCGGCTTGGGCGACGAGCTCGGCCGCCTCGCCCTCGCCGGCGTAGGGCAGCAGTGCATCGGCGCGCAGCACGCGCAGCGGTTCCTGGCGGCTAAAGACCGCGGTGCCCGAGTAGCCCTTGCGCTCGGCGTAGCTCCAGGTTTGGTGATAGCCGGCCAGGTCGATATCGACCTGGCCCTCCTGCAGCTTGGTCTCCTGCAGCGCTAGGACATCGACATCGAGTTCCTGCGCGATCTGGATAAAGCTCGGGTCCTTTTTGAGCACGGCGCGCAGGCCGTTGACGTTCCACGAGGCGAAAGTGTAAGTCTGAGGCATGGTGTCCTTTCGACGGGGTTGGCAGGCTTAAGATTAGCGCAACAGGGGCGGGGTGAGCTCCGTGGGCGACGGCGCAATCGCAGCCGCCCCGACCAACGTGGACGGAGGACAAACATGACGCAAGCGATAACAGATTCCAAGCAGGCCTCCACCGCGCTGGCGGAGCTGTTCAATACCCACAAGCGCGTGGTCTTCTTTGGCGGCGCCGGTGTTTCCACGGCAAGTGGCATCCCCGATTTCCGCAGCGTGGACGGCCTGTATCACCAGCAGTTTGCCTACCCGCCCGAGACTATGCTCTCGCATAGCTTTTATGAGGCGCATCCGGCCGAGTTCTTCGACTTCTACCGCACCAAGATGATTGCGCTTGGCGCCAAGCCCAACCGCTGCCACACCAAGCTGGCCGAGTTGGAGCGCGCCGGTAAGCTAAATGCCGTGGTGACGCAAAATATCGACGGCCTGCATCAGATGGCCGGCTCACAGCGCGTGTTCGAGCTGCACGGATCGGTCCATCGCAACATTTGCCGGTCGTGCGGCGCGGTCTATAGCGCCGAGTGGATTTGCTCGCGCGAGCACGAGGACGCCGCGGGCGTACCCGTGTGTCCTGCGTGCGGTGGGCGCATCAAGCCCGATGTGGTGCTCTACGAGGAGCCGCTCGACGAGCACGTGCTGACCGGCGCCGTTGCCGCCATCGCCGCGGCCGATGCCCTCATTGTGGGCGGGACCTCGCTCGTGGTGTATCCGGCGGCGGGCCTTACGCGTTACTTTACCGGCGATACGCTGGCCATTTGCAATCTTGCTCCCACCGATCAGGATGCAAATGCCGACCTGCTGATTTCTTGCGACATCGCGGCCGCGTTTGCGTTCCAGCCCGTGTGCGCGGATACAATAGAAAGACTGATTGCAAAGCGACCCCGCCGCCTGCGCCCGAGCGCGGCGGCGCGGGCATTTGAGGAGGATGTTCATGGCGAACGATAGCAAGACATGGCGGTGCGGAAAGTATGAGCTCAGCTTTGACCGTCCGCGCATCATGGGCGTCCTCAACGTGACGCCCGATTCGTTTAGCGATGGCGGGGAGCATTTCGACCCGGATGCCGCCATCGAGTACGGCCTGGCGATGCTCGACGCCGGCGCCGACATCATCGACGTGGGCGGCGAGTCCACGCGCCCCGGATTTACCCCGGTCAATCCCGATGAGGAGGCTCGCCGCGTGCTGCCCGTGGTGCGCGCGCTGGCCAAAGAGGGCGCCATCGTCTCGATCGACACGCGCCACGTGGCGGTTGCTAAGGCGGCCGTGCGCTGCGGCGCCTCGATCGTCAACGACGTGACCGGCTTCACCGACTCCAAGATGGTCGAGTTTGTTAAGACGAGCACCTGCGGCGTCATTGTGATGCATGCCGGCGAGGTCGCCGCTCCCGCTCGTACGCACGCGACGGTGCAGCTCGATACCTCGGCCGCGGCGTTTGTTGCCGAGAAGGCGCGCGAGGCGGCTGCCGAGGCCGCGCGTGAGGCCGAGAAGCCGGCTCGCCGCCGTCGCGGCAAGTTGCTGGGCGAGCCTAAGCCGGAGACCAAGCTTCCGGGCGGCGTGGTGCAGCCCTCGTTGCCGTTTGGCGAACCTGAGCCCGCGACCGAGCCTGCAAGCGAGCAGGAGACGCCGGCCGCCGAGCAGGCTGCTGCCGCCGAGACCGTCGCGCCCGCGCCCGAGGCCACCGAGGCCGCATCGGAGTCCAATGACCGCCTGGCCGCCATGATGCGCCGCAGCGCCCGCCGCGAGGAAGCCTACGTGCCCACCTCGCAGCTCCGCCGCTTCACCCTGCCCGATTCGGCACCCATCATGCGCCGCGTCATGGGCTTTCTGTCCGACCAGGCCCGCGCGCTCATCCACGCCGGCGTGTCGCGCGACCGCATCTGCATCGATCCTGGCCCGGGCTTTGGTAAGTCGGCTAACGAGGACATCGTCATCCAGCGCGAGACTGCCAAGATGGCGTCACTGGGCTATCCGCTCATGTGCGCCGTATCGCGCAAGCGCTTTGTGGGCGCCGTCTCGGGCGTGACCGAGGCCGCCGAGCGCGATGCCGCTACGTTTGGCGTGTGCCTGGGCGCCATCCAGGCCGGCGCCAACATCGTGCGCGTGCACGACGCCGCGGGCTTTGCGCAGTTCCTGAACGGCTACTGGGCGGTTGCCAAGCCGCAGCCGCGCCGCGCGTTTGTGGCCGTGGGATCCAACTTGGGGCATCGCTGCGACAACATCCGCGCCGCACGCGACATGATCGCCGAGATTCCACTTACCTGCGTGTCCAACTCCTCCAAGATCTACGAGAGCGAGCCGGCCTACGAGACGCGCCAGGACGCGTTTGCCAACGCCGTCATCGAGATTAAGACCGAGTTGGCGCCGCTGGTGCTGCTCGACGAGCTCATGAAGATCGAGGCCGAGCTGGGCCGCGACCGCTCCAAAAAGGCCAAGGCCAACGGTCCGCGCACCATCGACCTGGACCTGCTGTGGATGGACGGCGAGACCCACGGCGGCAAAAAGCTGCGCCTGCCGCATCCACTGATCGGCGAGCGCGACTTTGTGCTGGTGCCGCTCGAGGACCTGATGCACGACCCGGCGCGGTTCTTCCGCTACAACGGCGTCGAGGTCAAGGAGCCCGAGGACCGCGTGGGCCATATCGTGGGTGAATTGGGGCGTATGTAGATGATCGAGATGAACGCTGTAGTCGCTGGCACTGAGCTCGACGCGGCGCGTGACGCGGGTCGCGAGGGCGTGTCCGCGGGCTGGTGCGCGTGGAGTGTGGGCGATGCTTCGCTGACGTTTTCGCTGGTTGTGCGTCCGGATGTGAATATGCACGCCTTCCACGGCCTACCGTTTGTGGCCGCGATGGGCATGATGGACGCGCTTGTGGGCACGGCATCGACGCCGGGGTTGGGCCTTGCCGGTAAGGTGGGTATCCAGTGGCCGAGCGATATCGTGTGCGGTGCGCCTGCGTTTGAGACGTCGTTCGCGCGCGTCGCCGTCAACGGCGGTGCCGGTGCCGCGGGCATGTTCGGTGCCGTGACGGTGGATATTGAGCGTTCGGCGTTGAGCGAGCTCGGTGTAGATGTGGCTGACGAAGCGCTGATCGAGGCATTGGCCACCGCTGTGCTGACCCGCGTTGACGCCTGGGCGGTTGCCGCCAACACGCCGCAGGGCGCTGCCGGCCCGCTGGCTCCGGTGCTGGGTGAGTACTTCGATATGGTGCCACTGCTGGGTCGTCAGGTCGCGGCGGTGTCGCCCAACGGTTTGCCGCTTGCGGTCGGTGTGTTTGCGGGCCTGGACATCTGGGGTCGCGCGACCATCAAGACCGATGCCGGCGAGCAGGAGTTTCCGCCCGAGGCCGTACGGATTCGCGGACTGTAACGCGAGGCGCCCGCGCTCAAAGATAGCGATGACAACGAAGCCCTCTTCGGCCTGTGCCGGGGAGGGTTTCGCCTATCTGGGGAATGGGTTGCCAGCGCCCTATTCCTCAAAACTGAAAAATTTTCGTTTTTGAGGAATAGGAAACATGCACGATATCGCTGCGCTGGGCGTATTCGAGGAGTCTCTATTCCTCAAAATTGAAAATTTTTCAGTTTTGAGGAATAGGCTTGGCGAACGTTTGCGGGGCTGTGGCATCGGGCGTGCTCGACTTATGCCCCTGTTTTACCCCCAGCTTCTGCATGCGGCGGTAGATTTCGCAGATGCCCTTGATGGTGAGCTGCCCGTCGACCACATCGAAGGCATCGGTCGAATCGGCGACGATGCCCGCGAGACCGCCCGTGGCGATAACGGTGGCGTCCTCGCGTCCCAGCTCGCGCTTCATGCGCGCGACCAGGCCCTCGGCCATGGCGGCGGCGCCCATCACGGCGCCGACCTTGATGCACTCCTCGGTATCGCGGCCGATGGCGTGCTCGGGTGCCTCGAGCGGAACGCTGGCGAGCTTGGCGGCACGGGCGGCAAGCGCGTCCATGGAGATGCGGATGCCCGGCGCGATCGCTCCGCCAATGTAATAACCGTCCTCATCGATGACGTCGATATTGGTCGCGGTGCCAAAGTCCACCACGATCGCCGGGGCGCCGTAGAAAGTTTCGGCCGCAACGGCGTTGGCGATGCGATCGGCACCTACGGCCTGGGGACGCGCCGCACGCAGCTTGGTCACGGTGGCAGTCTGCGGCCCGATAACGATGGCGTCTGCCGCGATGCGGTCGGCCACAGTGTGCCACTCGCGCGAGAGCTGCGGCACCACGCCGGCAAAGGCGATCGCGTCGACCGTGTCGAGCGAGAGGTCGTACATCTTAAAGAAGCCCATCAGGCGCACATGGATCTCGTCGGCGGTATAGGAGCGGTCGGTGGGCATGCGCCACGACTGCACCAGCTCGTTTCCGTCAAACAGGCCCATGGCCGTCTGCGTGTTTCCCATATCGATAGCGAGCAGCATGTCTACTCCCGGTGTCGGCGTAAAAGGACGCGCACCATTGTATACGTGCCGTCGGCGGCGCTCGGCTGCGATTCGTATACGGTGATAGGGGCTGAGGGGTTTAAATATGAAGGAATTATGCTCTACGAGATTTTCCTTGCCGTTTACCGAACTCCCACGTAATATTCTTTCTTGCGCACATGAGGCGCCCAGACATTGCGGGGTGGAGCAGTCTGGTAGCTCGCCGGGCTCATAACCCGGAGGTCGTAGGTTCAAATCCTGCCCCCGCGACCAAGAACTTACAGCTCGTCGGCCTAGCCGGCGAGCTTTTTTGTTATTTCGGGACCGTGTTTTCGGTCCAATTCTCGGCCTCTCAAACAAGATCTCAATCCGTAACATCTAGACCCGATTTGGGCGGCTAGGTGTTACAGATCGAGATATACCGGTGAGTTGGGTCACGTTTGTCTAAATCTGTAACACGAGGGACGGATTTTGCCGAGTTGTTGTTACAGATTGAGATTTTCCGCCGGGACGGTTTTGGTTTGTCTCGATCTGTAACATCTGGGGCCCAAAAGTGGGCCTAGCTGTTACAGATCTAGATTGTTGAGGATGGGTTGAGAGGAATGTCTCGATCTGTAACAGGTAGATCCCGGTTTTGCTGAGTAACTGTTGCAGATTGAGACAGACCGACGGGCCGCCCCGCCCCATCCACCTGCCGCTACCTGCTGTCCGCCGATTTCCGTTGCGCCGCTGTATTCCCATGCCATATCCTCTAGACAACTACGCGGCAACATCGCCGCCGCGCCTACAAGAGAGGAATATCCATGACCGCACCTGCATCCAAGCTGCTCCAGCCCATTACGGTTGGCCCCCTTGAGCTCAAGAACCGCATTATGTTCCCGCCGCTGACCACCGGCTACGAGGAGCGCGACGGCTCCATTGGCGAGCGCAGCCTGGCTTTTTACGAGCGCCTGGCCCGTGGCGGCGTGAGCTACATCGTCATCGGCGACGTCGCTCCCGTTATGACCGCAAGCCCCACGCCCAAGCTGGCGACCGACGCTCAGATTCCCACGTTTAAGGCGCTGGCCGACGCCGTCCACAAGCACGGCGCCAGGGTTGCGCTGCAGCTGTTCCACCCCGAGTACGACGTGCCCGGTGTCGGCCGCATGGTCATGGGTTCCATGGCTGCCGCCAAGGCCGCGCAGGAGGCTAAGGCCGCCGGCGACGAGGAGACCTTTGCCGCCAAGATGGCCGAGTCCAACGAGATCCGCAATCAGGCCTACGCCAAGCTGCACCACGACATGCAGCACTTTGTGAACGAGGCGAGCGAGGAGCAGCTCACCCAGATCAAGGAGGCCATCGCTGCCTCGGCTGCCCGTGCGCAGCAGGCCGGCATCGACGCCATCGAGGTCCACGGCGACCGTCTGGTGGGTTCGCTGTGCTCGGCAATCCTCAACAAGCGCACCGACGAGTACGGTGGCTCGTTCGAGAACCGCGTTCGCTACGCGCTGGAGGTTGTCGCCGCCATTAAGGAGGCCGCGCCGCAGCTGATGGTGGAGTACAAGCTCCCCGTGATTATGGAGAACCCCGACGGCACGCCGCGCGGCAAGGGCGGCCTGCAGCCCGACGAGGCCTGCGAGTTCGCCAAGCTGCTCGAGGGCGCGGGCATCGATATGATCCAGGTCGCGCAGGCAAACCACACCGGCAACATGGGTGACACCATTCCGCCCATGGGCGCCATGCCCTACAACTGGACGCTGCCCGTGGCCGAGCGCGTCAAGGCCCTGGTCTCCGTGCCGGTGGCAACCGTGGGCCGTGTTGTCTCGGTCGAGGCCGGCGAGAAGATTCTGGAAGACGGCGCCGCCGACATCATTGCCTATGGCCGCTCGCTCATGTGCGACCCCGACATTGCGCTGAAGGCCGCCACGGGCGAGCCCATTCGCGAGTGCCTCAACTGCAACAAGGGCTGCGTCGACGCAATTCAAAACCGCAAGTACATCTCGTGCGTGCTTAATGCCGAGAACGGTGACGAGGCGACCATAGCCATCAAGCCGGGCGAGGGCGACAAGAAGATCGCCGTGGTGGGCGGCGGTATTGCCGGCCTGGAGGCCGCGCGCGTGGCGGCCAAGCGCGGCTACGACGTGACCGTCTACGAGGCGAGCGATCATCTGGGCGGCCAGATCGTGCTGGCGGCCGCGCCTCCGCGCAAGGACGAGATCATGCGCTCGGTCGAGTATTACGAGAAGATTCTGCCCGGCCTGGGCGTGAAGGTTGAGCTCAACCATGCTACTACCGCTGAGGACCTCAACGCCGCCGACGCCGCGATTGCGGCTGTGGGCGCGCACGACGTGGTCATCCCCGTTCCGGGTGCCGATTCGGACAAGGTCGTCTCGAGCTGGGACGTGCTTGCCGGTAAGGTGGAGCTTACGGGCCGCGTTGCCGTCATTGGCGGTGGCCTGGTGGGCACCGAGACTGCCGAGTACCTGCTGCAGCACGGCTGCGAGGTGGCGATCGTGGAGATGCTCGACAAGATTGCCGCGGGCGAGTCCGAGACCATTCTGCCGCTGATTATGAGCGACTTTGCCGAGCACAACGTGGAGCAGCACGTGAAGACCCGCCTGACCGCCATTACCGACGAGGGCGTGGAGGCCATTCGCACCACCGAGGACGGCGCCGAGGAGCCAGTGAAGATCGCCTGCGATTACGTGGTGATGGCCGTGGGTTCCAAGGCCAACGCATTTGACCTGGACGGCGTGACGGTGCCCGTGACCTGCGTGGGCGACTGCTCGGGCGAGCGTACCGCCGATATTGCGAGCGCCATTCGCACGGCGTATCACGCGGCCAACGAGCTCTAAGCAAGAAAGCTATCGCGTATTGAGTGGGCGGGGAGTGCCGTATCGGTGCTCCCCGCCTTTTTGCCAATAGAGTGTCCCTGATCAGCGGGTTCAGAAAATCCGAATCTTGAGCACCTGAAAATCCGAATCCTTAGAACATGAAAATCCGAACTATATGAACACGAAAATCCGAATCGCAACTACCCGAAAATCCGAATTTGCTACAGTGGAATAGAAGAATCAGAAAGCAGGACCTGGAAATCTGCGGGGGTGGCTCATGGCAGGTGAGAGGCTACATCGGGACGGATACATCCCACGTATCGTGGATGCGCAAATCGAGCGCTACCTTCACGTCTTTGGCGCGGTCGAGATTGCAGGCACCAAGTGGTGTGGCAAGACGTGGGCCGCGCTTGAGCATGGGGCGTCCGTCTCGTATGTCGACGAGAATCTCGACCTCGCGCGTGCCGACCCGGCGATGATGTTGCTGGGAGACCGTCCGCATATTATCGATGAGTGGCAGCGCGTTCCCCAAATTTGGGACTACGTTAGACACGAGGTTGACCGCACCCGGGGTACGCGCGGCGCCTATATCCTCACGGGTTCCGCCACGCCTGCGTTTGGCTCAAAGGCGGAGGCGCCCGCGCATAGTGGAGCCGGCCGCATCGGCCGCGTCCGCATGCACCCCATGACGCTTGCCGAGACAGGCGAGTCCAACGGCAAGGTGAGCCTGGCGGGCTTGTTTGAGCATCGTTTTGAGCCCTGTCGGTGCAATGGCGATACACCGGGGCTTGTCGAAGCCGCTTGCCGCGGCGGCTGGCCCGAGGCGATCGATATGGTTTCGGCTGACGCCCAGCTCATCGCCCGCGAATATCTCAACACCACGTTTTCGAGCAGCTTTCCGGCGGTCGGTCTCGACCCCGATATTGCTCGTCGAGTCTCTGCATCGATCGCGCGCAATCTGGGACAGGCAACCACGTATAAAACGATTCTTATGGATATGTTCGGTGCCGAGGAGGAGCCCGCAGCGTTTGCCGACGAGACCAAGGTGCGTAGGTACCTGGATGCCCTCAAAGGCATGTTCATTCTCGAGGAGGTCCCCGGTTGGGTTCCCGCCGCGCGCGACAAACGACGCTTTACCGTCAAGCCCAAGCGCTATCTGGCAGATCCGAGCCTTGCTTGCGCCTTGCTAGGTATGTCCTTGCAGGCGCTGCTTGCCGACTGGCAGACATTTGGTCTGGTGTTTGAGAATTTGGTCATACGCGACCTTTCGGTCTACGCACGTTCGCTCGACCTGCTGGATAGCACGCCCGTGCGCTATTATCGCGACGATTCGGGCCTTGAGTGCGATGCTATCGTGCAGCTAGCCGACGGACGGTGGGCCGCCTTTGAGATTAAGGTGAGTGAAGATAAAGCGAGCGCCGGCGTCGAGAGCCTCAAGCGCGTTCGCAAGAAGGTCTGTGGAAATCCTCGTTCACGCACACGCGAACCGGAGTTTATGGCCGTGATTGTGGGGGTGGGTGAGTACGCCCGCGAGGTCGAGGACGGTATCTACGCGATACCCGTGCGCGCGTTGGGGTGTTAAGGGGCGGCACGCCGTGTGCCCGCTGCCCGGTGCTGCGGATTGGTGCAAGTGGTCAGGTTTGTTTGCACCATGTCCTTGGCATATGGAAGAAGCTGCTATTCGTAATCTTTAAGACATCATTAAGGCTTGCGCTGTGGAGCAAACCGCAGGTCAATGCTATTCTTTTACCTTATCGTATGGTGTTGTATTCTGCCTGAATTCTATGCCTACGAGCAACGGATTGATCGCGACCAAGCGGAAAGGATGGCACGCCCGCTAGCAGGGCAAACGCAAGCGATGAGTGGCATGGACCGACATAGCGAGCTCCAGCAGCACAAGACGGCGGCCGAGTACCGCCAAGCTGCCGACGAGCACGCGCGGACCCTCAAGGATTTCTGGAAGGATTTCCTGGTGAGCGGTCTGTTTGTGCTGGCCGCCATCGTTGCCATCTTTGCATGCCTGGCCTGGTTTGCCGCGAATAACCGAGTGAGTGCCACGGGGAGCACGATCGCGGCGAAGGGCCCGCGGTTTGTGCTCTCGGGAACGCAGGGCGGCACGGCGGGTAAGTACGACACTCAGGACAACTACGCGTCGGACAGTACAAGCCTTGCCGTGAACAATCTTTTCAACCTCAATAACATGAGCGCCGATGGCGGTCTCTCTCCGGGGTCGGCCGGCCAGCTCCAGCTCAACGTCAGGCCGCTCTGCAATGACCTGCACGATATCACGGTGGAGATGACCTGGGAAATTTCTGTTCAGACGAGCGTTGCGGGCACGGGCGGCACTGCTGCGGATGCATCGAAAAACGAAGAGATCATCAACTCGCTTAAAGATTTGGTGCGCGGTCATATCCTGGTTTTTCAGGGCAAAGACGCCTCTGGCTTTTACTCGAATCCGCTGGTCCCTACGACCACCACGGTGACCCAGGACGGGGCCAGCGTCACCGTCATTACGCAGAGCTTTACCATCCCAAAGTCGAGCTTTTACGCTGCGGACTCAAATAGCACGACCGAAACCGTCACCAAAACCCTCTACTGGATTTGGCCGGAGCAGTTCAAGAGCTATGTTCACACGGGCAACGCCGGCTACGGTGGCAACCTTTTCGCTAACACAGGCGACGAGGGGGGATACACAACCCTCGTCGGCGACATCAACAATAACCACGCGCGCTATTTCCGCGCCGATAGCACGAGCGTGCCAGGTCAGGCGCCTAGCGCGGTTCCGCCTGTCGGAGCCGGCATGTCCTCTGCGGATGTGGAGACCTGCGCCAATTATTACAACAACGCCGACGAGATTATCGGCAAGAACGTCAAGTACATTCGCGTGCGCTTCACCGCCAAGGAGGCGGATAAATAAATGGACGAGCAGCTTAATGCCCGCGAGCAGGGCGATATCAAACACAACGAAGGAGCGGCAAACCCCGGCGGCAACGGGTTCGGCTCGCACGGCGAAGCGCGTCCGGCTGGCCGCATCGAGCGCATCAAGGCTTGGGTGAGCGACCACCGTCGCGAATCCCTGGCCATCGTGGGTCTGGTGGCCGTGCTTCTCGTGTTGCTGGGATTGACGCTCGGATGGTTCGTCGATGCCAATCGCGGCTCCACCGTCGGCAAGATCAAGGAGCCGGCAGAGCTCAAGGTGCTGGGCCCCAACGCTACGGCAGCCGAGCAGATCGACCTGAGCTACAACCCCGAATACGGCGATACCAAGACTGGCAGCACGGTGACGCTCAAGCGCCCGTTTTGCGTGCAGACGGGCGGCGACGGGTTTGAGCTGCAGCTTGCGAATACGACCAACATTAAAGGTCTCACTATCGAGCTGTATAAAGCCGAGAATCCGGGCCTAGGTGATACTCCCGACGTGAGCGGCACTGCGGGCGGCAAGCCCTATAGCTGGAAAATGTCTGGAACGGATCTGCTGAAGAGCTTCACGCCCATTAACGACCCGGGCGACGGCCTGGCAGCCGTGCCGGGCGAGGGCACAAGCGACCCTACATTCAAGGACTATCAAAACGTCCAGCGCAACGCGCGCCCGCTCTACCGATACAAGAAATTCGGCAAAAGCGAACTCAACGCCAAGACGCTCGACGGCTCGACTGGCAATGACACACTCAACTTTATCATCAAGCTTTCGTGGGACGAGAGCACCAAAGAGACCGACGTGATCTACCTGATAGCGCGCAACACGAGCGGTAAGTAGGAGAGGGGGCGCACATGGAGAAGCAAGAGAATCAGCAGGATGCCGAGTGCGAGCAGCTGGCAAAAAGCAAAAGCCTAGTCAAGAATAAGCTGGTTGTGGCAGCAATCGCACTTGTTTGTGCCGTGGCGCTCGTGGCGGGTGGCTACTTTACCTATTCCGCCTACATCGCCAACGGATTTCTTAAGTCCGTCGCCGCGACAGGCACCGCTCAGAGCCTGTTTGCGAGCGACCTGCTCACGGGCTACATGAGCGCGCCCGGCGATGCCGAGCTTGCCCGCGCCCAGCGCTCCGTTACGGTATATCCCAACAACAAGCAGTGCAGCTTCACCTTTAGCATCTATAACTATTTGCTGAGCAACAGCAACTTCTGCAACGATAAAAACGTGACGTATACCTTAACGGTCGAGGGGTGTGGGCTCGATGGCACCACGTGGAGTTATGCGCCCCAACCCGCCGGCAACGTCAAGCTTCCGGAGAATCAGCCCACCAAGCACGACTACACCGTGACGTTCCCTGAGGACAAGTTGGGACATGCCTACTTTGTGATTAAGGCCATGGTTGTTTCGAAGGAGAGCCCCGGCACCGAGCTCACCTGTCTGGCGGCGAAAGTCGTGCCGTCAAAGAAGGCCGAGGTCAAGACCGCGGCGGTCGAGGGCGCGCTGGTCGATGAGGCTGGCAAGTTTGCTGATTACGCTGCGTACAACTACCGCGTGACGGTTACGGGCGCACCGGCAAACGTCGAACTTAGGTGGGGGGAGAACGTGGAGATCGACCCGTTCTTTGAGATCAACCATGGCGCGACGGTGGATGCTGCAGCTCGCAAGGCTACGTTCACCATGGAGCCGGGTTCGATGGTCGTCAACTTTTACCGAGCGGACGGCAAAACGCCCGGTGGCTGGGGTGACCTGGGCATTAACGTGAGTGGAACTACCCTGACGGGCACGACGGAGACTCAATAACTCTGGAAGCAGAGTTTTTAGGATAAGAGGTACGGAATCGATGAGAACGGCAAAGCGCATACTCGCAGAGTTCATGACGGTGGTCATGGTGCTCCAAGCATGCTCGCCCACGGTGGTTGCTGTGGCGGCAGGCTGGCAGAACATCTCGAACGAGATTGCTGCCGCATCTGCGAAGGCGTTGGATACTGCCGAGGGCGGCGAGACCAACGGCGATGTCACGATCGGGTCTGGGTCGAGTGATACCGGCGCCGACAGCGACAGTGCTGGGGATGACGCGGCGAAGGATGACGCTGCAGCAGGCGATACCACCGATAGCGCTACGGGTTCCGATTCCACGGGCGACCAGACGGAAGACGACGATGCCGCTGACGATGCCGCCACTGACGACGCCGAGCAAGATGCCGATGATGCGACTTCGGAGGACGCTGATGCCCAGGCGGGTGCGACGATCACGGATTTGAATAAGCTCGTCGAGCTGCTCGAGAAGAACGGCGCGGAAAGCATCGTGCGCAAAGACGACGAGAGCGGAATCCGAAGCCTCGATGTCAAGTCGTCGGAGGCGTTCGCCGTCCTGTCTAACGCCGACGCTTCGCTTTACTATGATGCGCAGATCAAGGTTATCATCACGGGCGATGCGAAGCTCACCGAGTCGGCTAATAACGGCATGTCTTTCCAGGGTCTTGGCAGTGATGAATGTCCGTTTGAAGGCAGGATCTATAGGGACGTTGATAGTCCCGTCGAGCTTACGACTGATCGGACGGTTTTTAATAACCTCAAGCTGTCTGACCAAAACAAAACGGTCAGGATAAAGTGGGTAGGCGCGACTAGCTATAGCGCACCGATGGTCGCTTCGAAGGTCAGCGGTGCGGAAAACGGCGAAGAGAGCAAGACACTCATCGCGTCGGTTGACATCGTGGAACCCGTGAACGTTGATGTGAAGGATGCGACTTCCGCCTTGACGGCACCCCTCCTGGGTGCGACGACGGGCGACCTTGCTGCGAACGTTACCTATAGCCTCACCGATTCTCGAAAGAATCTCAACGCGAATGCGACGGGCAACATTGGCTTGATTGCCAACACGGTCGAGAGCGGGAGCTTGACGGTTGAGTCCGTCACGTTCCCCAACGATCTGACCTCAGGCGGAGCCGTCAAAACGAGCTCTGGCAACGCTGGCCTGCTCGTAGGCGAAGTCAAGGACGGTGCGACCCTGAGCATTGGCACTCTGGCAAACGTTCCCACCGCCACCGTCCAGTCTACGAACGGCTCCGCCGGTGGCGTTGTAGGACTCGTTGGCTCGAGCACGGGTGCCATGGTCAACGTCGCGAAAGCTCTCGACCTACACGCGCTCACCGTCAAGGGCACAACTGCCAGCGGCGGTTTTATTGGTAAAGCGACCGTGCTCACACTGGGCGCGGATAATAAGCAGATTGGGTGTCCTCTAAATATTGGCGACGAGAACAGCGCTTGCTCTGGTGGCGTTATCGGCGACGTGAGCTTTGCGCAAGGATTTGCCGTTACGTCCAATATGTTCGACCTGGGCGACCTTGTGACTCTTGGTGCGTCGCAGCGCGCCGGCGCTCTTTTTGGCATGGCCGATATCTCTAATGGAGACATCGTGGTGCAAGGCGGGACGTATAAGAGCAAACTCGCCTTACCAGAAGATGTTAGTGTCAACGGCAGCTACGGCGGCCTTGTCGGCAAGGTGTTCGCGACGAAAACGGACGACGACGGCGCTTTGCGCGCCTTTGTTGTTGAAAAGGATGCAGATAATAAGAATACGTGCTCAATTGAGTTTGACCTTGCGAGCAAGTTGTCCGACGCAGGCGGCGTTGTCGGCTATGTTGGCGATAGCGCAAATCCTAACTCGCAGCCCGTTGCCGTTGTCTTCAACGGCGTGACGGTTGCGTGCAAGGGAGATGCTTCGGCGCGAACGGGTACCGGAAAGTTCGGTGGCGCCGTGGGCGTTGTCGATACGCGCAATGTCCTTGACGTGCGAGATTTCAAACTTACAAGCGACAATCCTATCGGTAAGGCGCAAAGCAACCGTGCCGCGGGAATTGCGGGATCCGCGTGGAATGCTGTAATCAAATTCAGCGGCATCACGGATCTGTCGGGCGCAAGTTTTGCCGAGAACGCCACGACGGGTCAGCTCGTATACGAGAACCACAACGCGCTGATCTTCGCTGCCGGCAATGGCTCTAATGGTGATCTGGGAGACAAGGGCGCTGCGGTCTGGACCTTCAAGCGTAGCAACTCAGCCTCAAAGACGGACGACATCGCGACCTACGGTGAAGTTGTTCGTCTGGGCGGCGACTTCATTAAGCTTGATGTGGACACTCATAAGTTGACCTTGCCGGATTCGCTGACGGCAGCTAACGGTGCCTACGCCCTAACCACAGCTGAGGATTTCGCCAAGCTTGCGATTACCTGGCAAACCAACGGCTACTACTCGATGGTTGACGGCGTTACCGAAAACAACCTTAACGGCTTGCAGTCCTCGACCATTACGGTGAACGGCACTATTGATCTCAAGGGCACGGGCCTGACGGGTTTCACGCAGGATCGTGCAGACGGCTCGCAAGTTTTCTCGGGAACGTTGAACGGTGGCGGCACAATCAATCTTGCCGTCGGCGAGGCGTACGGCAAGCGTGGTGAAGACGTGCTCGACGGCAATAACACGAGCAACGGCAACGGCAAAATCTACCGCCACGGCCGCTTGGGCTTGTTCGCGGCCGTCAACGGTGCAACCATCTCCAACGTCACAATCGCTGGCTCCATGAAGTTCGATAACGGTTCGGCTATCGATGCCGGGTCGCTTGCGTGTGCCATCGTCGGCAACCTGTCATTGTCTGGCGTAACGTGCAAAACGAATATCGCGTGCGATGATACGTTTGCCAATGACGTGAACATTGGCGGTATTGCGGGCAGCGTGCTGGCGGCTTCTACGGTTGCGTTTAAGGATAACAGCAAGGCTCAAGCGACCATCGCTGCAACTAAAACGCTTAACGGCAATAGTCGCATTGGCGGCGCCATTGGTTATGCGGGCGATTATGGCTCGTCATTCAATGTTGCGGGCCTCGAAGTCGCCGGATCAATCGAAACTGGCGATTGCGCCGGCGGCAAGATTGCCCAAGTCGGTGGTCTTATCGGCTGCATCGCACAGAGTACCTACAATGCAGGGACAATAGCCAACTCAGCTGATAAGTACGTGAACATTTCGGGCCTTTCGTTCAATTCATTCGAAATGAAAGTCGGCAGGAACGGCGATAAGCTCAATGGCACGGGTGGTTTCTTGGGTTATAGCTGGGGCAACGCGGTCGTAACTATCGGAGATGAGAGCATTAACAAGAATGAAAACTCTTATGCTCTGAAAACGACCAACGCTTCTATAACCGCGACTGCGGATGATTCCAAGGAACTCGGTGGTCTTGTATACGCCGCGAGCGGCCACTGGATTATCAACAACTATGCCATCGATCTCTCGGGCACAACCATTAATGCGGGCGCCGCTCAGACGCTCGGCGTTCTAGTTTGCCGCGGCTGCAAGGTGGATGATAAGACGACATATGGCGTCGAGAGCTACCTAGGCCTGTACTTGGAGGACAGGGCTTATTGGGATACCGCCTATAGGGTGCCCACCGGCGAGGGGGCCATCGTTGCGTCGGGCGTAACGTCCTTCGATGAATGGGTTGGCAGCGGTGTAAAACCAAACAACGGCAGCAAGCTCATGGACGCCGACTGGAACACGGTCGTTTCGCTACACACACAGAAAAACAAGCTGGACATGGACGGCGATGCCACAAAAGACAACAGCTACCATAATCGCTCGTCTTTCGGTCGAAGCCAGAATACGAACGGCAATACCCGCTACTTCTACAACCTCGACATAGCCTCTAAGAATTGTGAAGGCGGCTTTAGTGGCAGTCAAATCGATACAGCGGAAAAGCTGCTCTTATGGTCTGCTTACCGTTATGCTCCCGAAGGTATTCGTTCGACAATCGTTCCCAATGGCACGACAGGGCTCGATGATTCCATAACCATAACGGGTACAATCGATTTGGCCGGCTACAGCTATTATCCCACTCAGCCGAGCGGAGAGGTGACGGTTGAGAATGCGACCATTACCTTCTGTTACTCCAAGATCAAGGCCGAGCAGAATGGCAACAAGCTAAATTCCGATGCTACCCAGCACGAGAACATGCACTGCGGTCTTTTTCGAACGGTGGCAAACGGCGATCTCACAGTAAAAAACGTCACTTTGCGTGGTACTGTTGGGCCCGTTATTAATGACGGAAAGAGCTCTGAAGACACTGATGGAGCAAGCGGAAGCTCTTCGGGCGCGCTCGTGTGCCGCTGCGTGTATGGGTCCAGCGACGGCAATGGCACCAAGATTAGAAAGATCTCAATTGATGGTCTTACGCTCAACAATCTGATTGTCGACGGCGCCAACAGCGCCACGGATGCTAACGCCTATATGCCTCTGCTCATCAACGAGATGCAGAAGTACGTGAGCCTGAACGCGAAGAATATCAAGACTACTGGGTACACGAGTGACACCAAGGCGGCTACGTCGCTGTTCGGAAAGCTTGGTGTAGGCAGTGAGGCCGATCAGGTGACGGCAAAGTTTGAGCAAATCAGCTTGCCCAGCCAAAAGAACAAAACGATCTTCACCCATGCGAGCCTGCTGGAGAGTTTTGGCTACGGAAGCACGAGCACGGGCTCTGCGGACTACACCTTTACTAAGGCCGATGCCGATGCCGATGCAGGCAAGGTGACATACGGATCTGAGATTGATGGGAGTACGGAGTACCCGGGCAAGCAGCTTTGGTATTACGACGAAGCGACGTATGGTGCCGTGAGCGGCTATGTGACGGTTGATGGTAAGAAGGACGGTGACGTCAGGCCTTGGTTTGGTGGCTATCTTCCTTATGTTTATAAGGGAAAGGCCACCGAGAGCGGCGTCCAATATCATGAAATTAAAGTCAACCAGCGCATTCCAAAGCTGGTAGAGGGATGCGGCACATATGGCGATCCGTATGCCGTTAAGGACGCGACTGAGATGAACGCCATCGCCAACTACATCAACAACCAAACTGCGCTCGACGGTTGGGAGGTCACCATTGCCGTCAACCAGAGTACGCTCTGTACTCGCCGCAGCGACAATAAAACCGACAATGAGGTTACGTACGTCTATAAGCAGGCGAAAGACACTGGGAAGAAGTGGGAAAAGAAGACCGGCGACACCACTGATCCTTCGGCCACACTTTCCGACGAGATGATGCACCGCTATATCCAAAGCGCGTACTACAGTATTGAACCTACCGGGGGTAATACGATCACCCTTGACGGCGCATCGTTTGGCGGTTTTGGCAACAAAGCCAACCCGTTCCGTGGCGTCATCGTTGGCAACCCTAAAGGTGATAAAAAGGCAACCATCAAGATAGAGAATAACGAGGGTTCGCTTCGCGGCCTTATTCCCTATAGTTACGGCAGCGTGGTGCGCGATCTGAATATTCGCTATGTGAACGCGTCGGCGACTATTACTTATTCTGCCAAGGATGCCGACGGTGTTCCGACGTCGTTCTTCGGTGGCGTTATCGGCTGCATCCTTGGCGGCGATAACATTATCGACGGTGTGGCCGTGAATGGGACAACGCCCGATAACTCCACAACCGGCTTTACGGTTGCTGGTGGCGGAACTAAGCCACATCTTGTTCCCATCGGCGGTTACGTTGGTGCCATTGCGGGCGGCGGTGTGATCTTCCGCAATATGTCAGGGACGTCTTGGCGCGCTGGAACCAGCGACAAGTCTCAGGGTCTTGGAACGGGCAACTTCCGGCAGTACGACAATCCCTACGTTGGTCGTGTGATTGATGGCTATGCCTTTAGCGAGGGCTGCAAAGTCGAAAACGGTAACGCTAACTACAAGATCAACGAGCTCACAAACAAGGGAGCTGCCTGCGTCACTACCACGGGCACCGACAACAAGTATATCGGCACTGATGCCGAGGCACCCGTGACCACGGTGGAAAACGCCCAGGGCCTTTTGGTGCTCTCGGCCATCATTAGCTCGGGTGCGGGTGCTGGAGCGGCACATACTGACTACGCTAATTATGGCGTGTTCCGCGGCTCCAAGGCGTACTGGGGCAGCGATAAGCAGGACCCGGCGATAAACGGCTACCTGTTTGGCAACAAGGAATATGGTAAGGTGCGAAATGCCAGCTACGACTGCGTGGGCAAGCCTGCGAGCGCTTCCGGCGATTTCGAAACCGCCAAAAACGATGACCAGAAGGCCCCGGGCAAACAGGGGTGGCACGGCCCGCTCAACCATGATGACGATGTAAATTCGCCCTACCTGGTGGCGTCCTACGCTGCCGACTACCAAACGGGCTACGTGTGCGCGTCGAAATCGATCGGCATGAGCCTGGAGTTCAAGGAAAATGCCACCTATGATATGACTGGCTACGGCACGGGATACGTGGGTCTCAGCGGCCGTTACTATTCCAATGCTTGCAGCTCGAACGAGGCGTCCACCGATCGCGACCGCATCACGCCGCACGTGGCAACGATCGACGGCAACGGGGCCACCATCACGGTGGGCACCAAAGATGCCACTTACGGCGTCGTCGAATATGCCGATGACGACTATAAGGTCTCGGGCGTGGGCGGCCTATTCAGCACCGTGATGTTCACCTCAACCAATGTGGGGCAGAGCGTCACCGCGAATGACGGCGCTCAGGTCAAAGACCTCACCTTTAGTAACTGCAACGTATCGCTCACGTACAAAGACGCCAACGGTAGCATTGCCTCGGGACCGGCATCGAACGACCTCATCGGCACCGGCCTTTTGGCGGGCGCAACGGCCAACTACGACGGCAACACGCGTGGCGTCTACCGCAACGTACAGATGAAGAACTGCACCGTGTTGGGCGCAAAGAGCGTAGGAGGGCTTCTTGGCAGCTCGGGCCGTACCAGCCGAAGGACGGATAACGACGTGACCTATATGGTCAATTTCGGCTCCGGCACGCAGGCGCCCGCGAATCTCTGTGACTGCTCATACACTGGCCTTAGCGTCACGGGCGAGAAGTACGTTGGCGGCTATGTGGGTGCGATCGCCTCGCCGTGCGGCGTGTGGACAACCGCGGCCACAGGGGTATACGAGAAGACTATTGGCAAAAACTCGACCATAACCGCCACGGGTACAACACCCTACGTGGGCGGCGTGTTCGGTTATACCTCCAGTAACGTATCGGTGAACACCAAAATTGGCATCACGGAAGCCGTCGCATCGAGCACGGCAGTCATCTCTGGGGTAAATGTACTCGCCACCGGGTCGAACACCGATAAGTACATGGGCGCCGGCGGTGTGGTCGGAAGCGCCTATAGAGGCGTTATTTCTATAAGCAACGTGCGCATTGATGCCGGAGGCGATGCCAAGAGCGCCATCATCGGCGATGCCACCGGAACGAACAATAGCATCCGTAATGCGGGCGGCTTGATTGGCGAGGTCACGAGCAGTGGCAGCCCCAACACGTACTGGTTTGAGGACTGTAGCGTCGAGAATATCAACATTGCCGGCACCGACCAATGCTCGGGCGGACTTATCGGCTACTACTTCAGCAATGTGAACATAGCCTGCAACAATATCGCGATTGAGAGCGCCACGATCAAGGGCAGGTGGAGCGGCGGTCTACTTGGCGCGATTAACAGCGGTGCCGACGTCATCAACGTCACCAACACAAAGGTATCTAACACAACGTTTGGCGGAACCTCCAACGGCGGCATTGCGGGCGACGGACGCGGCCAGTTCCATCTGGTAAACGTGCTCATGGACAGCAATACCTACAAATTGGGCTCTAAGCAGGGCGTGCTCTTAGGCGAGGTTGACACAAACGGCTATAGCCTCTCCGCAGCGGGCGTGAACGTAAAGCTCGGCAACGGCAAGACCACGCGTGATCTGCCGCCGATGGTTTACACGACCAATGCGGCCGCCGTAAACATGAAGTCGTATATCGCGTTTGGTGACTATAACGACACACTGGAAGCACCTGACAAGGGGATCACGCTCTACGGCGCGGACAATACCGCCACCACGGCAGCGAGCCCGTATGTGACCACGAGCCCCGTAAGCACGCTGGCGGCGCGTGCCTCCGACAACGACACCACCGATCGCTACCTGTTTGGCGACGGCGCCACCATCGACACCGCGGCGACCGTCCAGAGCGAGGCAGGCACCGGTGTTGCCGATCGCTACACCTACACGAATATCGGCGGCATTAATGACAACGGCGCCTATCAAAATAAGTCGAGCTACGATGCCTCATCCGTGGCCAGTAAGTTCAATTCGAATAATGATACAAGCAGCAACCAAGCCACAGCGGATTTCCCCGTTTTGGTGATCTCTGGCAACGACAACACGACGGTCAAGAGCTATCTAAACATCGTCACGAACGGCGGCTTCTCCGATGCCTGCAGATTGAATAACGAGAATGGCACCAATCCGCACGTGACGGCCAAAGCAGAGGTTTTCCAACTCAAGGACGGTGTGTTCGTTAAAGACGGTGACGCGTCGAACAATCCCACGCTTCGCGTAGTGAACAATGGCAAGAACAATATGTCGTTTAGCCCAAGCTCCGATTGGGACAACGGCAAAGGTCGCTTTACGCTCCTGACCGTTACCTTTACCGAGGCGGGTCAGAGCTACAACGTTCAGGTGCCGATCATCGTTAAGCGCAAGCTCGAGATCGATTTCACTGCAACGTATGATTACGGCACTCAATTTAAAGAAAAAGACTACGCTAACCTTGGAAAAGATGCACACGTGCTTACGAGCTTTGGCGAGCCGATGACGGGTCTGCTTACCTGGACATACAATTCTGCCAATGGGAAGGAAGTCGACTTTGGCTGGGACAGCTATATGGCTGCTGGCGGCTCGATGAAGGGGCTCGGCAAGAGTATCCTCTTCAATGGTGCCGACGGAAGGTTGCCCCAGGGCACCCAGCTTACGCTCATCGATGCGAACGTTGATGGCAAGGCCGGTGGCAGAGAGTATCACTATACGGTGGGCGAAGGCGGAGCAACGAGCGTTTCCCTGAGCGGAAACGACGGCTTTAAGGATTCTGCGGGCAATCCATATCAGGAGCGATGGCTGAGCGAGATCTTGGGTGTGTCGGCCACGCAGGATGGCGCCGGCACATGGACCGTGTGTGATAACGAGGCAGAGGCGACCGCTAAAGCGAAACTCGATGGCAAGTGGACGCTGTTTAAGGTTGCGGGTGCTGACGTTCCCAGCAACAGTCGCTATACGCTAAAGGTACCCAAGGAGAAGGATACCGGCAGAGAGAAGCGTGCATCGGAGAGCGTCTACCTAGTTGTCAACGTGCCCAAGTCGGGCGACGGCGTGACGCAAGCTAGTATCAACGGTTTTACGGCTTCGTCTATTGACTCGAATTCTTCGGGTGGCCGCATATCTTGGAATCTGCATCATGTTTTACGCACCGATGGCAGCGACGATATTCAAAACAGTACGGCATCGACATACAGCATCTTGTCCAATTATGAGCAGAATGTAGTCGACAAAAAAGATGGGGCGTGCATTCCGGTTTCGAAGTCGGAGGACGGTGCCGCCTACGTTCTTTCTCTCGATGTCATGGATACGGTTACGTTTAGCCCGAGCCAATACTATACAGAGAGCGACCATCTGTTCTATCAGCTCGATACATCGCTGTGTCGCTATGGCGCCAACAACAACCTAATGGGAGTAAGCAGTTTCCCGAGCGGAACTTCGGCAATTGCGAAGTTCTATGTTGCCATCGGCAATCAGAACTACAGGTGGAGTGGCAGCGATTGGGAGCCGTATGACGCTTCGACGCCTGCGTTTACACAGATTGTGACGGATACGGGTGATGACTCACTGAGGCTCACGCTCGACCATGACCTTGCCGGAATCCGCAAGCGTGCAGCGGGCGGATCCTTTACCGTGCGTACGGTAGTGGAAGAGATTCGCCTTACGCCGGACGGCTGCAACAAGGTTATCTCCCTGTCCAAGCAGTCTGGCGAGGACGCCTGTACCAAGATGTCCTATACCGCCAAGCTTTCGACGCGTAAGGAAGGCCTTAATACCTCGAGCCTGACGCAGACGAAGCGCGGTAACGTCGGATACTATCGCATGGACACGGGTGATACGACCATTACGCTTTCTGCGCCAGATAAGTCGCAGCTTGGCATTAACGTGGACGACCTGCGTCCGATCGCGAATGGCACGATTGGTCTGGGTGCCACGTATGAACTGGGTGGACTCAGCAACGCCGCCGAGGCAATTGCGAACGCAGACTCTGTTGTGTACACGCTCTCGCTTCAGCGCCGCGGAACCGACGGCACGTATGAGAGCGTAACGGATGATATCTCAAACTACGTAACAGTGACGGAGAGTAAGCTTGCCGCGGTCGCTCCCTCCGGTAGCACGATCACCTTCACTGACTCGAAGGAGAACGGCAAGTTCAAAACGAAGAACGGTAATACGACGTTTAGCCTGCCCTTTACCGTTAAGGTCAACACGCAGGTTGAACAGCGTGAGCAGTTCCACGCGAACTATCGCTTGGTGATGACAGCGAGCCTGGTTAAGGGTGACGTGGCGAGCGCAACGCCTCAATCGCCCGACTATGTGACCTATACGCTCACGAGGGTGAACCTCAACGGCATCGACCACTAGTTCCGAAGCCAACTGGCTTCGCAAAGGGGGCGGCAACCACCCGGTTGCCGCCCCTTTTCTTGTTCTCCTGGCCTGCTGCTGCCCCAGCTTCCCACCTAGCTTTCCAGCTTTCCACCTTAGGTGGTAAGTTAAGTGGAAAGCTGGAAAGCTAGGTGGAAAGCTGGAAAGTAAGTGGAAAGTTGACATGTAGGTGCGGGCTGAAGAGGGGTTAATAATTACACAAACCATACCAGCCAAACAAAAAGATACCAATCTGGTTGGTAAAACACCGTCAATGAGCCGCGAGCTAACTAGCTGCGTAAATAAAACCTAAAGAACTGTTGCAAATTAATGGCAAATGCCCAGATGCCGCCGTGCGATTTTCAATTAACTGTTACGCGCAAACAGCAAAATGCTACTATCTAACATGCACGTAAGAAAGCAGATTAACGGTTAAGGCTAAGAAGTGGCAGGTATGTCGGAAGCAACAAGGACTCGCACGCATGCGCCCGAGGTTAGGCAGCGCGCCGTCGAGGTCCTCCAAGAGGGGGTCGGTCATCGCGCCCTCGCCGCGGAGCTCGGCATTCCCCAGGCCACGGCTCGTCAGTGGGCCCGCGCATATGCCGTGGGCGGTGCCGACGCCGTTCTCAACGCCGGTTCGCATCATCACACCTATTCGTACGAAGTTAAGCTCGCCGTGGTCAAGGACCGCTTGGAAAACGGCTTAACGGTTCGCGAGGCCATGATCAAGCACAAGATTCCTAGCGAGTCTTCGGTCAAGGCTTGGTGCCGTCAGTACCGCGAGAGCGGTGAGTCCGCACTGGTCGATAAGCCGCGCGGTCGCAAGCCGCGCGTTAAAAAGGCGGAATAGCAAACGGGATGGTGCACCCACAGGGGCGCATTTTTCTTGCCGCCCCTCTGCTCCAATGCGGGCGTGCCCTTACCCCGTACGCCTAAAATTCCCCAGTTGACCGAAAACCCGCCGCCGCTACTCCTCAATTGAGCTATAACGTTAAACAATTGCAGCGTTTTAGCATGGGGGAGTGATGGTATGACGCTACTGTATTTCCTTACCCTGTTTCCGCTGGTACCGGCGCTGGGCATGCTGCTCGCGCGCGGTGACCGCGCCCGCGATGCGGCGGGGCTCATAGGCTCCGGCATTATTATGGCGGTGACAGTTGTAGTCGCCGTCATGTTTTTTGGCACGGGTCCGCAGAGCTTTGAGGTTGCCCCCGGCACCTCGCATGTGCTCTCGATCATCAGTTCCGTTATCGACGTCATCCTGTGCGCTGTCATCCTGTACAACGCGTACAAATATAGGAACGCGCTCACCACGGTGCTCGGCATAGTCCAGCTGGTGGGCTCGCTCGCCTTTGCAGCCATGACGCTGCCCGCGGCCGAAGCCGTCACGGCAACGCCACTCTACCTGGACTACATGAGCGTGATCATGGTCCTCGCCGTCGGCATCGTTGGCAGTCTAATCTGCTTGTATGCCCTGGGCTACATGAAGGACTTCCAGGCCCATGACGAGCACGAGGCCGCGCTGCGCGGGCAGACCGCGCCCGACCGTCGCCCGCAGTTCCTGGCGCTCATGTTCCTGTTCCTCTCGGCCATGTTCGTCATCGTGACGAGCGACAACCTTGAGTGGCTGTTCTGCGGCTGGGAAATCACCACCGTGTGTTCGTTCCTTATGATTGGCTACACGCGTACGCCCGAGGCCATCAAGAACGCCTTTACCCAAATCATCCTCAACATGCTGGGCGGCATCGCGTTTTTGGCCGGACTCATGTACCTGCACGTTAACGGCATGCCGCTGACCATCTCGGGCATGATCGATCTTTCCGGTGCCGGTACCGCGCAGTCCGCGCTGCTGGTGATGCCGGTCGTTCTGCTGTCGCTCGCCGCACTCACCAAGGCCGCACAGATGCCGTTCCACACCTGGCTGCTCGGCGCCATGGTCGCCCCCACGCCCACGAGTGCCCTGCTGCACTCGTCCACCATGGTCAAGGCCGGCGTGTTTTTGATGGTCAAGCTGAGCCCGCTGTATGCCATCTATCCCGTGACCGGCTTTATGGTCACGAGTGTGGGTGCCATCACGTTTTTGCTCGCGGCCCTCATGGCCATCTCGCAGAGCAACGCCAAACGCGTGCTCGCGTACTCCACCATTTCCAACCTGGGCCTCATCAGTGCCTGCTTGGGCGTCGGCGCGCCCGAGGCCGTGTGGGCCGCCATCTTCCTGATCCTGTTCCATACGGTGGCAAAGTCACTGCTGTTCCTGTGCGTGGGCACGGCCGAGCATCATATCGGCAGCCGCAATATCGAGGACATGGACGGCATGTTCAGCCGCATGCCGCACCTGACGCGCCTGATGATGCTGGGCATTATGGGCATGTTCGTGGCGCCGTTTGGCATGCTCGTGTCCAAGTGGGGCGCCCTGGTGGCGTTTGCGCAGACCGGCAACGTGCTCATGATCATGGTGCTTGCCTTTGGCTCGGCCGCGACGTTCTTCTTCTGGGGTAAATGGCTTGCCAAGCTTTCGGGCGTCGACCCCACGGCTCAAAACGTTGAGGTCAATGTCCATAAGACCGAATGGATGGCCCTCAACACCATCGCCGCGCTGCTGATTCTTTGTTGCGTGGCGTTCCCGCTCATCTCGAGCGGCCTGGTGTCGCCTTACTTGGCCATGGTGTTTGGCCGCGTGCCGTACGTTATTGGCAAGGACTCCATGTATTTGATGGTGGTTATCGTGGCGTTTATCGCCGTGGTGCTGCTGACTTCATTCCGCGTGAGCAACAAACCGCACGTAAACGTATATCTTTCGGGCGTGGGAACCGACAATTACCGCCATTTCCGCGGCTCGATGGGACACGAGATGAAGGCCGAAAAGCGCAATTGGTACTCGGAGGACGCCCTTGGCGAGAAGCGTATTGGCCCCGCGGGTAGCGTCGTGTGTTGCAGCATTATCTTGTTTGCGCTGCTGTGTTGCGCGTGGATTGGGCCCGAGCGGCTTGCCATGAGCGCGCCCTCGGTGCTGCGCGGCAAGTATTTTGAAGGTTCGGGTGTCGTGGGCATATTTATTGGTACCGTGGCGTTTGCCTTGATTGCGCCGCTTGTGGGTGGACTGATCGACGGCCTTGATCGCAAGCTTTCGGCCCGCATGCAGGGCCGCGTGGGTCCGCGCCTGCTCCAGCCTTTCTACGACGTTGCCAAGCTGCTGCGCAAGGCCCCTGCCAGCGTAAACACCATGGATGATACCTACATGGCGTGCGCACTCATCTTTACCGTGGTGGGCGGCGGCATCTTTGTGTCGGGCTCCAACACGCTGCTGTGCGCCTTTATGGTGACGCTCGCCGCGATCTTTGTTGTGTTGGCGTCCGCCTCGACGCAAAGCCCGTTTGCCCAGGTTGGCGCCGATCGTGAGTTGCTGCAGGTTATGAGTTACGAGCCCGCCGTTCTGCTGATGAGCGTGGGCCTGTACCTTGCCACCGACAGCTTCGATTCCATCGCCGTGACGGGACAGTCGGCCCCCATCATCGTGTACAGCGCGCCCATTTTCCTCGCGCTGCTCGCGGTACTCACCATCAAGCTACGCAAGTCGCCGTTCGACCTTTCGTACTCGCATCACGCGCATCAGGAGATTGTCCAGGGTGTCGCCACCGAGATGAGCGGCGGCACGCTGGCCAAGATGACCCTCATGCATTGGTGCGAGACCGTGCTGTTTTTGATGTGGGTGGGCATGTTCTTTGTTTGGGACAACCCGGTGAGCTGGGTGGTTGCCCTGGTCGTGATGGTCGCGACGTATTTTGTCGAGGTGCTGATTGATAACACCTTCGCGCGCAGCACCTGGCGCAGCTGCTTTAAGCTCGGCTGGGGCGTGGCGCTGGTGTTTGGCCTGCTCAACCTCATGCCCATCCTTGTCGACGTGTTTATTTAGGAGGCGGCATCCATGGATCATAAAATGTCGCGCTCGCCGTGGGTTATTCATTACGACGGCTCGAGCTGCAACGGATGCGATATCGAGGTGCTGGCCTCGCTCACGCCGCTGTTCGATGCGGAGCGCTTTGGCGTGGTCAACACCGGCAACCCCAAGCATGCGGATATCTTTTTGGTGACGGGGTCGGTCAATGCCCAGAACCTGCCCGTCGTGCGCCAGATCTACAACCAGATGCTCGAGCCCAAGTGCGTTGTGGCGTGCGGCATTTGCGCGTGCTCGGGCGGCGTATTCCGCGATGCCTACAACGTGATCGGCGGCGTGGACCGCGCGATTCCTGTGGACGTGTACGCGCCCGGGTGCGCCATTCGCCCCGAGACGGTGATCGATGCCATCGTGGAGGCGTGCGGCATCCTGGACCAGAAGGAGGCCGTGATGCGCGCCGGCGGCGATCCGCTCACCGTAGGCGGTGCTGCTACCTGGGACGGTGGCGTTGATCTGGGCGAGGACGGGTTTGTGGCCGCGGCTGGGGCCGGCGACGCGCCTGCCGCTGGCGACGCGCCTGCCGCTGGCGACGCACCTGCTGAGACGCCCGCCGCGTCCGTCGCTGCAAAGGAGGCCGAGTAATGCAAAAGGCTATCTATACCACCGTCGGGATCGACGAGCTCCTGTCGCATGTCCAGGCGCTTAAGGGCGTCGGTGCACGCTTTGTGCAAATGCACGCCGAGCGTAGCGTCGACGACGGCTCGTATCGCTTGGTCTATACGTTTATCAACGTTCGTGCTGCTCAGGAGCATATTGCGCAGGACGGCAGCTATGCGATTGAGAACCTGGTGGCTGAGGGCATCGACCAGTACCAGGAGATTCCGTCCATCAGCTCGTATTACCCCGCGGTGTTCCCGTTTGAAAATGAAGCGCACGACCTGTTTGGTCTTGCCATCACCGACATGCAGATCGACTTTAAGGGCTTTTTCTACCAGGTCTCGACTGCCGAGCCCATGAGCGTTATCACGCCCGAGGTGAAGGCCGCGCGTGAGAAGGCCATGAAGGTCCGCGCGGCTGCCGAGGCTAAGGCGCGCAAGGCCGCGGCCGAGAAGGCCGCCGCGGCTGCGGCTGTTGCGGGGGAGGGCGTTGCGGGCGCCGGCGATGCCGCGGGCGCCGCTGCTCAGCCCGCTGCGGCTGCCGGCTCCGATACTCAGCATGACGAGGCCGCGGCCAAGGCCGCACTTAAAGCCGCCGAGATGGAGGCAAAGCTCGCCGCCATGGATCCCGAGAAAGCGGCCAAGGTCCGCGCGGCGCTTGCCGCCAAGGCCGCCCGCGACAAGCAGAAAAAGGAGGCGTAAGGTCCATGGCACATCGCTCCGTTATTCCGTTTGGCCCGCAGCACCCGGTGCTGCCCGAGCCGCTTCATCTGGACCTGGTGATCGAGGATGACCGCGTTATCGAGGCAATTCCGCAGATCGGCTTTGTGCACCGCGGACTCGAGAAGCTCACCGAAAAGCGCGACATGCATCAGTTTGGCTACATCGCCGAGCGCATCTGCGGCATTTGCGCCGTGGGCCACAGCTACGGTTATGCCAGCGCCTGCGAGCGCATGCTCGACATCGAGGTGCCCGGCCGCGTGCAGTATATCCGCACCATTTTGCACGAGCTTTCGCGCATCCACTCGCACCTGCTGTGGCTGGGTCTGCTCGCCGATGCCTTTGGCTTCGAGGCGCTGTTCTATCGTTCGTGGACCCTGCGCGAGCAGATTCTCAAGATCTTCGAGAGCACGTGCGGCGGTCGCGTGATTCTGTCGATCAACGAGATTGGCGGCCTTAAGCACGATATTGAGGACTCCGAGCTGGCCGGCATTGTCCAGACGCTCGATGCCATGCGCCCCGACTACGAGGCCCTGGTGCATACGTTTTTGGACGACGCCAGCTGCGGCGAGCGCCTGCATGGCGTGGGCGTGATCAGCAAGAAAGATGCACTGGAGCTTTCGATGGTCGGCCCGTTCGGCCGCGCCTCGGGCGTGGATTACGACGTGCGCATGTTCGGCGACGGTGCCTATGCGGATCTGGCTGCGTTTGAGCCCATCGTGGCGACCGACGGCGACTGCTATGCCCGCTGCCAGGTGCGTTGCGCCGAGGTCACGCAGGCCATGGACATCATTAAGGAGCTTGTTGGCAAGATTCCGCACGACGGTATCGGCGGGCGCACCAAGCTCACGCCGGCCGACGGCGCGCGCGGCGAGGTTGTGATTGAGCAGCCGCGCGGCGAGGCGTATTACTATGTGCGCGGCAACGGCACCAAGAACTTGGACCGTTTCCGTGTGCGCACGCCGACGTCGCAGAACCTGGCGGGTCTGACACATGCGCTGCAGGGCGTGCTCCTTGCCAACGTGCCCATGATTATCCTGACCATCGACCCCTGCATTAGCTGCACGGAAAGGTAGGCACGGCATGAGTTTGCTGACATTTGCCAAGACGGCCTTGGGTTCTATGGTCAAGCAGCCGGTCACGGTGTGCTATCCGCAGGAGAAGCTCGCGGCACCCGAGCGCCTGCGCGGGCACATCGTCAACGACATGGACGTGTGCATTTGCTGCGGTATGTGTGCGCGCCGCTGCCCGGCGGGCGCGCTCGCGGTTGATCGCAAGGACGGTACCTGGTCGATCGATCCGTACGCTTGCGTGGTGTGCGGCGAGTGCATCGAGAGCTGCCCCAAGCACTGCCTGACTATGGATACCGCCCACACTCCGGTCGCGGCGAACAAGGCTCCCACGGTGGAAACCAAACCGGAATAGAGCTGGGATGGGGCTGGTATAGCGCTGGAATGGGGGCCGGCGGGGCAAAAATGCCCCGCCGGCCCCGCGCTTAAACGCGCCGTGGAGCCGCCGTGAACAAAACTATGCCGGATTACTACGATAAATCGCCTACCCCCAACCGCGCCGCATTTGGCAAAATCAAAACCGCAGGTAGACGGCTTGCGGTTTTGCGAAAAAGTCACGCGTGGTCGGGGATCTTATTTTTATCGTAGTAAACCGGCATAGTTTTGAAATGGCGCCATATCGGTGACGGCCCTTGATCCCCCAAGGACGGAGGAAAACGGATCATTTTGGCCCTGCGAGGGCCGCCACGTGACCCCGCCGCCACGAAACCGGCCCATCTACTACTTTTGAGTGGCAACCCCCAACCATAGCGAAAAACGCAAAAACAAAACCGCAGGTAGAACACCTGCGGTTTTTTATGAAACGCGGTTATGGTCAGGGGTATCGGGCTAAACGTAGTAGATGGGCCGGTTTCGTGGCGGGGTTTATTAATCAACCCCCTCTGGCTGGAGGAAATTGGGCCATTTTGGCCCGTCCATCTTCGGTCGCACCCGTTTTCCTGCGAAAACGCCGTGTCTCAACTTTGGTGAGACATTTGTCTCACGCCCAAAACAGAATCTGGAACATGTGTCACCTGCCCAAATTGTGTCTCATTTCGTAACTTTAGGCTGTTGCAAGGTCTGAGACCGCGAGAAGGGAGACGCGATGAGTAAGTACACGAGGGGTCTCTTGGCGGTGATACTTGCCGTAGTGCTTGTGTTGCCGGCTGCAGCATTTGCCATGCTGCCCGAGGCCAACGCCAGGTCCAGCACAGGAATGGACGGACCGGCCATGACCGGAAAAACGGTCGTCGACCGCGATACCAGCAACTACTGGAAGTTCTGGGCCGGCGGCTATGACGGCAAGGAAGTAACAACTCAAAACGTCGGCCGAATCTGGACCGATAAGACGGTCAAGGCAGTCGAGAACGGGGATTCTGATTTCCTGACCACGCTGTCTGCTATCTCTTCGACATCCGATACGACGGTCTCCGGCAAGCCGCTCGACATCGTGCTGGTGTTGGATGCTTCTGGCTCGATGAAGGATGACATGAGCGGAAATGACGGAACCAAGCGTATTGATGCGCTGAAGAAGGCCGCCAATAGCTTTATTGACACCATCGCCACGCAAAACCAAGGTATTGCAGATGAGTCCAAGCAGCACAAGGTCGCCATCGTTAAGTTCGCGGGCACAAAGTCCACTGATGTCGGCAACGGTAAGGATAGATACGGCTACAACTATTCGCAGACCATGAAGAAGCTGACGCTCTGCAAGGGCGAGGACGCGGAGAGCCTTAAGAGTACGATCGACTCCATCAGTCCCGCTGGCGCCACGCGAGCCGATTACGGCTTACAACTGGCTGAGGGCATTTCGTCTGATCGCGCCGACGCCAAGAAGGTCGTCGTCTTCTTCACCGATGGCTCGCCCACGAGTTGGGACGAATTCGAGAACGAGGTTGCCAATGACGCTATCAACAGCGCCAAGAAGATCAAGGATAAAGGTGCCGACATTTATACGATCGGTATCTTTAGCGGCGTAAACCCCAGTGCCATCCCCACGGCTGATGGCACAAGCAAAGAGAATAAGTTCATGCATGCCGTGTCGAGCAACTATCCTGCCGCCTCATCCAGCATTTCTGTCTGGGACGAATGGACCATCAACTTTGGTGCGCGCGCAGAAAACGCCAATTACTACAAGTCGGCAACCAGCGCTTCTGAGCTCGAGAAAATCTTCGAAGAGATCTCGGGAAGCATTATCCAAGCCGGTTACCCGACCGAAGTTCACGGCGGTTATGGCGAGCATAAGTCTGGCTATATTACGTTTACTGACGAGCTGGGCGACTTTATGCAGGTCGACAACTTTACGTCTGTCGTGTACAACGGCGAGACGTTTACTGGCCCGGCAATGAAGGCCGAGGGCAATGTCGATACCTATACATTTACTGGTGCCGCCGCGAACTTGGTTATCACCGTTCAGCATGCCGGAAAGGGCGAGCCCCAGACCGGCGATATCGTAACGGTCAAGATTCCCGCGTCGCTGATTCCGCTGCGCCACTTTAAGATTACCGATGGCGTTCTTACGGTCGACGATACTGAGCCCATCCAGGTGAACTACACCTCGAGTGTTAAGAAAGACGCGCTCGATAACCTGTTTACACCCGAGCAGGTAGTGGGGCTTAAGGACTACATCAAGAGCAATACGATCACCGCGGAGAACGGCTCCAAGACTGTTAACTTCTACGCGAACAAGTGGAATGGCGGTACGCTGGGCGATACGATTGCGAACTTTGAGCCCGCCGATTCCAATCGTTATTACTATTTCCAGAAGCAGACTCCCATTTATGTGGATAAGAACTGCACAACGCCTGCGACGGGCTCGCTGGCTGCCGAGGGCATCTATTACTACAAGGATGAGTTCGAGGCGCTGGGCGCAGACGGTAAGGCCGAATCCCGTATTGCCGTTATTGAGTTTACCGGCGGAGACGCCGCGAGCTCTGAGGACGCCTTCGTGCGCGACGCGAACGGAAACCTGTCGTTTAGCAAGGGAACCGCGCGCCTGGCCTTTATTGACGAATTGCATACCACCAAGGAGCGTGTGGGCGGTGACAACCCCACCCGCACCGCGGCCGACGTGCTCAACCCCAAGTGGAACAACAACGCCACGGAGGTTGACGTTCACCTGGGCAACAACGGCAAGATCAGCTTTAACGTGACGCCGGCAACGGTGGATACCAAGACGAGCTTTGGCCTGACCAAGGTGCTCGAGGGTCGCGATTGGACGGATACGGACGAGTTTAAGTTTGAGCTCTCCGCGACGTCCGAGAATGACGCCCCGATGCCCGCACCCGCGACCGCGACCGTGACCAATGCCGACCTGGACGACAATGGCAAGGCGGCCATTAACTTTGGCGAGATCACCTATAACAAGCCGGGCGAGTACACCTATGAGGTCCGCGAGGTCAAGGGCGGCGTCGGTGGCATTACCTACAGCGAGAACGTTGCCACGTTCAAGGTGACCGTGGCTGTTAAGGCCACAGGTGGGCTTAAGGCTGACGTTGAAAAGATCTCGGGCGAGACCGAGTTCAAGAACACCTATAGCGTGAAGCCTGTCGAGGACCAGATCACCGCGAAGAAGGTCCTGACCGGGCGCGACCTCAAGGAGGGCGAGTTCTCCTTCGAGCTCGTCGAGGGTAACAAGGTCGTCGCCAAGGGCACTAACGCTGCCGACGGCAAGATCGTCATGGACAAAATCACTTACGATAAGCCCGGCACTCACACCTACAAGCTGCGTGAGAAGCTCCCCAACGAGGCGGGGCTGAGCAACGGGATCACGTACGATAAGACGAGCTACACCATCAAGACGAGCGTCATCGACAACGGCGACGGCACGCTTAAGGTGACCCATGCGCTCGAGGGCACCAAGCCGGCGCGCTTTGAGAACAAGTACAATACTGCTCCGAATGAGTCTAGCGTCACCGATCAGATTACCGCGAAGAAGGTCCTGGACGGGCGCGACCTCAAGGCCGGCGAGTTCCGTTTCGAGCTCGTCGAGGGTAACGATGTCGTCGCCAGGGGCACCAATGCGGCCGACGGCAAGATCACGATGGACAAGATCACCTACACCGAGGTCGGCGAGCACACCTACACGCTGCGCGAGGTCAAGGGCGACGCCGGTGGCATCACCTACAGCACCGCGACCTACACCATCGTGACCACGGTTACGGACAATGGCGATGGCACGCTCGATGTCCATCATGTCCTGAAGGATGCCAAGGCTGCCGAGTTCAAGAATTCTTACGGCTTGACCTCCGAGAGCTCTAGCGTCACCGACGAGATCAAGGCGAACAAGGTCCTGACCGGCCGCGGCCTCAAGGCCGGCGAGTTCTCCTTCGAGCTCGTCGAGGGCGACAAGCTCGTCGCCACCGGCACCAATGCTGCCGATGGCACAATCGTCATGGATAAAATCACTTACGATAAGCCTGGCAATCACACCTACACACTGCGCGAGAAGCTCCCCAACGAGGCGGGGCTGAGCAACGGGATTACGTACGATAAGACGAACTACACCATCAAGACGAGCGTCATCGACAACGGCGACGGCACGCTTAAGGTGACCCATGCGCTCGAGGGCACCAAGCCGGCACGCTTTGAGAACAAGTACAACACTGCCCCGAACGAGTCCAGCGTCACCGACCAGATCACCGCGAAGAAGGTTCTGGACGGGCGCGGCCTCAAGGCTGGCGAGTTCCGTTTCGAGCTCGTCGAGGGCAATAACGTTGTCGCCACCGGCGCCAACAATGCCGACGGCAAAATCGTGATGGATCCCGTCACCTACACTGAGGCTGGCGAGCACACCTACATGCTGCGCGAGACCAAGGCCGGCGCCATCGAAAACGGCATTACTTACAGCACCGCTGAGTACACTGTTGTGACCATCGTCAAGGACAACGGCGACGGCACCCTCAGCGTGGAGCACAAGCTGCAGAACGACGAGAAGGCGACCTTTGAGAACGCCTACAACGTGACGCCCAAGGATTCCAGCGTTACCGACAAGATCACCGCGACCAAGGTCCTGGACGGCCGCGACCTCAAGGAAGGCGAGTTCTCCTTCGAGCTCGTCGAGGGCGAGGACGCCAAGGTCGTCGCCACCGGCACCAACGCCGCCGACGGCAAGATCACGATGAGTGAGATCACCTACAACGAGCCCGGCAAGCATACCTACAAGCTGCGCGAGGTCCCGGGCGACGCCAACAACGGCATCACCTACGACGGCAAGACCTACACCATCGAGACGACCGTCACCGACAACGGTAAGGGTGAGCTCGTGGTAAAGCATGAGCTGAAGGGAGCCGATGAGGCGAAATTCAACAACAGCTACAAGCCGAAGCCCAACGAGTTTAGCGTCACCGACCAGATCACCGCGACCAAGGTCCTGACCGGTCGCGACCTCAAGGCTGGCGAGTTTAGCTTCGAGCTCGTCGAGGGCGAGGACGGCAAGGTCGTCGCTACCGGCACCAACGGCGCCGACGGCACGATTACGATGAACCCCGTGAAGTACGACAAGGCCGGAACGCACACCTATACGCTGCGCGAGGTCAACGGTGGAACCACTAGCAAGGGCATTACCTACGACGACAAGACCTACACTATCGTGACGACCATTACCGACAAGGGCGATGGTACGCTCGAGGCAAAGCACGAGCTGAAGGGTGCCGAGGACGCCAAGAGCATTGAGTTCAAGAACTCCTACAGCGTGACCCCGCTCGACACAGAGCTCGACTTTGGCCTGAGCAAGGCCATTGACGGCCGCGACTGGACGGATGGGGACGAGTTCAGCTTTACCATCACCGCCCCCGAAGGCGCCCCGCTGCCCGATCCCGCAACCGTAACCGTGAGCAAGAGGGACGCGAAGGACGGCATCGCCGCCATCAAGTTCGGTAAGATCCACTACGCCGCTGCCGGAACCTATAAGTACGAGATTCGCGAGAACGCGGGCAGCACGGTCGGCATGACGTATGACGCGCATGTCGCAACCGCCGAAGTGACCGTGACCGAGGACAGCGATGGCACCCTGACCGCCAACGTCACCAAGAAGGAAAACGGACGCTTTACCAACACGTACCGCACTGAGCTTAACTACACCGCTGCCGGCGGTCTGTGGCTCAGCAAGTATCTGGACGGCCGCCCCATGACCGAGGGTCAGTTCACCTTTACCGTGACACCTGCTGACGACGCTTCGGCTCGCGCGCTCGGTCTGCTGCCCGGGGCTAATAGCTTCAAGTCCCCCGCAGCGGCAGAGGCAACGGTCGGACTGATCGACATTCTGGCTGGTCATGAGGTTATATTTACGCAGGCTGACGCCGGCAAGACCTTTACGTACACCGTGGCCGAGAAGAACGACGGCCAGCCCGGTTACACCTACGACGACGCCGTGCGCACGGTGACGATCGCCATCGCCGACGACGCCGCCGGCACGCTCACTGCTACGACGACCGTTTCCGGCGGTCCCGAGGGCACGCATGAGACGGTCCACAAGAGTGGCGAGAGCAAGGTCGAGAAGGCCCTGGTGCCGTTCCACAACAGTTACAGCGCTACGACCAACACGCCTGGCGGCACCGCCGCTCAGGTCGTTGCCACCAAGACTCTGACCGGCCGCCCGATGGCCGACGGCGAGTTCTGGTTCGGCATCGCCTATCAGGGTGAGCTTGTGGCATACGAAAACCTCAAGCCCAATATCGGCGGGCACGTGAGCTTTGATACGCTGCACTACGACACTAAGATGCTTGCTGATCTTGAGGCTGCTGGGCTTGCCCATCGTACCGACAAGGACGGTAAGCTTGCCTGGACCATTAACTACACGGCCTACGAAGATTTATTCGGGCTGCCGAATGGCGTTTCCGCTACAACGTGGAGCTTTGGCTTTAAGGTTATCGTCGTCGACAACGGTGACGGTACCCTGACGGCAACGGTCGACTACGGCGGCGTCGAGCCCTTGTTCGAGAACGTCTACGGCGCCGAAGCCGTCGATGCCGCGCTCACCGGCACTAAGAAGCTCCAAGCTGCCGAGGGCCTGACCCCGGCTGACATCACGGGCAAGTTCACCTTTACCGTGACCGCCGACGAGGCTAGTGCCCCGATGCCCGAGCGCACGACCGCAACCAACGACGCGGCTGGCAACGTGGACTTTGGCAAGATCCGCTTTACGCTCGAGGACCTCAACCGCGCTCTGGGCGTGACGGACGATGCGACCGATAAGGCCGAGGCAGACGAAGCTGACGAAGCCGAGGCCGACGAGGCAGAGGCCGACGAGGCAGAGGCCGACGAGGCAGAGGCTGAAGAGGCCGACGCCGACGCTGATGTCAACGCCGACGAGCCCAGCGACGAGTCCGAGCCCGCAGCCCCCACCGCCCCGCGCTCGCACACCTTTACCTACACGGTGACCGAGTCCGGTAGCGCCCCTGGCGTGACCAACGACGCCAACGCCACGCGCAAGGTTTCCTATACCGTGACTGACGACGGCGCTGGGCACCTGGGCGTCAAGCGCGACGGCGGCGACGGTGCGGACTTTACGTTCACCAACACGTACAGCGTGGCGCCTACCGATTCTTCCGTGACCGATCAGGTCACGACCGTCAAGCGTCTGACCGGACGTGACCTTGCAGCTGGCGAGTTCACGTTTGAGCTGCTCGAGGACGGCGTGACTGTCGCTAGTGGCACCAACGACGCCAACGGCAACGTTACGCTGAGCCCGATCCGCTACGAGGCACCCGGCACGCACACGTACACGCTGCGCGAGGCTTGCCCCAACGCGCTCGGCCTGTACAAGGGCGTCACCTATGACGGCACGACCTACACCGTCGTGACCACCGTCTCCGACAATGGCGACGGCACGTTGACCGCGACGCACAAGCTCGAGGGAACCACCGAGTCGGCTGGCTTTACCAACAAGTATCACGCCATGCCCACGCAGGTTTCCATCGGCGCCATCAAGGTGCTCGAGGGACGCGAGCTCAAGAAGGACGAGTTTAGCTTTAAGCTCGTTGGCGAGGACATCGAGTCCACCGTCACCAACGATGCCGACGGCAAGATCAACTTCGACAAGTTCGAGTACGACGAGCCTGGTACGTACGTCTACACCATCAGCGAGGTCAAGGGCGACGAGGCCGGTATGACCTACGACAAGTCCGTCTTTACCGCGACCGTCAACGTGGTCGACGACGGCGAGGGCAACCTCAAGGCGAACGTCGCCTTTACCAAGGGCGACAAGAGCGTCGAGGGTATCGTGTTCAACAATACGTACAAGAAGCCCGAGACGCCCGTGCCGACGCCCGATCCCGGCACGCCCAAGACCGTGACGAACATCGTCAAGACGGTCAAGGGTTTCCTGCCCACCACGGGTGACCAGCAGGCCGCTGCGCTGCTCATGGCATTTGTTATTGCCATGGCTGGCGTCGGAGCCCTGGTCTGGGGTATCCGTAAGCGCTAGGCACGCTGGCAGCGCCCGGGGCCAAAAGGCCCCGGGCGGCCGGCGGGGAGCCAGAACATAGCCCCCACCCCCACCCCCAGCCGCCACGGAGACGTCTCCCTTCTCCGTGGCGGCACTTTTGTGCGTAGGGGAGGAAGGGCCGCCACGAAATCGGCCCATCTACTACGTTTAGCCCCTTACCCCCAACCATGCCAAAAAAACGCGAAAACAAAACCGCAGGTAGAACGCCTGCGGTTTTCTGAAAAACAGAGGTATGGTCGGGGGGTACTGGACTAAACGTAGTAGATGGGCCCATTTCGTGGCGGGCGCCGTCAGCCGATCTCCGCGGGCGGAGGAAAACGGATCATTTTTGGCTCTGTATGGCTTGTGGGGTGTCGGTGTGACGCCGCGGTTCCAAAACTATGCCGGTTTACGGGGCTGAATCACGAGTCCCCAACCACGCCGATATTCGTGAAAATAAAACTGCAGGTAGACGAGCCGTCATTTTGCAGAAAACGCGGGTATGGATGGGGGTTCTGCGTTTAGCCCCGTAAACCGGCATAGTTTTGAAATGGCATTAAATCGGCGGCAGCCATTTTGCTATGTCGGAGCGGTTGGTCGTCGGACAACTACCCCCGCAGGTAGGCGATGGCGATCTGCGTGCGGTTGCGCAGGCCCATTTTGGCTAGGATCGAGCTGATGTGGTTGCGCACCGTGCCTTCGCCCATATAGGCGGTGGCGGCGATCTCCTTGTTGTCGAGGCCGCGGGCGATGAGCTCGGCGACTTCGAACTCACGGTCGGTCAGGCTGGCAAAGGCGGCGGGCCGGCGGGGCATGCCCGCCGCGGCACCCGCCCCATCAAAGTTGATGTCCTCGATCGCCTTACCCTCGAGCACACGTTTGCCGTCCATGACCTGCGTCAACGCCGGCGGAATGGCGGCGGCATCGGTTTTGATCAGGTAGCCGCGGGCGCCCAGTTTGAGCGTCGATACAATGTACTCGTCATCCGAGAATGTCGTCAGAAACACGACGCGTGCCGCGGGGTCGCGCTCAAGGATCTCGCGTGCCGCCGAAAGTCCGTCACGCCCCGGCATCTGGATGTCGAGCAGCGCGATATCGGGCGCGTGCTCGGCGTAGAGCGCCATCGCATCGTCGCCGTTGGCGCCGGTGCCCATCACTTCGATCTGCGGCTGGGCGCCCAGGATAATCTTGAGCGAATCGACCACCAAGCGGTCGTCGTCGACAACGATGAGCCTCATCGGCCCTCATCTCCTTGCGGTTTGGGAACGGTGGCAAACACACGCCAGCCGGGGGAGCCGGCACGCGGGCCGGCGGTAAAGGTGCCGCCAAGCGCCTCGATGCGCTCGCGCATGGAGCCGAGCCCCATGCCTTCTGTGACGTTGCGGCCGCTTGCTTGAACCCCGCCCGCGCCATCGTCGGTAACGATGAGCTGATAAAACGACGGATGCTCCATGCATCGTACGGTGACAGCATGGGCGCAAGCGTGGCGCATGGTGTTGGAGAGCGCCTCGCGCAGGACCGCCGCAAAGCAGTTGGCGACGTTTGCGGGCGCATGTTCGGCCAAAACTTCAAGCTCAATCTGCGGGCCGCCGTCCGAGCGCGCGCCTTCAACAATGCGTTCGAGTTGCACGGAAAGGTCGACAGCGTTGTCGTTGAGCGCGTGGACGCTGGTGCGTACGAGCTGGAGCGCCTCGTCAACCGTGCGTTTGACGTCGGCGAAATCGGCGGCGACGCCGGGCTCGTCGGCGTGGACCACGCGCAGGGCTTCGGCCTGCAGTGAGGCGCGCGTGAGCTGGTGCCCGACGTTATCGTGGATCTCGCGCGCGATGCGGGCGCGTTCGGCGAGCGTCGCGAGCTCGACTTCGTAGTCCTGACGATCGGCAAGGTCGCGGTTACGTGCCTCGAGCACGAGGGCTCGTTCCTGCAGCTCGTCGCGGGTACGGCGCATGCGCCGCTGCTCGCGCTCCAACTGGGCGGTACGTAGCGATAGCAAGGTGGCGGCAACCGAAAGGATGGCGGTCAGCAGGAGCGTTCGGGCGGCAAGCGCGTCGGCGCGAAGGTCCGCGATGAGTGCAAAGACAAAGGCGACGCCAATGCCCAGCGCGACCCAGGCGTGCTCACGGCGCACGCGCCGCGCGATGTCATAGAGGGCGAGAGGCGCAAACGGCACAAACGGCGGCACGAAGACGGCCGCGATGATGTAGGCGTAGCTCACGGCCTCGCTCGCACGGCGGGCGCGGTTTCCCTGTGCGACCTCGGCCAGCGAGGTGGCAATAACGCCAAGACAAAACGCCGCGACCAGGCGAGCGTCCACAGCAAGGCCCAGAGCGGCCGCAATACAGCACGCCAGCACGATCGATTTGTCGAAAAGCCTGTTCATACGGGTATTGTACGCGAAGCTGCGCGTGGTGGAGGGGCCGCCTGCGCAACCGTGACATTCCTCCCGCGCGGCAAATTGGGGGCATCGACAGGCCGTGCGACCATGCTCCGCACTCGTGACAAAGCTCACTGGTGCGCGCCGGCGGTTCCTGCGATGATGCAATCGTACCGGGCCGCAATCAACAGAAGGGCCGCCTCATGACAGACATCGTCCACGTCGAAAATCTCGTCAAGCGCTACGACGATCTTATTGCGCTCGACCACTTTAATCTGAGCATCGCCCCCGGCGAGATCTTTGGCCTGCTGGGCCCCAACGGCTCGGGCAAGACCACGTCCATCAACTGCATTCTGCAGCTGCTCTCCTACGACAAAGGCACTATCGAGCTGTTCGGTGAACCCATGACGCCCACGCGCTATGACCTCAAGCGCCGCATCGGCGTGGTGCCGCAGCAGGTGGCGGTGTTCGACGAACTCACCGTGCGCGAGAACATCGACTATTTCTGTAGTCTCTACGTCAGCGACCGCAAGCGCCGCCGCGCGCTCGTGGACGAGGCGATCGACTTTGTCGGCCTGGGCGACTTTACCAAGTTCCGCCCCGGCAAGCTCTCGGGTGGCCTGGCGCGCCGCCTCAACATTGCCTGCGGCATCGCGCACAAGCCCGAGCTCATCTTTTTTGACGAGCCCACGGTGGCGGTCGACCCGCAGAGCCGCAACGCCATCCTGGAGGGCATCTGCCGCCTGCGCGACGAGGGCGCCACGGTGGTGTATACCAGCCATTACATGGAGGAAGTCGAGCAGATCTGCAGCCGCATCATGATCATGGACGGCGGGCGCGTGCTGGCACAGGGCACCAACGACGAGCTCAAGCGCATGATCCAGATGGGCGAGCGCGTGACTGTCGAGGTCGGCGCCGTCGAGGCCGCCACGGTCGAGCGGCTGCGCGCTCTCGAGCACGTGCTTTCGGTCGAGCTGTCCGGCGGCGAGCTCGTCTGCACCTGCGAGGCGAGCCCGCACAACCTGGTGGACATCCTCGACACGCTGCGCGCCGCCGACGTGGCGCTCGGCCGCGTGTGGAGCGAGCCGCCGACTCTCAACGACGTGTTCCTCGAGATCACCGGCCGCGAGCTGCGCGACTAGGGGGCGGCCATGTTCAATACCATCATCACCACGCTCAAGACGCTATTGCGTCGACCGAGTACATGGGTTTGGGGCGCGATCTTTCCCATTGCGCTTTCAACGATGTTCATGTTTATGTTTGCGAACCTCAGCTCCGACGGCAAGGTCGACCCGGTGCCGGTGGCCGTCGTTGCCGACGAAGCCTGGGAGGCCTCGTCCTTTAAGGACGTGGCGACCTCGCTTGCCAAGGAGGGCGACGATCAACTGCTCGAGATTCACGAGTGCGAGGATGCGGACGCCGCGAACCGTGCGCTCAAGTCCGGCGAGGTCGCGGGCATCTATACGGTCGACGCTGCGGGCACGCCCAAGCTCACGTTGCTGTCGAGCTATGACAGCTCGCGTGCGTCGACGGTGCTCATCGACCGCAGCATTCTGGAGACGGTGGCAAGCTCGTATACACAAAATGCCGAGCTCATGTCCCAGATTGCCCAGGACAACCCGGCGGCGCTCGCCGATCCGGAGACGGTTGCGCGCGCCCTGTCGCTCGAGGGCGGAACCCGTCGCGTGAGCCTGACGCGCACCACGCCCGACGGCACGACCATTTACTACTACGCGCTCTTTGGTCTGGTCGCGATGATGTCTGCCGAGTTTGCCGCCTTGAGCGTCGTCGACCTGCAGCCCAATCTGTCGGGCCTTGGCGCGCGCCGCTGCGTGGGTGGCCTTTCCAAGACGGCGTCGCTAGCCGGCATCTTTGTCGGCTCGTGGCTGGTTTCCTTTGCCTCGATGGCGGTCGCGATTGGCTACGTGCGCCTAGTCGTTGGCGTCGACTTTGGCGGGCGCGAGGGGCTGTGCCTGCTGGGCGGTGCTGCATCCGCGCTTGCCGCCACGGGCCTGGGGCTCTTTGTGGGCACGCTTCCCGTTAAGGGTGGCAAGGCGTCCAAGTCGGGCATCCTCACGGGCTTTGCCACCACGTGCGCCCTGTTCGCCGGCCTCTACGGCGAGCCGGCGATGGCACTTGCCGACGACGTCGCCCGCGCCTGCCCGGCCGAGTGCTGGCTCAATCCCGTCAAGCTTATCTGCGACATGTTCAACCGCCTGTATTTCTTTGAGGACCTGGGCCCCTTTGCCGTTCGCGCCGGCGCGCTCGTCCTGATGGCCCTGGTGTTCGTTGCCGCCGCCACGCTGATCTTTGGAAGGAGCCGCTATGAGCACCTTTAAGACCGCGCTTCGCATGGCGCTGGCGCACCCGTTCTACCTGCTCATCTATACGGTGTTCATCTCGCTCATGGGCGTATTCATCGCGGCCTCGGTGAGCTGGAACTCGTCGCAGCTTACCGAGTACGAGCCCTACGACACCAACGTGATCGTGGTCGACCGCGACAATAGCGACCTTTCGCGGGCGCTTACCAAGCACCTAGGCTCACGCTTTGACCTGGTCACGGGCGTTGGTGACGACACGTACGACCTTGCGGATGCGCTCTCCAAGAGCAATAGCGCCAAGGGCAGCGCCGATTGCGTGTTCTTTATCCCGGAGGGGTTTGAGGACGATCTTGTTGCAGCCGCCCGTGCGGGGGAAGACCTGCCCAAGCTCGATGTGACGTACGGCTCCGGTACCATGGCGGCGGCGCTCTCGTCTGCCGAGGCCTCGCGGTGGATCTCGCTCGCGGGCGCTGCGGCCGCACTTGAGCCCGCCGCCTCTAACGGCAGCGTCGCAAAGGCCGCCGAGCATGCCGCCGCCAAGCGCGCGAAGGTCGAGATTGAGCAGGTCAAGGTCTACTCGACTGCCGCCGCCACGCTCAAGTCGTACTTCAACTTTGGCGCGTACGCGATCATCTCGTCGGTCATCGTGTCGGTGGGATTGGTGTTCTCGGGCATGAACGAGCCCGAGCGCGTGCGCCGCATGGAGGCCAGCCCGGTCTCCGAGCGCCAGCGTTCGCTTGCTGTGTTCGCGGCTGCCGCGGTGCTCACCGTCTGCATTTGGCTCGTGTCGAGCATGATGGGCGTCGTGGGCTTTGCCGGCGCGGTTGCCGAGGTCGGCGCGGGTCGTGTGTGCCTGGCGCTGGCGGCGACGTTTGCCCTGGCGTGCACGCCTCTGGCCGTTGGCTTTACGCTGTCGAGCTTGGGCGCGCGCGAGGAGCTGCTCAACGGCGTGGGCAACTTGCTTGGCATGCTCATGACGTTTTTGGGCGGCGCTTGGATGCCGCTGTCGCTCATGGGCTCGGCCGTGCAGACCGCGGCGCATTTTGTGCCGACGTTTTGGGTGAACGACGCGATTGGCAAGGCGCTCGCCGCGGACCTGACGTCCACCGTGCTGGGCGACATCGCCTGCGATCTGGGCGTCACGGTGCTCTTTGCCGCGGCCATCGCCGCCGTAGGCCTAGCTCTCGCGCACAACAAATCCCGCGCCTAGCCACCTAGTCATTGGGGACGTTCTTAAACGACTAGTCATCGGGGACAGTCTTTGCCGATTCGCCGGTCTGCCGGACGGGTTGGCAAGGACTGTCCCAATATGCCGGCCTTTGGGACCACTCATTGGGGACATACTCATTGGGGACAGACTTAAATGAGCGATTTCACTCATTTAAGTCTGTCCCCAATGAGTATGTTTACCCAATGACTACCCAATGACTAGTCTGAAATAAATTCCAGGCCTCGCTCCAAAAATAGTTCGCCTGGGTTTACTATTACCCTAGAAAAGTAGCAACAGGCTAACAATGGGGGGATAGCATGGCGACAAAGCATGCCTACGTCCAGGTCAACGGGCTCAAGAAACACTACGGCGATGGTGATGCGCGCCTGACGGTGCTCGATGGCATCGACACGTCCATCAACCGCGGCGAGATCTGCGTCATGCTGGGGCCCTCGGGCTCGGGCAAGTCGACCTTTCTCAACCTGATCGGCGGCCTGGAGGATGCCGACGGCGGCTCCATCATGGTGGACGGCTGCGACCTCACAGTGCTCAAACCTACCGACCTGGGCGAATACCGACGCCGTGAGCTGGGCTTTGTCTTCCAGTTCTACAACCTGGTGCCCGATCTCACCATCAAGGAGAACATCGAGGTCACGGCGCACCTGTCCAAAAACCCGCTCAATGTCGACGACCTGCTGCGTTCGCTGGGCCTCTACGAGCACCGCAACAAGTTCCCGCGCCAAGTTTCGGGCGGCCAACAGCAGCGCTGCGCCATCGGCCGTGCGCTCGTCAAAAACCCGGGCCTGCTGCTGTGCGACGAGCCCACGGGCGCGCTTGACTACAAGACGTCCAAGGAAATCTTGCAGCTCATGGAGGATGTCAACCGCACCTACGGCTGCACCATCATCATTGTCACCCACAATGCCGCCATCGCGCGCATGGCCAATCGCGTGCTGCGCCTGCGCGACGGGCGCATTGTCGAGGATGAGCTCAACGAGTCGCCCGTCGCGGCCGCCGAACTCGATTGGTAGGCGACACCATGACACCTCTCGCAAAGCGACTCCCGCGCGAGCTGCGCCGCAATATCGGCAAGTACCTGGGCATCTTTTTACTCATGTGCGGAAGCATCGCCCTTACCTCGGGCTTTTTGCTCGCGGCGCATTCCATCGGTTGCCTTATCGACGACATGCGCGATGCGTACACGATCGAGGACGGCCGCGTGACCACCTCCTTCGAGGCCACCAAAGACCAGCTCAAGGCAGCCGAGGATGCGGCTGACGACGTCGGCGGCGTCACACTCTACAAGAATTTCTCCATCGACGCCATCATCAAAAAAACCGCCGGCGACGATGGCACCAAGCGCACGCTGCGCACCTATGCGCACCGCACCAAGGTCGATATCGCGTCCTACTGTGAGGGCAGGCAGCCCAAGACGGACGATGAGGTGGCCATCGACCGCGTTTTTGCCACCAACAACGATCTTGCCGTGGGCGATAAGGTCGAGCTTGAGGGTCGCATCTACACTATCTGCGGCATCATGACCCAGCCCGATAGCCAGGCGCTGTTCCTCAATAATTCGGACTTTACGGTGAACACCATCACGTACGGCGTGGCCGAGGTCACCGATGCCGGCTTTGCCGCGCTCGAGGATGCCGGCGGCGCGCCTGCCTACACCTACTCCTTCATCTTTGCCGATCGCGATCTCTCCACTGCAGATCGCATCGATGCCGAACAGGACATGGTCGAGGCGCTGGCCGATGCCGATGCGCGCGTGGACGATCTGATCGATGCCGATTCCAATCAGGGCATTGGCTATGCGCGCGACGACGTGGACGGCGACTCCATGATGTGGATGACGTTGCTCGACATCATCATCGTGATCATGGCGTTTGTCTTTGTGGTGCTCACTGACGCCACCATCGAGGAGGAGAGCGCCATCATTGGCACGCTGCTCGCCAGCGGCTATCGTCGACGCGAGATTGTGCTGCACTACCTGGCACTTCCCGCCATCGTGGGCGTGGTCGCGGCGCTTTTGGGCACTGCGCTCGGCGTTGCGTTCTTTACCGAGCCCATGCGCGGTCTCTACTACGGCTCGTACAGCCTGCCACCCTTCCAGGTGTACTGGAGCTGGGAGATCTTTGTGAAGTGCGCCGTGGTTCCCGCCGCCGCGCTCATCCTCATCACGCTGGTGGGCCTGCTTCGCAAAATGGGCAAGACGCCGTTGCAGTTCCTTCGTCACGAGGCGAGCGGCAAATCGGGCACCAAGCGTGGCCTGCAGCTGCCGGAGCGCATGGGTTTTGTTTCCCGCTTCCGCCTGCGTATCTTCCTGCGCAATCTGGGCAACTTTGCCACGCTCTTCGTGGGCATTGCATTTGCGTCGCTACTGCTGCTCTTTGGCCTGGCGATTCTGCCCACGATGACGCACTATGCGGACAACCTCGAGACGAGCCTGGTCGCTGAGCACCAGTACACGCTCAAGGCGCCGCTGGAGCTCGAGGGTACTGCCGAGGAGCGCGAGCAGTGGTCGGCACTCGAGCGCTTGCAGTCGGTTGACGGCGCGCTGCTTTCCGCCGCCCAGGATGCCGATGACGCACTTGACGACGCGGCCGATGCGGCGCGGGCGGCAGCCGATGCCGCGACCGCGTCTCCGTCTGCCGAGAGCCTGGCCGCAGCGCAGGACGCGCTTGCCAAGGTCCAGGACAAGAAGGACGCGCTCTACGCACGCCTTGACGATCTTGCCGATGCCCTCGACTGCAACCGCGACGAGGCTATCGACCTGATTGACAAGGCCTCTAAGATCGACACTGACAACGACGATATCCACCCGGTCAATACGACCGACAACGGCACGGGTGCAATCGCGCAGGCCGAGAAATATGCCGTTTACCAGCTGCAATACGACCGCGGCGATGGTAATGGCGAGGAGACGATTTCCGTCTACGGCATCTCGCCCGATTCGCGCTATTGGAAAGACCTCAACGTCGGCGATGGGCGCGTCGTCTTTGGCGGCGGTCTGCTCGATAAGTTTGGCTGGAGCGAGGGTCAGAAGGTCGCGCTCGGCGACAAGTACGAGGGCGAGCATTATTCCCTTGAGTACGCGGGCAAAGATTGTGTCTGGGGCTCCAAGTCGGACATGAATATCTATATGAGTATCGACGACTTTAACGAGCTGTTCGACAACGACGCCGCCTACTTTAACGGCTATGTGAGCGACGAGAAGCTCGACCTCGACGCTCGTTACTTTGCCGGCGACACCACGCCCGACGACATGCGTGCCGTGGGCGACCAGTTCATCGGCATGATGGGCAAAATGATCGGCATGATGGTCGGGCTCGCGGTGTTTATCTTCCTGCTGTTTATGTACCTGCTGACCAAGGCTGTGATCGACCACAGCGCCCGTTCGATCAGCTACATGAAAGTCTTTGGCTATCGCGACAGCGAGATCTCGCATCTGTACATCCGCTCGATTACGCTGTGCGTGGTGGCGTCGCTCGTGCTGAGCCTGCCGGTCATAATTGGTTCGCTCACGGCCATCTTCCGCTCTATGTTGCTCGCCTACAACGGCAATATCGAGATCTACGTGCCCACTTGGTCCATGGCTGCATGCATCGGCATTGGTTTTGCGACCTATCTGGTCGTGGCGCTGCTACACACGCGCTCTATCAAGCGCGTCAGCCTGGCCGAGGCCCTCAAAGTCCAAGAGTAGTCATCGGGGACGTTCTTAAATGACTAGTCATTGGGGACAGTCTTTGCCGATTCGCCGGCTCGCTGGCCGTGCTGGCAAGGACTGTCCCTAGCTGCCAGGTGGCGAGGCACTCATTTAAGTCTGTCCCCAATGAGTGCCCAACGACTAGGTGTTGCGCTTGACTTTGACCCTGCTTCAACGGGTACCATCTCCTATGTCTGTAACGCCGTATAGACCGAGGGGATAGATCTATGACCGCAACTGCACCCGTCGCACCGGCAAAGGTGTACTTTACCAACCTGCGCACGCATGCTCGCGAGAGCCAGCTCGACAAGCTCAAGCGCCTCATTCGCCGTGCCGGCATTGAGCAGATCGACTTTGAGAACAAGTTCGTCGCTATCAAGATTCACTTTGGCGAGCTGGGTAACCTGAGCTTTTTGCGCCCCAACTACGCCCGCGCCGTCGCGGACGTCGTGAAGGAGCTGGGCGGCAAGCCCTTCCTCACCGACTGCAACACGCTCTACGTCGGTAGCCGCAAAAACGCGCTCGAGCACATCGACACCGCCTACCAGAACGGCTTTACCCCGTACGCCACGGGCTGCCAGGTCATCATCGCCGACGGCCTCAAGGGTACCGACGAGGCGCTCGTCCCGGTCGAGGGTGGCGAGTACGTGCGCGAGGCCAAGATCGGCCAGGCACTCATGGATGCCGATATCGTGATCAGCCTTACGCACTTTAAGGGTCATGAGCAGGCCGGCTTTGGCGGCGCCATGAAGAACTTGGGTATGGGTGGCGGCAGCCGCGCCGGCAAGATGGAGCAGCATGCCGCCGGCAAGCCGAACGTCGCGACCGAGCACTGCATTGGCTGCCGTGCCTGTGAAAAGATCTGCGCGCACAACGCTATCTCGTTCGACGACACCCGCGAGTGCGAGCTTGCCAACGGCAACACCCGCACGGTCCACGTGGCTGCCATCGACCACGATCGCTGTGTGGGCTGCGGCCGCTGCATCGGCGTTTGCAACCAGGACGCCATCAAGCCCGGCTATGACGCTGCGGCCGACGTGCTCAACTACAAGATCGCCGAGTACACCAAGGCCGTTGTCGACGGCCGCCCGAGCTTCCATATCTCACTGGCTATGGATATCAGTCCCAACTGCGATTGCCATCCCGAAAACGACACGCCCATCGTCAACGATATCGGCATGTTCGCGAGCTTCGACCCGGTCGCCATCGACCAGGCCTGCGCCGATGCCGTTATGGCGTCCGAGCCGCTTCCCAACACTGAGCTCACCGACAGCGCCGCCAAGATGGAGCATGACCACGAGCATCTGGAGGGCGAGCAGGCCAAGGACCCCTTCTGCATCACGCATCCCGACACCGACTGGCGCGCGTGCATCGCGCATGCCGAAAAGATCGGCCTGGGCACGAGCGAGTACGAGCTCATCGAGGTCAAGTAACACCTGTCTATTGGACATATCAAGCGCTTTTGTAGCGCAACGTTAGCAAAAGCCGCCCGTGAGCACAGCGCTCGCGGGCGGTTTTTCGGAAGTATGCGGCAAATTCTGAGACCGCCGACCACACTGTGTTTTTTGCCAACAAAATCGCAGGTAAACCAGGTGCGAAACAGGGGTCTGGTCGGCAAGTTCAGATTTTGCCGCATACTTCCGAAAACAGGGGTCAGCTGGAGCTGTAAATGCTGATATTTGCCTAAAAATTCTCGTCGAGGAAGTTATCGACCGTATTCCAGTAGAGTTCGGGGTCAACTTGCGCGCTCTTGGCGTGGGTGGCGCCGTGGATAGTGAGCTTCTGTTTAACCTTGCTGGCGCACGCGTCGTAGTTTTGGTCGAGCATACTGTACGGTACAAAGGTGTCCCGGTCGCCATGGATAAATAGCATGGGGACCGTCGCGTGTTTAAGCTGTTCCACGCTGCTCGCCTTATGAAAGTCGTAGCCTGCGCGCACGTTGCACACCAAGTTTGCTACATCGAGCAAGGGAAAGCTGGGCAGGCCGAACACGTCCTTGAGCTGCAGAGAAAACTCGTCCCAAACACTCGTATAACCACAGTCCTCGATAATGCATTTTACATTTGCAGGCAGAGATTCCCCCGCGACGTTCATGGCCGTCGCCGCACCCATCGACTCGCCAAAGACCAGGATGCGCGCCTCGGGGTCGGCCTGAACGATGCGCCCGATCCACGCGATGACATCGAGCCGCTCGGGCCAGCCCATGCCGATATAGTCGCCGCCGGAGCGCTCGTGGGCACGGGCGGCGGGCGCGAGCACGTTCATGCCGCGGTCGTGGAAGCGCTTGACGTATCGGGCCATGCCGATGGGCTCGTCGGTGTATCCGTGCAGGCAGATAGCGTAATCGTGCGTGCTTTCCGGGCCGGCAAAATACCAAGCGGCAAGCTCGGTTCCGTCATCTGCGGTGAGGCTGCTGCTCTCGCGATTCTCTTTAAACCACGCCCGCGCCTCGGTTCCCTCGGCATCCGGCTGCTCACTTTCTTTGCCGTCCTTGCCGTCCTGCATCATCTTCATGGTGTATGGCGCGCGGGGATTCAGCGCGAAGTCAAACAGAAAGTTGCCGGCAAATCCGAGCAGCGCAATGACAACCACCAGCGCAACGACGCCGGCTATCTTGAGCTTTCGATGGGAACGTGCGTTTTGAGACATAAGAAGCTTTCCTATAAGATGTTAATACATCAACATTTAATGCAAGCGCATTATGGACGTTCACCGTTGATGCGTCAACAGGCAAAGAATGGGTAAACAAAGGGTCACGTATGGTGCAAATTTCGCACGCACCCAGACGCTTTGATATAGTGTTGAGAACTCTTTACGTTGGAGGATGTAACCGGCATGTCCGATTCGAGCGACAGTTCCAAGCCGCGACCCAAGGCCGCGGCCGTTCCGCACTACACGGTGGGCGAGGAGATTATGAACTCCGTCACCCATGGTGTCGGCTGCTTGCTGGGTATTGCGGGTCTGGTGCTCCTGATCGTATTCGCTGCACTGCGCGGCGGTGGCCCGGCCCACATGGCCGCGGCAATTGTCTATGGCGTCAGCATCATCCTCGAATACCTAGCCTCCACGCTCTACCATGCGATTCAACCCGCGCGCGCCAAGCGCGTGTTTCGCATCATCGACCACAGCTGCATCTACCTGCTCATAGCCGGCAGCTATACGCCGTTTTGCCTCATCACGCTCGCAAACGACGGCGGCGCTGCGCTGTTCTTCGCCGTATGGGCCATCGCCATTATCGGCATCGCCCTCGAGTGCTTTATGCGCGAGCGCCAGCCGCACTGGGTAAGCGGCCTGGTCTACCTGCTGATGGGCTGGCTCGTTGTCTTTAAGCTGCCCGAGCTCGTGTCGCTGCTCAACCCCGTGGCACTTGCCCTGCTCGCTGTCGGCGGCGTGTGCTATACCGTGGGCGTGCCGTTCTACATCGCCAAAAACGTGCGCTATCTGCATAGTGTGTTTCACCTGTGGGTGCTCGCCGGCAGCATCTTCCAGTTCATGGCGGTGATTCTCTTCGTAATTTAGCGACCACGCCTGCGCGCCCGCGTCCTCGTTTGGGCGCCGGTGCAATTGCCGTATCCGTCATCAACGTTTTGACCTGACGTCCCGAATCTTGGAGGTTCGAGAAACTCCCGATGGACATAACCATCTCCCTTATCACTACCCTCGTTTTGACCCTCATCAACGGCTACTTCTCTATGTCCGAGATGGCGCTCACCACGGCCAAGCGCGCCGTGCTGGAGCATGAGGCCGAGGAAGGCGACAAGCGCGCCGAGCGTGCCATTAAGCTGGCTGCCGACTCCGACCAGCTGCTCGCCACCATCCAGGTCGCCATCACGCTCGTGGGCTTCGCCTCGTCCGCCGTTGCCTCGACGAGCCTGTCCGACCCGCTCGCCACGTGGCTCATGAGCTTTGGCATCGCGCCGCTCTCCGCCATCGCGCGCGGCCTGGCGCCGGTCATCATCACCGTCGCCGTCGCCTTTGTGTCCATCGTGATCGGCGAGCTCGTGCCCAAGCGCATCGGCCTTGCTAACGCCGAGGGCGTATCCAAGCAGGTCGTGGGACCGCTCTCCGTATTCCAAAAGATCGCCCGTCCGCTCGTGTGGCTGACTGGCGCTTGCTCCGATGGCCTGGCCCGCATCTTGCGTATCAAGAGTGCCGACGACCGTCAGAACGTCTCGGAGGAAGAGATCAAGTACATGGTCTCGGAGCAGGACGACCTGCTCGACGAGGAAAAGCGCATGATCCACGAGATCTTCGACCTGGGCGACACCGTTGCCCGCGAGGTCATGGTGCCGCGCGTGGACACCACCATGTGCGAGGACGACGAGACGGTCGCCGACGTGTTGTCCACCATGCGCCAGACCGGCTTCAGCCGCATCCCCGTCTATCACGAGGACCCCGACAACGTCGCGGGCATCGCGCACATCAAGGACCTGATCCAGCCCGCGCTCGATGGCAAGGGCGACCAGCCCATCGCCGGCTTTTTGCGCGACGCCACCTTTGTGCCCGACACCAAGGACATCCTGCCGCTGCTGTCCGAGATGCAGACCTCGCACGACCAGATCGTGGTCGTCGTGGATGAGTACGGCGGCACGGCCGGCATCATCACCATCGAGGACATCGTCGAGGAGATCGTGGGCGAGATCGAGGACGAGTTCGACCCCGACAACAAGTACCTCACGCGCCTTTCGCGCCGCGAGTGGCTCGTCGATGGGCGTTTTTCGTGCGATGACGCGATTGAGCTTGGTTGGCCGCTCGAGGAAAGCGATGATTATGAGACCATCGCCGGCTGGATTTTGGAGCTTTGCGACTCGGTGCCCGACATCGGAGAGGTGTTTGAGGTCGCGGGGTACAAGTTTAAAGTGCAGTCGATGCGTGGCCAGCGCATCTCGCTCATTCGCGTGATCGCTCCGGCCGAAACCGATAAGAAGGATTCCGAGTCTTCGGCAGAGAAGCCGGCGGCGTCGGGTGCGGGCTCTGTGGATCCGCACGATGGCGACGAGTAGGACAAGGAAGAGTAGGGGAGAGTTATGGCAGGCCTGTTCAACATCCTTAAGGTCACCGTCAGCGAGGACAAGATCTGTGCGCATGTGCTGGTGAACCCCGGCATGCCGCTCATGACCTCGGAGGACATCGAGGCCACGGCGCGCGTGTACTACCTGGTACCGGCGATTGCCAAGCACCTGTGCCTGGGCGATTCCGGCCGCGAGTTCCAGGACTGCATGGGTCAGACCGAGCTCTGCCACCTGCTGGAGCACGTGACGGTCGAGCTCATGAACGAGACCGGTCTTGCCGGTAGCATCTCGTGCGGCCGCACGCGCGTAAGCGAGCATGACGAGCGTGTCTTTGAGGTCGAGCTTTCGTGTCCCGACGACGCACTGGCCATCGGTGCGCTGTCGTCGGCCACCTTTATGATGGACTGGGCGTACCTGCACGCCGACCAGCCTGCCCCCGACGTGGAAGGCACGGTCGCGGGCCTGCGCAACCTGGTGCTGGGCATGCGCGCCGAGGCCGAGGGCAAGGATCCTCACGAGGCCGTCGCTGCTGCGAACGGCGAAGATGCTGCCGAGGACGAGGGCGCTGACGAGGGCGATGTGCCGGTCGACGCCGAGCCCGTTGCCGATGCGACCGCCGAGCCCGTTCCCACCGAGCCCCAGGGCGTCCCCAACTTTGACGACGAGCCCCAGGTGGCGATTGATACCGAGGGCGCGGTTGCCGAGAACCACGAGGCCTCCGCTGCCGTCTTTGGCGGTGCGGCGACGGTTCCGGCAGGACCTGCGCATGAGGGCGGCCTGCCACTCGTGGACGGCGCCGGCGAGGACCCGGGTGCCACGGTGGCCATGCCGGCTATGCCTCAGGAGTAGGCCTACGCGTTTATCACCATCACGTACCTGCGCCTTTGCCGTACGCAGATGAGCGGAGCGGCAAGTGATGCGCTGCGGGTATAATGGACAGCATTCAAACGGTGGGCACCGACGTGCCCGCAGGAGAGGAATGATCATGGGTAAGACTTTCAGCTTTGTCTCCGGCGCACTTTTTGGTGCCGCTGCCGGCGCTATTATCGGTGTTGCTCTGGCCCCGCGCTCGGGCGCCGAGACCCGCGCCATGGCTGCCGATATCGCCAACGACGCCTGGGACAATATGCGCGACACCTACGAGCACAGCGCCGAGGAGGCCCGTGCTGCGGTGAATGACTTTGGCCCGATGGTCGACGCCAAGACCGACGACCTGCGCGCCAAGGTCGACCTGGCCCGCGAGCGCATGGACCAGCTGCGCGAGCAGCTCAACGACGCCATTTCGGGTGGCAACGTGACGCCTGCCGCCGACGTCATGGTCGAGAACGCCGTCGAGGCTGATGCCGAGGCTGCGGAGCCCTCGACCGAGGCATAATGCGCGCCGGGGATTTTGTCGGCGCCAAGATCTATCGCAAGCCTGCCGAGGACAAGCGCACCAAAAAGGACGGCACGCCGCGCAGCCCTAAAAAGCTCGGAAAGATTCACTTTCCGGTCTTTACCCCGGGCGGTACGCGCGTGGTCGGCTTTATGGTCCGCCAGTCCGATATCGCGGGCATGATCGAGCGTCCCGACCGATTCGTAGCGCTCGACGCCATTGGTGTCTACGAGGGCGCCATCGCGGTTGACGACGTCAAGGGCACCTACGATACCGCTGCGGCCAAGCGCCTCGACATCAACCTGGACGATTGCATCATCTGGGTCGGTATGGACGTGCGCACGGAATCGGGCGACGTCGTGGGCTATTGCTCGGACGTTGAGTTCAAGCCGCGCTCGGGCATCGTGCAGGCATTCTATGTGACCGCCGGCGCTGCTTCGAGTGTTTTGGTTGGTGACACGCAGGTGCCGCCGACGATGCTGCGCGGCTACGAGAACGGCGCGATGGTCGTCTCGGACGAGGTCAAGTCGCTCGGGTATTCGGGCGGTGCGGCTGCCAAGGCCGCCGAGGCCAGCGTCGTGGTGGGCGACAAGGTCAAAAAGGGCGCCAAGGTGCTCGATGACAAGGGATCGGTCGCCGTGGACAAGGGCAGCCGCGCACTGGGCAAGCAGCTCGGCAAGACGCGCGGTATGTTCAAGGCCTTTAAGGACGAATACCAAAAGGCGAGCGGAGGCTCGTCAAAAGCTACAAAATAGCGACGTACCAAATGATGGGAGGCAAGCCGGAGACCTGTTGCTCCGGCTTGCTGTGTTTATGGGGGAGGGCACATGCGCCAAAACGGATCCAACTTAAACGGGCGTTCGGGTGCGCGTCCGACGGCGCGCCGCGACCTGGGGCAGCTGCCCAGCGGTCAGCGCCGCCGTCACCGTAAGCCCGGCGCGATGTATCTCAACCATAGCCGCGGCTTTAGCGATCGCAGCGCGCGCATCGGCAACAGCCGCACACCCCGTCGTTCGTCTCGCCTGCCCTACGCGCTCATCGCCGTGGGTTGCGCGCTCGTGCTGTTTATCGCTGCCGTCGTGGGCTACGTCAACCGCAGTGTGGACGTGGAGCTCAACGGCCAGAAGACAGCGGTGCGTGTGGGCTCTACGCTGCAGAATCTCATCGACGACCAGGAGTTGACTGACACCTACGACGCAGGCGACCTGCTGGCCGTCGATGACAGCGTGCTCAAGCGCCATGGGGGCGAAAAGCTGTCGGTGAAGGTCGACGGCAAGCGCGTGAAGCAGGGCAAATGGGATAGCCGCGAACTTGAGGGCGGCGAGAAGGTGACGGTCAAGGATGGCCGTAACACCTACGAGAAGCACGAGGTTCAGGCTACGGTTATCGAGCCCAAGCTCAAGGTCGAGGGTACGGGCGCTATCGAGTATGTGCAGACGTGGGGTGTCCAGGGCCGCTCCGAGGTGTGGGTCGGCGAGCAATCGGGCAAGACACAGGACCGCGGCGAGGTCGTGCCCGCCACCGATTGCGTCGTTGCGTGCGCCAGCGTGGCGCCCAAGGGCAACAAAAAGTACGTGGCGCTGACGTTTGACGAGGGTCCGAGCAGCGCTACCAAGCAGATCTTGCAGGTACTCAAGGAAAAGGGCGTCACCGCGACGTTCTTCCTGTCGGGCGATGCGGCCGAGGCATCGCCTGCCACGGCCAAGGCGATTGTCGATGCCGGGTGCGAGATCGGATCCAACAGCTACAGCGACGATTCGCTCAAGGGTCAGGACCGTGAGGCGGTACGCGAACAGATCACGAAAGGCACCGATGCGATTAAGTCGGCGACCGGCGTGAAGACGATGCTGCTGCGTGCTCCCTACGCTGCCTTTGACGAGCAAAACTGGATTGATGCGATGGACCTGGTCTCCGCCGTGGTCTCGTGGAATATTGACTCGGGCGACTGGCTGCTCAACGGTGCCGACGAGCAGGTCTCGACGGTGCTCGATTCGGTGACGCCGGGCAATATCGTGCTGCTCACCGATAGAGACGAATGCGCCGAGCAGACGCTCGAGGCGCTGCCGCAGATTATCGACGGCCTCATTGCCGACGGCTACAAGATCGTGACGCTCAGCGACCTGGTCAAGACGGACGCGTCGCTGAGCAAAAAGCTCACCTCGCTGACGAAGGTCACCATGCCCAAGGATGCCGTGTTCCCCCAACTTGCCGAGGACAACGACACCACAGAGTAGTTATTGGGTAGTCATTTAAGAACGTCCCCAATGACTATGTCACGGATGCGTCAGCGTTTGGTATGCCTGCAATGTGCAGCGCATAAATTCGATGCCGCAGGGCGATGCTGATGCTATAGTTACTGCGGTTAATGAGGGTCAAGAGAAAGGTTACAGGTGAAATCCAAACCTCGACCATACAGTCGATGACCCCATGCAGGTGCTTTTTGCGCATGCACGGGGTGTAAGCGTCGAGCGGCGTGCCGCCCGCGCATGCGTATACATATCCAGAAGCCCCCGGACGCCGCACGCGCGGCCGCGTCCGCAGGAATAATGATGGGGAGCACCATTGAATTATCTGAGTGAGATGCTCAAATTGCCGGTCTTGGACGTCGACGGCGAAAAGCTCGGCGTGGTCAACGATTTTGGTATTGCTACCGGCGAAGTTTTTCCACACGTGACGTCGCTCGCGTTCCGCGGTCCCGGCAAGACGCCGTTTATGATCAGCTGGCGCAAATGGGTCGACCGTATCGACGAGACGGGTGTACACCTTAAGACGTCGGCCACCGAAATCCGTTTTTCGTACCTGCAGCCGACCGAACTCTTGCTTGCCCGCGACGTGCTCAACAAGCAGATCGTCGACACGCAGGGCATGAAGGTCGTGCGCGTAAACGACATCAAGTTTTCCATGTCGGGCGAAAATCAGCTGCGCCTGCTGGGTGCCGAAGTTGGTGCCCGCGGTCTGCTGCGCGCGATCAGCCCCACGCTCGAGCACGTCGTCGAGGGCTTTATGAAGCACCTGGGCAAGCCGCTCAGCGAGGACATTATCGCCTGGTCTTACATGGACCTGCTCGATCGCTCGACTAAGAACATCCAGCTCTCGGTGTCGCACAAGACGCTTGGCGAGCTGCATCCTGCCGACATCGCTGACATCATCGAGCAGCTCGACCCGCGCCTGCGCGCGCAGGTGTTCGCGCAGCTCGACACGGCACAGGCCGCCGAGGCCATCTCGGAGTTCGATGACGACGAGCTCATGACCGAGATGCTCGAGGGCCTGTCCGATACCGACGCATCGTCGATGCTGGCCATGATGGACCCGGACGATGCTGCCGACCTGATCGACGAGCTCGATTATGAGAAGGCCGAGAAGCTCCTGCGCCTGATGGGCGTCAAGGAGGAGAAGGCGATTCGTAATCTGCTGGGCTACGAGGACAACACCGCCGGCCGTATCATGACCTCGGAGTTTGTCTCGCTGCCCGCCACGGCGACGGTCGGCGATGCCATCGAGGCGATTCGCAAACTCGACGAGGACTTCGAGAGCGTCTACTACGTCTATACCGAGGATCCGAGCGGCATGCTGACCGGCGTGCTTTCGCTGCGCACGCTGATCGTAGCCGACCGCGACGCCACGCTGGGCCAGCTCGCCTATCGCGATCTGGTCTACGTGTCGCCCGACGAGGACCAGGAAGACGTGACGGACGAGATGACCAAGTACGACCTGGTTGCCATCCCTGTCTGCGACGAGAACCGTCATATCTTGGGTATCGTGACCTTCGACGACGCCATGGACGTTATCGCCGAGGAGCATCAGGAGGACCTGCAGATCGCCGGTGTCGGCTCGGGCGATAGCGCGTCGGACGACTCGACGAACGTGCTCAGCTGGTTCGTGCATCGTCAGTACTGGGTCGTCGTGTGGGGCATCGCCTCGTGCATTATGGCGACCGTGCTGGGGACGGCGCTGGGCTCCGCGCATCTGGTGGTGTTCCCCATGTGCGCCATGCCGCTCGTGCTGCTGGCTGCCTCGCGCATGGTGTCGTTCGTCAAGAACTATTTCCTCGAGTACGACGGTCACGACGACGAGCCCAAACCGTACCTGGGATTCTTCTTCCAGAGCACGGGTATGGGCCTGATCCTTTCGCTCGTGACCTACCTGTGCGCGCAGCTGGTGCGCACCGCCGCGTTCCCCGATGCCACTATGTTTGAGGAGCAGCTCTTTACCGGTTGCTTTAATATCGCTGCCGTCATTTGCCTGGTTGGCAACATGAGCGCCGTGATTTACCTGATGGTGCTGTTCTGGCGCGATGAGCACGACCTTAACACGTCGGGCACCGCCATGAACGTCATCGCCGTCATGATCTCGTGTGTGGCGTACTGCATCGCCGCGGTGCTGCTCACCATGTCGGTCATGGGGTAGGTGGTCGCGTGCAAAATACGAAGCAAAAGCCGAGCACCAAGCAAAAGCTGACCATCGCGGCCATCTTTGGCGCCATGGGCCCCGGTCTTCTGGCGGCGCTTTCGGGCAATGACGCCGGCGGCATCGCCACGTATTCCAGCGCGGGCGCCAGCTATGGCTATAAGATGCTCTGGATGCTTCCCGTCATGACCGTGCTGCTCATCGTGACGCAAGAGACCGCGGCGCGCTGCGGTTGCGTCACGGGCAAGGGCTTGGCCTCGCTCATCCGTGAGCGCTTTGGCGTGCGCAGGAGCGTGCTGGCCATGGCGGCGCTGCTGATCGCCAACACGGCCGTTACCATTTCGGAGTTCGCGGGCATCGCGAGTGGCCTTGCTCTGTTTGGCGTTCCGGCGAGCATCTCGGTGCCGCTCGTGGCGCTGCTGGTGTGGATGCTTACCATGTCGGGCAGCTTCCAGCGCATCGAGAAGATTTTGCTGCTGGTAAGCTGCGTGTTCGTGACCTACATCGTCGCCGCGTTTATGGCCGGCCCCAACTGGGGCGAGGTCGCGGTCGACTTGGTCGTCCCCAATATTCAGAACGATCCCAGCTACGTGTCGCTTGTGGTCGCAACAATTGGTACCACCATTGCACCGTGGATGATCTTCTTGGCTCAGAACAACGTGGTCGATAAGAATGCGGGCGAGGACGACATCGCGCTGCAGCGTATTGATACCGTGAGCGGCTCGATTGCTGCTGATATCATTGCGGGCTTCATTATCATCACGACCGGTACGGTGCTGTTCCCGGCGGGTATTCAGATTAGCGATGCCGCCGATGCCGCCCGCGCGCTGGAGCCCATCGCGGGCCAGTGGTCCACGGTGCTGTTTGCCTCGGGCCTGGTCGCAGCGAGTTTTTTGGCTGCCTGCGTGCTGCCGGGCGTTACGTCGAGTGCCATCTGCGAGGCTTTTGGCTGGGAGCGCGGCGCCGATCGCAGCTGGGACGAGGCCCCGGTTTACCGCGGCATCATTACGGCCATCATCGGCATTTCTGCCGTGTTGGTGCTCATGCCTGGCGTCGATTTGTTCCAGATTATGATGACCTCGCAGGTCATCAACGGCGTGCTGCTGCCCGTAGTCCTGGTATTTCAGGTGGTTATCGCGGCGGATCGCCACATTATGGGCGCCAACCGCAACGGCCGCGTATGGAACGTGCTCACGTGGGCGACTATCGGCGTGATTACGGTGCTGACGGTCGTCATGTTTGTGCTGCAAGCGATGGGCTACAGCGCTTAACGCCTACTTTTGCTTCCGAACAGGCCGCCGCCATGGGCTGCGGCCTGTTTTTCGTCTGCTATAGGGCGTTAGTTATATGGCGGTGGGCAAAAAATGCTAAATATGAGTACTGTTGCTAAGTGAATAGCATTTACATTCAAAAAGATAATGAACATAACCTATAGTATGTTCATTAAAATTGGCTTCAATACGCCTTAAATCAGTCAGGTTGGCTGCTTTAGGGGGCTGTAGGGGTTGTCCGAACGTCAATTTGGGTGGTTTTGCCTGCTACTAAAATGGTAACAGTACTCATATTTGCCCTTTTTTGCCCACAGACCTTTGAGGTCGCGGCGAAAAGGGCTTGTTTTGATTGTTTGGGGCAGGCGCGAGGCACGGAAACGATGTCTGGAGGGGCGGAGCGGCTTGGAATTCATCCGTAGAGGTCTCCATTGGCTGCGCCAGGAGTGCTTCCGGGTGCCGGTGCAAAAGGAGTGTCCCTAACTGCCGCAGGGGGCGTCGGCCGTGGCCGACGCCCCCTGCGGGTGTACGCAGATTTTGCTGCGCGTTACTTGTCGGTGCCCAGCTTGTGTGGCTTGTAGGCGAGGGCATTGACGAGTGCGTCGGCGGCGGACTTGACGGCTGCCGGCTGCGGATCGTTGACGTGGTCCTCGGGGTGCACGGGCAGGTCTTTCTTGACCGCATCGTGGATCAGGTTGAGGTATTCGGTCACGCCGGTGGCCGACAGGTGCGTGCCGTCGCCGTCGAACAGGTCGTTGCGGTTGGCGCTGTGCCCGTACCAGTCGATAACGCGTACATTCTTGTAGCGCGTGGCGGCGTTGGCGATGGCCTGGTTCGTGGACCCGACCCACGGCTGCGGGCTACGCGTGTTTACAAACACGACAATACGCTGCTCGCCGGCGTCGGCCATGATCGCGTCGACCTGGGCGTCCGTTACCAAACCGTTGGTGCCCAGGGCAAAGACCACGATCTTGCCGGCAAGGTTCTGCTGGATATAGCCCTCAAATGTCGCGCGGCCCGCATCAAACTGGCGGCCCTTTTCGGCATCGATATGGCTGTGCGGGAACACGCCGTCAAAGGAATCAACGGCGCGCAGCGACACGGAGTCACCGATCATCAACAGGTCGTAGGAGCCATCGGGGAAGCCGTCGTTGTCCTTGTCGGTGTCATCGGCCGCCTGCTGGTCGGTGGGCGCGGTGTTTTTGGCTTCCTTGTTCAGGACTTCGGCGCCCTCGCCGCTCAGCGCAGACGTCTCGGGCACAAAAATCAGGCCGCCCAGCGCAACGACCAACACGACAGCACAGGCTGCGCAGACAGGGGCGTGTGCGCGTGCCCAGTTGGCGGGCGTGGTGGTGCCATCGCGGAATTCGGTGACGGTGCGGCCGAAGGCACCCTTCCTAAACGGCGTTTCGATAAAGCGATAGGAACACTCGGCTACGGCGACCACCACAAGTACCTGCAAGATGTACTGCCACCAGGGCGTATCGTTGATGTTGGCGACCGGGTTCATGAGCAACAGCAGCGGATAGTGCCACAGGTAGATGCTGTACGAGCGCTTGCCAACCCACACGAGCGGCTCGGCGGACAGCACGCGGGCAACCATTCCCTGGGGCTGCACGCAGGCCGCGATGACCATGAGCGTGAGGATGGAGCATAACAGCGTGCCGCCGCGATACTGGAACGCGGTGTAGCCGTTGGTGAGCGCGACCATGGCGGCAAGGCCAACCAGACCCACGACGCCCAACACATCGATGGATGCGGGCGAGGACCAAAAGCGCACGAGGGCGCTCGGCTGTACCGGGGCGGTCTCGGCTGCTTCGTCGGCCTTCTCGCCAGGCTTTCCCTCGGCGTTCTTGCCATGCTTGGCGGCGCCAGCCAGGCGATTGAGCCCCAAACGATGTGCGAGACGCACCGGCGCCAGGTCGCGATCGGGGATAAAGGCCATCCAGGCACCCAGCAGCAGCGAAAACACGCGGGTGTCGGTGCCGTAGTACACGCGGCTGGGGTCGGCGGCAGGGTTGTAAAGCACCATCATGGCGAGGGCAGATACCGCGGCAAGGCCCAGAACCACGCGGCGCGTGTTGGGCTTGCTCACATGCATGGATACCATGGCAAACAGCAGCGGCGGCCAAATCAGGTAGAACTGTTCCTCGATGGCAAGCGACCAAAAGTGCGTGAGCGGCGAGGGGTCGCCCAGAGCATTGAAGTACGAGACGTTTTGGGCAATCTGCCACCAGTTGTTGAAGAACAGCAGCGACGGCAGGATGTCGGGGCGCATCTTGGTGAGCATCACGTGGTTAAAGATGGTGCACAGCGCGCAGGTCACGAACACTACCGTTACCACGGCGGGGACCAGGCGACGGATGCGGCGAATCCAGAAGCTCTTAAGGTCGATACGGCCGGTCTTAGCGACTTCGTTGAGCAGCAAGCGCGTGATCAGATAGCCCGAAAGCACAAAGAAGATCGTGACGCCAAGCAGGCCGCCCTGAGCCCACGTGAGGTTGAGGTGATAGAGCACCACTGCGACGACGGCAAGCGTGCGCAGGCCGTCAAGGGCAGGGATGTAGCGGGACTTGGGGCGAGCAGGCGTCTGCTCCGCGGCGGGAGTGTTGGCGCGGCCCGCGTTGTTGGCAGAAGCGCGATGGGGGCTCGCGGTGCGTCGCGGCTCGTTGGCACGGCGTTCGCCCTTCACGCGTTCGTGCGGCGCCGGCTCGTTGCCCGTGCGGCGTCGACCGCGCGAGCCCGATTGCGAGAATTGTTCCATAAAACATCATCCAATGACGAGAATAATCAGCACGTATTCATTGTAGCTGCCTGCCCCTGTGAATGCTTGCTGCTGGCGTAAGCTCAAGCGCGCGTCCACATCAAAGTGGACTAAAGTTATAGGGGGTGCGAGAGTGCACAATCGTTGGTCGACGGTGGGCGCAAAGCCTGAAGACGAGGAGGTTTCCATGGCGGATCACAGCATCGTTGCGGTGTTCGGCAGCATGAACATGGACCTTTCGGTGGCGTGCGAGCGCATGCCGCGTGCGGGCGAGACAGTCGGTGGCAGCGGTTTTATCACCAACGCTGGTGGCAAGGGCGCTAACCAGGCCGTCGCCGCTGCGCGCATGGGTGCGCGCACATGCATGATCGGCGCTGTTGGGCGCGATACCTTTGGCGATGCGCTCGTGGCAGGGCTCCAGGATGCCGGCGTGGGCGTTGAGTTCGTGGCGCGTCGCGATGACGTGGAGACCGGTACCGCGACTATCATTCGCTGCGAGAGCGACAACCGCATCGTGCTGTCGCCGGGCGCCAACCATGCGCTTGCGGGCGAGGACGTTGCCCGCGCACTGAGGCGCTTGGTGGCCGACGAGCTCGACGGCGATGCCAGCGAGATTGCCCCGGCTGCTGGCGGCGTCTTTATCGCCCAGGGCGAATGTGACCTTGCGGCGACGGCCGGGGCGCTTGCTTGCGCTCACGAGCTGGGGTTCTATACGGTCTTTAACCCTGCGCCCGCCTGCGATTTGCCGGCAGGAGCGTGGCCTGCGGTCGACTTGGTCTGCCCCAACGAGACCGAGTGCCAGATGCTGACGGGCATTCTGCCCACAGATGATGCGAGCTGCGTCGCCGCGCTCAATGCGCTGCTCGACAAGGGCGCCGGCGCCGCGGTCATCACGCTGGGCGGCGCCGGCTCGGTTACGCTCGGCGATGGCGGTGAGCCGCTGCGCATGCCGGCGCTTTCGAGCGCGGTGGTCGATACGACGGCCGCGGGCGATACGTTTATTGGTGCGCTTGCTGCAGCTCGTCTGGAGGGTCTGCCGCTCTTTGAGTGCATGGCCGCGGGTGCTCGCGCCTCGGCGGTGACGGTATCGCGCCTGGGCGCTCAGCAATCAATTCCCACGCGTACGGAAGTCGAGCACAAGTTTGGTTTAGACGGTTTGGATGTAGACGGAGAAGCGGAGTAGAACAATGGCAACCAAGAAGCTGATCCTTGATCTGGATATGGGTGTGGATGATGCGATGGCGCTCGCCTATGCCATCGCAAGCCCCGAGGTGGAGCTCGTCGGCATCACCACGTGCTTTGGTAACGTGCGCGTCGAGCAGTCGGCGCACAACTGCTTGGCGGTGCTCGACCTGTTGGGTCGTCCCGAGGTGCCGGTGTACCTGGGCGCCGATCGTCCCATGAAGGCGACCGAACCCTACACGCCGCCGGCGTCCACCACGCTTATCCACGGCAAGAACGGTATTGGCGGCGCAAGCGTGCCCGCCTCGCCGTACGAGCCAGTGGGCGCGACGTCGGCCGATGGCAATGCGGCGGTCGATTACCTGATTGATGCCGCGCGTACCTATGGTCCCGATCTGGTCTACGTTGCGACCGGCCCGCTCACCAATCTGGCGCTTGCCCTGGAGCGCGATGCGGCGGCGATGATGTCCATCGGCCGCGTGGTCGTGATGGGCGGTGCGCTTACCGTGCCCGGCAACGTGAGCGCGGGCGCCGAGGCCAACATGGCGGGCGACCCCGAGGCTGCCGACGCCGTGTTGCGCTCGGGCCGCAAGCTCACCATGGTGGGCTTGGATGTGACGCACCGCGTGGTGCTCACACGTCGCGACGTTGCCGGCTGGACGGGCTCGGGCACTATGGCTGGCTGCGCGTTTGCGAGCATGGTCGAGCACTATATCGGTTCGTACGAAATGAACGCGCCCTACCTGGGCGGCTGCGCGCTGCACGATCCGCTGGCGGTTGCCGTGGCGATTGATCCCACGCTCGTGGGTGCGCTCGGCTGCAATCTTCGTGTCGACCTGCTGGGCGAGTACCGCGGCCGCACTATCTGTGACGAGCACCGTCTGTCCGATCCGGATAAGAGCGCGCTCGTGGCGCTCACCGTGGACGCCCCGCGCTTCCTGTCCGAGTTCAAGGCCCGTATGGCTCGTGTCCTGGGCTAAATGATTTTCACGCCCCGTCCCATGTAGTCAATTTGGGACGGGCTTTTTTAGCTACCGAGTAAATACGCCCGTTGGGGGAATAGTCGCGTCGCTTCGCTTGACAACAGGCTAAACTAGCTATTAAACATTTACTATTCTGTTTAGATTGAATTTGCGGTCGTTTAGTTGTCGAGTCACGGGGCGGTCAGGCCACGATGCTCCGCCACGACCGTTGCTAGGGGGAACAATGGCCAAAGCAAGTGTTCGCGAGATCAGCCGCATCACCGGTTTTTCGCCCGCAACCGTGTCCAACGCGCTCAACCGCAAGCGCAGCGTGAGCGAGGAGACCGCCAAAGTCATCCTGGAGTGCGCGCAGTCGCTCGGCTATCAGCAGTCGACGCAGCTCGAGAGCATCCAGTTTGTGCTCGCGCGCAAGACGGGCGCCATCCTGGACGAGAGCACCTTCCACCCCGCGGTCATCGAGGGCGTGGAGCGCCAGGCGCGTCGCCACGGCATGAGCACGAGCTTTGTCTCGCTCGACTTTAGCGACCTAGACGCCGTGCGTCCGCAGGTCGAGGGCCTGATTGCCGATCCGGCCGCCGCTATTGTACTAATGGGTACGGAGTTGGGCGAGGAGGACTACGCCCTGTTCGCTAACGCCGCCGCCCACCTGATTGTGCTCGATGGCTGGAGCGACCGCCAGTACTTTGATGCCGTGGTCATTGCCAATACCGATTCGGTGCTGCGTGCCGTGGACTACCTTATCGAGAAAGGTCACAAGCAAATCGGCTATCTGGCGGGCGACCTTCGTATCCGCAACTTTAAGGACCGCGAGCGCGGCTATCGCCAAGCGCTTGAGGATGCGGACCTCGAGGCCAATCCGGCATGGCGCGTCACGCTGGGCACCACGCTCGAGGGCGCTTATCGCGACATGGGCGCGTGGCTCGACAATGCCTCGCACGACGACCTGCCGACGGCTTTCTTTGCCGAGAACGACGTGCTCGCCGTGGGTGCCATGCGCGCGTTCAACGAGCACGGCATTTGCGTGCCCGAGGATGTCTCGATCATCGGCTTTGACGACCTATCTCTGGGCGCCTTCTCCAACCCGCCACTCACCACGGTGCATGTTCCCAAACACGAGGTGGGCGAGATCGCGGTGCGCCGTCTGGTGGGTAACATCCGCAATCCCAAGAGCTATACCTGCAAAACGGCCGTGTCGACCTATTTTGTCGAGCGCCAGAGCGTGCGCGAAATCTAGGCGGAGACGGCATTGCCTGCAGCGTGCCAAAGCTCGCTAGGGCAGTTAACATAGTGCCATTCAGAAGAGGATCCTTCGGGGTCCTCTTTTTGTTTCCGTTGTATGTTCAGTTTGTTTACATACCGTTTAGGCTGATTTCTCTACCGTCTACGGGTATTTCGCGCTAAACTTCTAAACAAAAGAGTAAAACATTTAGTAAACAGAACAAAACGAAACACACATCTGTTTACTGAACATGTGATTAGGGGAGGACGTACATGGATAAGATCAAGCTCGGCTTTGTACCCACGCGCCGCAGTATCTTTAGCGCGCCGGACGCGATCAAGTATCGCGGCCTTACGGCTGATCGCCTGCGCGAGATCGGCGTCGAGATCGTGGATATCGACGACATCAACGACGAGGGCCTGCTGTTCGACGACAGCCATATCGCGCCTATCGTCGAGAAGTTCCGCGCCGAGGGCGTCGACGGCATCATGCTCTGCCACGCCAACTTCGGTACCGAGTATGTTTGCGCCCGCCTTGCCCGCGAGCTCGGCCTGCCCGTGCTGCTGTGGGGTCCGCGTGACGAGCGCCCCGAGCCCGACGGCACCCGTCTGCGCGATAGCCAGTGCGGCCTGTTCGCCACCGGCAAGGTCCTGCGCCGCTTCCAGGTTCCCTTCACCTACATGACCAACTGCCGTCTGACCGATCCCGAGTTCGAGCGCGGCGTCTGGGACTTTTTGGCCGTGTGCAACGTGGTCAAGACCTTCAAGCACACCCGCATCCTGCAGATGGCCACCCGTCCGTTCGATTTCTGGTCGACCATGTGCAACGAGGGCGAGCTGCTCGAGAAGTTCAACATCCAGCTTTCGCCCATCCCCATGACCGAGCTTGTCCAGGCCGTGCGCGACGCCCAGGCTGACGAGCAGGCCATGGCAGCCATGCTCGCCCACATTGGTGACAGCTTTGAGATCTGCATCCCCGAGGACAAGGTTCCTGCGGTCGCAGGACTCGCCATTGCCATGAAGCGCCTGGTCGAGAAGTACGGCTGCAACGCCGGCGCCATCCAGTGCTGGAACGCCCTGCAGGACGAGCTGGGCATTATGCCCTGCGCCGCCAACGCCATCCTCAACGAGATGGGTATCCCCGTCGTGTGCGAGACCGATATCCACGGCGCCATCACCGCGCTGATGGTCGAGGCGGCCGACCTGGGCCGTCACCGCGGCATGTTCGCCGACTGGACCGTGCGCCATCCCGATAACGAGAACGGCGAGCTGCTGCAGCACTGCGGCCCCTGGCCCTGCAGCTGTGCGGCCGTCAAGCCTAAGCTCACCTACCCGCTGGCCTTCGATCACCCCGGCGCGCTGACGGCCGAGGCCAAGCACGGCGACCTCACCCTTGCCCGCTTTGACGGCGACAACGGCGAGTACTCGCTGCTGCTGGGCAACGCCCGCGGCATCGACGGCCCGGCCGGCATGGGCACCTACCTGTGGGTCGAGGTCGACAACCTCAAGCGCCTCGAGGCCAAGATCGTCGAGGGTCCCTACATCCACCACTGCGTCGCCATTCACGCCAACGTGGTGCCGGTGCTCTACGAGGCGTGCAAGTACATCGGCATTGTCCCCGACCTGTACGACCCCATCGAAGAAGACGTCAAAGCTTACCTGCGAGGAGAGTAGAAATGGCAACTATCGAAGAGCTTGAATCCCTGCGTTGGGACCTTCGCCGCGATTGCGTCGATATCATCATGGCTGGCGCCGGCGGGCACATCGGCGGCGACATGTCGGTCATCGATGCGCTGATGACCCTCTACGCCAACCACCTCAACATTTCGCCCGAGACCGTCGACGATCCCAACCGCGATCGCTTCGTGCTCTCCAAGGGCCACGCCATGGAGGCCTACTACGCGGTGCTCTGCCACGAGGGCTATCTGGACCTCGACGACGTCAAGGCCCGCTTCTCTAAGTTCGGCAGCCCCTACATCGGCCACCCCAACAACAAGCTCAAGGGCATCGAGATGAACTCGGGCTCGCTGGGCCATGGCTTGCCCGTGGCCGTCGGGATGGCGCTTGCCGGCAAGATGGATGGCCGCGACTACCGCGTCTACACCATCATGGGCGACGGCGAGCTTGCCGAGGGCTCGGTCTGGGAGGGCGCCATGAGCGGCGGCAACTACCAGCTCGATAACCTGTGCGCGCTCGTGGACCGCAACCGCCTGCAGATCAGCGGCAGCACCGAGGACGTCATGAAGCAGGATTCGCAGGAGGAGCGCTGGGCCGCCTTCGGTTGGAACGTGCTGTCCATTCCGGGCAACGACGTCCAGGCCATCGACGCCGCGCTGACGCTGGCCGCCGAGACCAAGGGTAAGCCCACGGTCATCATCCTCAACACAGTGAAGGGCTATGGCTCGCCCGTTATGGAGGACAAGGCCGCCTGGCATCATCACCTGCCCAACGACGAGGAATATGCCCAGATCATCGCCGATTTCGCTGCCCATAAGGAGGCCATCAATGGCTAACAAGATCGCCAACCGCAAGGTTATCTGCGACACGCTGCTCGAGGCCGCCGAGACCGATAAGGACATCGTCGTCCTGTGCTCCGACTCCCGCGGCTCCGCATCGCTCACGCCGTTCTTCGATCAGTATCCCCAGCAGTCCATTGAGGTCGGCATCGCCGAGCAGGACCTGGTGAGTATCGCCGCCGGCATGGCTTCGTGCGGCAAGAAGGCCTGGGCCGCCTCGCCGGCGTCCTTTGTGACCACGCGCTCGTATGAGCAGTGCAAGGTCGATGTCTCGTACTCCAACACCAACGTCAAGCTTATCGGTATCTCGGGCGGCGTGTCCTACGGCGCCTTGGGCATGAGCCATCACTCCGCACAGGATATCGCTGCCATGAGCGCGATTCCCAACATGCGCGTATATCTGCCGAGCGATCGTTTCCAGACCGCCGAGCTCGTGCGCGCCCTGGTTGCCGACAACAAGCCGGCCTACATCCGCGTGGGTCGCAACCCGGTCGAGGACGTGTATACCGAGGACGAGTGCCCGTTCCAGATGGACCGTGCCACCTGGGTACGTCGCGGCACCGATGTGACGATTGTCGCCACCGGCGAGATGGTCCGCCATGCCGTGGACGCCGCCGATCTGTTGGCCGAGCAGGGAATCTCGGCAACGGTGCTCGACATGTACTGCGTCAAGCCGCTCGACGCCGAGGCCGTGATCGAGGCCGCCGGCGCCACGCGCGCCGTCGTGACCGTCGAGGAGCACAGCCCCTTCGGCGGCCTGGGCTCCATGGTCGCGCAGGTTGTGGGCGAGCATTGCCCGCGTCCGGTTAAGTGCCTAAGCCTGCCCGACGCGCCGGTCATCACCGGCACGAGTCCCGAGGTCTTTGCGCACTACGGCCTGACGGGTGCCGGAATTGCAAAGACGGTCGCCGAGTTCCTTGGCAACTAGTAGAAACAGACGCTGCGCGGCCGCCAAGCACCGCACCTTGCCGTTCAAACCGTCGCTTGCGTACACAGAGTACGCGGCGCTCCTCTTTCACGGCAATCTGTGGCACTTGACGGCCGCTCGCTCCTTGTCCGCCAGGTTATCTTCGATTTGACGGAAGGAATGGGAGAGTACATGAGTAAATACATCATCGGTATCGATCAATCCACGCAGGGCACCAAGGCGCTGCTGGTGGACGAGGGCGGCCACCTGATTCATCGTGCCGATCGCTCGCATCGCCAGATTGTCAACGAGGCCGGTTGGGTGAGCCATGATCCAGCCGAGATCGCCGCTAACGTGCTGGCCGTGGCGCGTGCCGTGGTGGAGGAGACCGGGGTCGACCCGGCCGACGTCGCCGGCATCGGCATCTCCAACCAGCGCGAGACCACCGTTGCCTGGAACCGCACAACGGGCGAGCCGCTGTGCGACGCCGTGGTGTGGCAGTGCGCCCGCGCCCGCGAGCTGTGCGACAAGCTGGCCGCGCGCGAGGGTGTGGCCGAGCTGGTGCGTGATACGACGGGTCTGGTGCTCTCGCCCTACTATCCGGCGGGCAAGATGGCTTGGATCCTCGCGAACGTTCCGGCGGCTGCCGAGGCCGCGGCGGCGGGCGAGCTGTGTCTGGGCACCATCGATGCTTGGGTGGTCTGGACGCTCACGGGCGGCGCGGAGTTCCGCTGCGACTGGTCCAATGCCAGCCGCACGCAGCTCTTCGACCTGCGCCGTGGCTGCTGGAGCGAGCCGGTGTGCGAGGCTTTTGGCATCGATCCGGCCTGCCTGCCGCAGGTGACCGATTCCGACGGTCTCTTTGGCACGACGGACCTGGACGGCTTTTTGCCGGCACCCGTGCCCATTCACGGCGTGCTCGGCGACAGCCATGCCGCCTTGTTTGCGCAGGGCTGCCATAGCCGCGGCATGGCCAAGGCGACCTATGGCACCGGCAGCTCGGTCATGATGAACGTCGGCGACGAGTTCGTCGCCAGCTCGCACGGGCTTTCGAGCTCGCTCGCATGGCGCATGGACGGCGTGACCGAGTACGTGCTCGAGGGCAACGTGAGCTACGCCGGCGCCGTCAAGACGTGGCTGCGCGACGATCTGGAGCTCATCAATAACCCCGAGGAAGTTACCGACCTGTGCTACGCCGCCAATCCGGCGAGCCGCGTCTACTTTGTGCCGGCGTTTACCGGTCTGGGCGCGCCGCACTGGGCGAGTGACGCCGAGGGCTGCGTCTTTGGCATGACGCGCACCACGGGTCGCGCGGAGTTCGTGAAGGCCGCCGACGAGTCGATCGCCTATCAGATCTTTGACGTGATTGATGCGATGGTCGAGGATTCGGGCGCGGCGCTGGCCGAACTTCGTGTTGACGGCGGTCCCACGCGCGATGCGTACCTGATGCAGTTTGAGAGCGACTTGGTTGGCTCGCCCATTCGCATCGCGAGCAACGACGAGATGAGCGGTCTGGGCGCGGCCTGGGCCTGCGGCATTGCGCTGGGCATGTACACGCGCGACGTCGTCGACGTCTACGGCGCCCGCGGCATCGTGGAGTCCACCATGTCCGCCGACGAGCGCGCCAAAAAGATCGCCGGCTGGCGCCATGCCGTGAAATCTACAATCGCGTACACCGCCTAGCATGATTATTCTGAGACGGGGATTAAAAACTCATTGATCCCCGTCCCGGGCAGCTCATTTGGGACGGGGCTTTTTTGACTGGTATGATTGGTGCGACCATTCGAACCAGCTAAAAGAGCCCCGTCCCAAATTGACTACCGAGAGGAACTGCCATGGAGCGCATTGCAAGTTTTTCCGTTGACCATCTGCTGCTTGAGCCCGGCGTGTATGTGAGCCGCATCGACCGCGATCCGGCGACCGGCGCCGCCGTCACCACCTTTGACCTGCGCCTGACCACGCCCAACAAGGAGCCAGTCATGAACACGGCCGAGTGCCACACCATTGAGCATCTGGGCGCCACCTTCCTTCGCAACCATGCCGAGTGGTCGAGCCGTATCGTCTACTTTGGGCCCATGGGCTGCCGCACGGGCTTTTACCTCGTCGTGTTTGGCGAGGTGACGAGCGAGGAGATCCTGCCGCTCGTGCGTGAGCTGTTCGAGTTTGTCGCCGGCTTTGAGGGCGATGTTCCCGGTGCCGCTCCCGAGGAGTGCGGCAACTACCTGGACCAGAACCTCCCCATGGCCAACTGGCTTGCGCGTCGTTATCTCGACCGCGACCTGGCCGATATCGACGAGAAGCACCTGCACTATCAGCAGGCATAGGGCCGCCCTCTGCCTCCAAACCGTTCACACGGAGATATCGACCGTTTAACTGTTTAGAAGTGTTTATTCGAGGTCATTAGCACTAGCTCGCTTAAACTAGTCCTCAGAGTGATATTCAGGCAAGGCTCCTGAAGCAGCATCTGTCGACATTGATTGTCGGATTCTGCTTCGGGAGCCTTGTTCTGTTTAGGGGGGGACACATGGAAATTGTTAAACGAATTAATACCAGCGCTGTCCTCTGCGTCGATGGAAATGGCAGACAGTTGGTTGCATTCGGCCGTGGTCTGGGGTTTAAGAATGTCGAAGACGAGGTCCCTCTTTCGGAGATTCAACGAACGTTTTATAACGTTAGCTCTCGCTACATCGCTCTCGTTGACGAGGTCCCCGACGAGCTTCTCGAGCTTACCTCGGATGTTATTGATATGTCGACAGGTTTGCTGTCTTATGAGGTGAGCCCTAATTTGCCGTTTATCCTTGCGGACCATATCGCGTATGCGGTTAAGCGCAAAGAGCAAAATATCGTTGTCCGCATGCCTTTATCGTTTGATGTCCGCCAACAATATCCCGTCGAATTTAGAATCGGCGAGTATGCACTTAAGATAATCAGGAAACGTCTTAACGTTAGGCTTCCAGCTCATGAGGCAGTTGGAATTGCCATGGCGTTTATCAATAACATGGCCGATTCGGACTCATGCGAAGTAGTTAAAGAGTTTAGCGCGGATATCTACGATCGTGTTCTGGAGGAGTCAACCGTTGCTGTTGAAAATCGGCTTGGCATTCAAGTTGATCGGGAAGGTTTCGATTACGCAAGGTTCGCAACCCATCTTCAGTACTTATTCAATAGGTTGAACTCTGGCGAAAGCATCGTGAGCGACAACCGCAAGATGTACCTCTCGCTCAAAAAAGAATATCCGGTGGCATCAATGTGCGCCGATGATATTGCTTCTGTTCTCAGCCGACTGACGGGGCGGGAACTTATAGACGAAGAAAGACTCTACCTCATGATGCACATCAATCGAATTGCATCGAAAACAAGGTAATTAGTTGGCAAAGGCGCGCGCTTTGCTGATGGTTACATATAAAACTCAACATGGGAGAAATGGTATTTATGGCAGATACAACCAAGCTCGCTGCCGAGATTCTCGAGATGGTGGGCGGCGCAGACAACGTTACATTTGTAGCTCACTGCATGACTCGTTTAAGGTTCAACCTTAAGGACGAAAGCATCGTAGACGATGCAAAAGTCAAGGCGATTGATGGCGTGATCGACATTCGCCATTCCGCGGGGCAATATCAGGTGATTGTGGGACCTAAGGTCGATAAGGTCTATGAAATCGTTGCCAAGGAAACCGGGATTGATGCCGGAGATTCCGAGGCAAGCGAAGGAGAGACTAAGGGCTTTCTGGGAAAGCTAATGAAGCTCATCAGCGGCATCATGATGCCCGTTCTTCCTGCCTTGATCGCATGCGGAATGATAAACGCCGTCCTTAGTATTCTGACGACGGCGGGTGCTGTTTCCGCCGAGAGCGGAATATACACTCTGCTGTACGGCATGGGAAATGCCTGCATGTATTTTCTGCCCGTTCTTGTCGGATCATCTGCTGCTCAGTTCTTTGGAACCGATCGATATATCGGTGCGGTACTCGGTGCAATCCTGATTTATCCGACTTTCGTTGCTGCGGCCGGAGCGGGCGATGCGCTGGATTTGCTCGGCATGAAGTTCACAATGGTGAGCTATTCCTCCACGGTGTTTCCTGCTATCGTGGCGGCTTGGTTCGCATCCGTTCTTAATAAGTGGCTGCGGGCGGTTCTTCCCGATGTTGTGGCATTTGCGCTCGTCCCGTTCCTGACGGTTGCTGTTGCCGCCCCCGTCTCGCTCCTTGTGATCGGCCCCGTTATTCAGCAGGCGAGCTCTTTGCTTGCGACTGCAGTGCTGGCGGTCTATCAGTTCAGCCCCGTCCTTTGCGGCGTTATTCTCGGGCCGATATTCGGTCTCGTTATGATCCCCCTTGGACTCCATTGGGCCCTGATCGTGCTTTCCATCAACAATATTATGACCGTCGGCTCCGATCCTATCCTTGGACTTCTCTGCTGCAGCATGGGTGTTGTCGGCGCTTGTTTGGCGTTTGCCCTCCGCTCGAAGGACCCGAGTGAAAAGAGTCTTGGGTTCAGCTGTGCCATTACGGGCTTTTTCGGGATTACGGAACCGGCGCTGTACGGCATCATCTTGGAGCACAAGAAGATCATTATCGCTTCCATGGTCGCCGGAGCAATCAGTGCTGTTATCCCGGCGATTTTCAACACCTGTACGTTCGTTATGACGTCGAGCGGCATTTTTAGCTTCCCCGGTTATATGGATCCTTCTGGTGATATGAGCAGCCTCATCGGCGCAATTCTTTGCAATGTCGTCGGTTTAATTCTTAACTTCGTTCTCGTTTACATCCTGTATCGCCCTGATGAAGAGGCAGTAGTGGAGTAGACAATTATTTGGGATGTAAGCTGCCGAAAACCCCGCGGCAGATTGCATGTGGTGGGCTTGCCGTTGATTCACGCGAGCCCACCCTCATTTTTGGAGTGACTAGCTATGACAATTACAGCCGATATGACGTTTGGCGAAATCGCGCTCCTTCCTGAGTTCGCTGGCTTTGGCGAGCACCTTATGCTTTGCCGGCCTTCAACTTGGGAGCGCATGTGGAATAAACCCATCGCGTCTCATATGAATTCTGATGCTAATCCATATGAAACTACTCGCGTTTTGCGTGGATTGAATCGGATTGTCGAGCTCGTGGATGACGGGAGGCAAGTTGCCTACGATATATGGGATGAAGCCGACTGCATCCGTGATCCGACTCGACGCAACACGAAACTGTTCTTCTTTCCCGGGAGACCCGGGGCTCCCTTTATCATTGCGGTTTCGGGCGGAGGTTATCAGAGCGTTTGTCATCAAATGGAAGGCTTTCCCGTTGCCCCCGAGCTCAACGATGCGGGCTATAACGTGTTCGTGCTGTCATACAGGGTGAGGGTCGAGCCTTTGATGCCGCGTCCAATCGACGATTTAAATCGAGCTGTCCGTTTTGTCTTTGAGAATTCAGCGAAATTAAATGTCGCAAAAAGTTATGCAGTTATCGGCTTTTCTGCTGGTGCGCATTTAACTGCCGAGTGGGGGACGGACAACAAGGGATTTGCGTCCTACGGATGCGAGGCACCCAAAGCCTTGGTCCTGTGTTATGCACCGATTGATCTTCGTGGCTTTGAGAACGCATCAGACAATAGATTTCTTGATTCGGTGTGCGGCGGGGCTGGTCGCGACTCGCTCGATGATTTCTGTATTAATCAGCATGTGTGGGAGCGGTATCCTCCGACATATCTTTGGCAATGCGCTGACGATGATATTGTATCGCCCGACAATTATGAAAAGATGGTCGATGCTCTGGATGCAGCTGGAGTACACCATGAGGGAGTCATGTATTCAGAAGGGGGGCACGCATTGATGAAGCCCCATGCGCCGGAGACCGACTACTGGTGTATGAGCGTTATTGAGTTTCTTAAAGATTATCTCGACTAGGAAGCTGCATGTCGCTTTTTGAGCGGGTGATTTCGTCATGCAATGTTTTCGGTATTGATCGTGGTCGTGGATGAATGATGTTCTAGAATGTTCATACTGTCACATAAACGAACAGGAGCGAACATGCATATCTACTCTGTATCAGATCCCGAGTTCAAATCCTATGGTCGCGTGTGGGACGACGTGCCGTCCAACCTGACCGCCCCGCTTGTCGAGGCGCTTGCGGCTACTCCCATTCCCGAGGGCACCAAGTACGTGGCCTCCGCACCCGAGCTCGAGCAGGTTGAGGGTGTCGACACGCTCGGCCTGCTCATGTACGGCGGCCGTCCGTTCCAGCCGGGCTGGTGCAACGGCCACAACACGCGCCTCAACTGTCTGGAGTATCACCGTGCCAGTGAGTTTAATTTGGGTGCGCGCGACTTTATTCTGCTGCTGGCCAAGCGCGAGCAAATTGTCGACGGCAAGCTCGACACCGCTCAGGTCAAGGCCTTTCGCGCGCCCGCCGGCACGCTCGTCGAGGTTTACGCCACCACGCTTCACTACACGCCCTGCATGGTCGACGACGGCGGCTTTCAGGTGATGGTGGCGCTGCCGGCGGGCACCAACGGCCCGCGCCCCGAGGCTGCAGCCGACATGCCTGCCGTCGGTGACAGCTACTGCTACTGGAAGGCCGACAAGTGGGTCCTCTGCCACGCCGACAGCCCCAAGGCGGCCGAGGGCGGTTACGTGGGCCTCATCGGCAAAAACCTCGACATCACCTGCGACTAGGGGCTTCCTGTTTGTCTCGATCTGTAACATCTAGCGGGCTAAATCGTCTCTACCTGTTACAGATTTAGACAAACCGTAGAGGGCTGCCCGAAAGATCTCGATCTGTAACACCAGGCCCGGTTTTGGCGGCCTACCTGTTACAGATCGAGACAAACCGGGCCCAAACCACCACAAAGGTGCCTGTCCCCTTTGTGGTGGTTTGGGGCGGCGGTATCAAAAAGTGTCAGACGGGGGCGGCTGCGGGGCGCCTGTGCGCGAAAAGAAGTGTCGGCCTGCGCCGCTGTCGTTGAGCAGCGCGCTGTTTGCGGGGATACTGAAGCTACGACAAGCAGCGTATGAAAGGATCGATGTATGGCTTTCCGTAAAGACTTCCTGTGGGGCGGCGCAACGGCTGCCAACCAGTGCGAGGGTGCCTACAACGTGGACGGCCGCGGCTTGGCCAACGTGGACGTGGCGCCGCACGGCCCCGAGCGCTACGCGGTGGTCTCCGGCCAGCGCAAGATGCTCGACTTCGAGGACGGTTATTACTACCCCGCGCAGACCGGCATCGATTTCTACCACCACTACAAGGAGGACATCGCCCTCTTTGCCGAGATGGGCTTTAAGACCTTCCGCATGAGCCTGGCGTGGACCCGCATCTTCCCCAACGGTGACGAGACCGAGCCCAACGAGGCCGGCCTGGCCTTCTACGAGGACGTGTTCCGCGAGTGCCAGGCGCACGGCATCGAGCCGCTCGTGACCATCACGCACTTCGACTGCCCGATTCACCTCATCAAGGAGTACGGAGGCTGGCGCAACCGCAAGCTCATCGACTTCTACAAGAACCTCGCGACCACGATCTTCACCCGCTACAAGGGCCTGGTAAAGTACTGGCTCACCTTTAACGAGATCAATATGATCTTGCACCTGCCGTTTATGGGTGCCGGTCTGGTCTTTGAGGAGGGCGAGAACAAGGAGGCCGTCGAGTACCTGGCCGCCCACAACGAGCTCGTCGCCAGCGCTTGGGCAACCAAGATCGCCCACGAAATCGACCCCGAGGTCAAGATCGGCTGCATGCTCGCCGCAGGTAGCTACTACCCCTACAGCTGCCGTCCGGGCGATGTGCGCCAGGCGCAGATTGACAACCAGAGCAACTATTTCTTTGTCGACGTCCAGAGCCGCGGCTACTATCCGGCCTATGCCGTCAAGAAGCTCGAGCGTCTAGGCATCGATGTGGGTATGACGGACGAGGACCGCGAGATCCTGGCCGCCAACACCGTCGACTTCATCAGCTTTAGCTATTACAGCACCCGTTGCTCCGCCGGTGCCGATAACCCCGATGTCGAGCGCACCCAGGGCAACGCCTTCGCCGGCGCCAAGAATCCCTACCTGCAGGAGAGCCAGTGGGGCTGGGCCATCGATCCGCTGGGCTTCCGTATTACGCTCAACGACCTGTACGACCGTTATCAGAAGCCGCTGTTTGTGGTCGAGAACGGCCTGGGCGCCAAGGATGTTGTCGAGGAGGATGGCTCCATCAACGACGACTACCGTATCGACTACCTGCGCCAGCATATCGCCGCGATGCGCGATGCGGTGACCGAGGACGGCGTTGACCTGCTGGGCTACACCACCTGGGGCCCAATCGACCTGGTGAGCGCCGGCACGGGCGAGATGTCCAAGCGCTACGGCTTTATCTATGTCGACCGCGATGATGCGGGCAACGGCACCCTCAAGCGTTCCAAAAAGAAGAGCTTCGACTGGTACAAACACGTCATCGAGACGAACGGCGAGGACCTGGCCTAAGGCTTCCCAACAACCATAGCCTCCTAACCAAAACGCCCGGCGAGCAGTTAATGCCCGCCAGGCGTTTTGTTAAAAGAAGTGAAAGCGCTCATTGGGGACGTACTTAAATGAGTGCCCGCAGAATGAGAGTGGATAATCTCCCGTTTTTAGCCTGTTTGTGGGCTCAAAGTGGGAGATTATCCACTCTCGCCATTTGGGCGTCCAAAAATCCTCGCTCGTTTTGTCTTAGTCATTGGGGACGTTCTTAAACGACTAGTCGCTGGCGACGTCCCTCGCCGTCGGCGGATTTTGGGACATGTGGCCCGCTTTTTGGGCCCGCCTGTCGGTACACTAAAAGCACTATGGGTACCCGCGAGCGACATATCGGCCACGCGACCGCCCGATCCGCGCCCGTGGCGGATCTTAGGGGCGGCAGGCTCTTCGCCATGCCGCGATTCCTTGTTGGCATATCGCATGGCGTGTATCGCCACCGCGTCTTTGTTATCGCCGGCGCCATTACCGCGCTGTTCCTTATGCTTTTGGCAGTCTTGCCGGCACTGTTCGCCTCCGACCCCAAGCTTTCCAACACCGTGCCCGCCTATAGCGAGGTGTCCGAAGAGGTCGTGGATGCGCTCGTCCACTCGAGCTCTCTCCCGCTGCTTGTCGCCGCAATTGCATTTTCAATCTGGGGTGTGTTGGCGTACCTACGCTGCTTGGACTACGTCTTGCGCCGCCGCCTTGTTGCCATCGCCGCCATTTGTGCCCTGTGGATGATCGAGGTCATCCTCAAATATAAGTCGTTCACGCCGTTCTATGCCACCGTGCTGTGGTACCTGTACTACGTGCCCATGACGCTCATTCCGCTGATCTACCAGCTGTGCGGTCTGCGCCTCGCGGGTTTGGAACAGCATCGTATGGGGCGTCGGTACCGCACCGTTTTGTGGGTCATGGCTGTCCTGCTTATCGGCTTTGTGCTTACTAACGATGTTCATCAGCAGGTCTTCCATTTCGATCGATCGAGTGGAACCTGGAGCAACGATTACACATATGGTTGGGGCTACGGTACCGTTCTGGTATGGACAGCCTTTAACTTCGCGGCCTTTTTTATCCTGGTGGGTCGGTCCTCGTCCTTTCGCATTCAGCGCTTTTCGGGCACGGCGGCGCTTGTTTTGTTGGGTGCTGCGTTCTTTGCCATCTCGTATGCTCTGCGTGTGCCCTGGGCATGGAGGCTCAACTTCTCGCTCGTCTATTGCGTCTTGTGCGTGGTGGCGATGGAAATCTGTCTCGATTGCGGTGTCATTCCGTCATATCACGACATCGCCGGCATCTTCGATACCTTGCCGCTCGACCTCAAAGTTCTAACGCGCGACCTGCAGGAAGTCTATGCCACACCGGTGTCGAAGCCAATGCCGGCGGGCGTGTGCGAAGAGCTTCGGGCCCAGGAACACGGGCATGCCCATGCCTTTGCCGTGGCGTCCGATCCCGATGTAATGTATCGCGCCTTTCCACTGCTGGGCGGATCGGCCCTGCTTGCCCAAGACGTGTCGGAGCTCAACGAGCTTAACCGTGAACTGGCACATCGTCGCATGGAGCTGCAGCGCCAAAATGAGCTGCTTACGGCCGACTACGATCTTAAGACGCATCTGGCAGATCAAGAGGCCGAGACCTTGCTGGTCCAAGACGTGGACCAGGCACTCGCCCGCGCGCTCGAAGAGATGTATGACCTGCTGAGCTCGCTGCCGCCGTTGACCGACGAAGCGTCTTCTCACGAGCGTTACCGCATGCTACAGCGCGCCAAGATGCTCGTCGCCTATTGCAAGCGCAAGGGGTCGCTCACACTGGCGCAGCACGGGGAGAGCGGCTTTGATCGCGACCGCATTCAGCTCATTGCCAACGAGCTCGCAAGCGACCTGCGCACCATCGATGTCGATTGCGCCTCGATTATCGCCATACGGCGCCCGATGCACGCCAGTACGGTAAGCGCCCTGTACGACTGCGTGTATGACTTTGCGTTTTTTGCCTACACCACCGACCACCCGGCGCTCATGTATCACTTGGGTGACCATGACCGGTGCAGTGTCGAGCTGCGCGCCACGCTTTTTTCCAACGATGATGAAGATCTTTCGCAGACGCCCGCTGCGCAAGAGCTCGAAAGCGCTCTGCAAGGGCGCAACGTGGCATACCGCCTTGAGGGCGAGCCCGGCCAGCTGCGCATGATCGTCTTGATGCCGAGGGCGGGTGAGTAACGATGCAGATTTCGCTCATCCTTCCCCAAATCGTTGCGCTCGATGTTGTCTTCGCCCTGGCTGCGTGTCTACAGACGATCCACGTCCCGCTCATCGCATCGCGCCGCTCGTCCTATAACCGTAAGGTGATTTGCGCCTACGAGGCGAGCCTTGTGCTTCACTTGGTCATCTCGGCTGTCATTTTGTTCGCGTCGTCTGGCTCATATCTGGTGGCGCCGCTTGACGTTTGCGCCGGGGCAATGGGCGGAGCGCTGTGGCTCAATGCCGCGATCTTTGCCTACGGCGTAGTGCTTATGGTGCACTATCGTCGCCCCGTCATGCTGGCCGAGCTGCTGCTTGTTGCCGCCGTGACACCGCCGGTGGTTTTTGCCCTGGGCTCGGCGTGGGCCGTTGTCCTTATCGCAGAGGGAGCGTTCTTCCTGTTCCGTTCCATCGCGGCGCTCTTGATGGACGTCCGTAACCGCCAGGAGGATATCACCGCGTTCTCGACGATCGAAACCATCAACGTGATTCCCGTCGGCATCCTGTATCTGGATTCAAAGGGCCATCCGTTGCTCATGAACCGCTGCATGCGCAAAAACCTCGCTGAGCTTCACATGCCCACCGACTTGCACGATATGAGCGGCACATGGAACGGCCTTCGAAAGCTCAGCGCCCAGATGCCCGAGAGCAGCAAAGACCGCGTTCGAATTGACCTGGATCGCTTTGGTGAGACACGCGCGGTGGTCGAGGTTTCTCCCTCCGAGATTCGCCTGTTTGTGTGCGACGACGTTATGGTTTCGGGTCGCCCCTTGGAGCGCATCATCGGCTTGGACGTGACGGAGTACGCACATGCCCATGACCGCCTGGCGCAAGCCAACCACCTGCTTGAGCTTGCGGGCCAAGAGCTCCAAGCCCAGATCGAAGAAGTCAAAAAAGTTGCTGATAATGCGGCCTATCTGCGTATGCGCGCCCGTGTGCACGATGTGATCGGTCAGCGCCTGTCCATCCTCCATCGTTATCTTGAGGAGGGGCGCTTGGACGACGAGTCGCTCGAGCAGATCGACCCGCTGCTGCGCTCAATCGCTGCCGATCTGCGCAGCGGGGGCGACACCGAACCGGCAGAGCAACTGGGCGATATCGTCCATGCTTTTGGCCTGGTGAGCGTGCAGATCGATGTTGAGGGTGCGCTGCCTGAGGACGCGCGTGTCGCCGCTGCCTTTTTGCAGATTATCCGCGAGGCCTCGACCAACGCCACCAAGCATGCGCAGGCGCATCGGGTCCATGTGCGCTTGTGGCAGGAGAGGACGGATGCTGACGCCGTCGCGCACATGACGATTTCTAACGACGGGTCCCCGGCCCCCGTATCGTATCGCGAGGGAACGGGAATCCCAGGTATGAGGCATGTCGCGCAAGATCTGGGTGGCAGCCTAGAGGTCCACGCCACCCCGCCCTTTACGCTTACGGTATCCATTCCGCTTAACGCCAACGACACGTCCCAAAGGAGAAACTCATGATCCGCGTGTTAATTGTCGAAGATCAGGCCATCCTGCGCGAGAGCCTGGCGCGCTCCGTTGGCGACCAGCCCGATATGACCGTCGTTGCCGCGATCGCCGATGCCTCCGAGGCCTTGGGTGTCGCGCTCAAGGAGCGCCCGGACATGATACTGATGGACGTGTGCACCGAACACGATTCAAACGGCATCGTGGCGGCGGCACGCATCAAGGAGCAGCTGCCCGAGTGTCGCATCATTATCATGACAGGCATGCCCGAGATCACCTTTGTCGATCAGGCCCGCGAGGCGGGCGTCGACAGCTTTGTGTACAAGAACGTCGGTATCGACGAGCTGTTCGCCGTGATGCGCTCCACGTTGGCTGGCTACTGCACGTTTCCCAAGCCGCCCGAGAGCATTTTTTCGGGTACAGCAGCCCTCGACGATGTCGAGCTATCGATTTTGCGCCTTGCCTGCGAGGGCAAAAGTCGTCGCGAGATCGCGGCCGAGCTGTTTATGAGTGAGGGCACCATCAAGCGCCGCATCTCGGAGATCCTGAGCAAGACCGGCTACGACAACATCATGCGCCTGGCCGTGCATGCGGTGACCGAGGGTAGCATCGTTCCCAACATGGAGCGCCCGTAATCGACGCGCTCACCCGTGTTCCGGCACCGCAAGGATAGGCCGCCCACCGTTTCGCATCTAAAAACGGCGGGCGGCCTGCTTGTATGGGCAGTGCTGTCGGCATAAAGCGACGGGGCCGCAGGATCATCTCCTGCGGCCCCGTCTGGTGTGCGCGGATGTGTCCGCCAATCCGCGGCTGATGTTACGTGCCGCTACGCGATGGTTGCGCTGTAGGAGGCGACGTCCTCGTAGGAATCGGTCAGGTAGGCGTCGATGCCGATGGTCGTGTTGACCAGGTCGTCAAGGCTGTCAAGCTCGCCGCTCGAGAACGTGAATTCCTCGGTGGCGTTGGTGCCGGGCATCAGGTGAGCCGAGAACCAGGGTTCCTTCATGGTGCCGTTGACGTTGGTCTTGCCGCTGGGGGCGTAGAAGGTCAGGTCCTTGTCGCTCTTGTTGGTGATGTTGACGACAAAACCGATGTCGTCCCACTCGTCCTTGAACTTCTCGGTGATGGTGATGGTGCACAGGTCGTCATCGGCAACGGTGACGGCGGGGGAGATTTCAATCTTCTGGACGTCGTCGTCTTCGACGGCCTCGTCGATCTCTTCTTCCTTCTCGGCCGCCTCGCGATCCTTCTTCACCGTGCCGGACAGGTCCTTGTCGGACTTGGTAAAGACAAGATTGCCGTCATCCTCTTCGAGGATGAGCTTGCCGTCCTTGAGCTTCATGTCATGCGACTCGTCTTCGGCGGTGATGGTTACGGTGGTGGCGTCCTTTGCCTCCCATTTAAGGTCGACGACTTCAAGGAACAGGTCGAGGGCGCCTGTACCGTCCTCATCGAGAATCAGGACGCAGTGCACACCCCAATCCTCGAGCATCTTCATGTACTCATCGGTCAGTTCTTCGCCCTCCAGGGTTCCACCCGAGAGTTCCCAGCTGCCGACGAAGTTGGCCTTGGGGTCTTTGCCGCCGCCGCTGCAGCCCGTCAGGGCAAAGGCGAGCGCAAGGACGCATGTCAGAAATGCGAGTACGGACTTTTTGAACGTTGTCTTCATGGTGTCCTCCTTTATCGAACGAAACCCATAGAAGCAAATGCGGGGGTGGCGGATCCCCCGCCAATTACCAGATAGAGGGGCTAGGGCCTGGGCGTTCCGCAGTTGCTGCAGAACTTGCCGCCGTTTTCGCTGCCGCAGTTGGGGCAGAACCACTTGGCCGGTGCCGGGGCGGGTGCGGGACTGCCGCACTCGGAGCAGAACTTGCCGGTGTTGGTGGCGCCGCAGCTGCAGGTCCATGTGCCGGCCGCGGGAGCAGCGGCAGGAGCCGGTGCGGGAGCGGGTGCCGGAGCCGGCTGCGGGGCGGCCTGCTGCTGTGCCTGGCCGGCGGCGAACAGCTGGCTGGCGTTCATGCCGCCCATGCCACCTGCCATGCCCATGCCCATAAAGCCTGCCATCGCGCCGTTGGGATTGGCGGCTGCCGCGCGCATTGCGTCGCTCTGGGCGCTGGCAATGTTGGCTGCCGCCATGGTGGGATCGCGCATGACGGCGGCCTTCTGCAGGTCCTTGATCATCTGCTCGTCTTCTTGCGAGGCTGCGATGGAGTTGACGCCAAAACTCACGATCTCGACACCACGCAGGTCGCGCCAGTCGGCAGAGAGGACCTCGTTGAGCGCACGAGCGAGCTCGGTGGTGTGGCCGGGGATGGCGCTGTAGCGGATGCCCATCTCCGAGATCTTGGCGAAGGCGGGCTGCAGGGCGGTGAGCAGCTCGGACTTAAGCTGGCTGTCGATCTTGTCGCGCGTGTAGCTATCGGTCACGTTGCCGCACACGTTGGTGTAGAACAGCAGCGGGTTGGTGATGCGGTACGAGTACTCGCCGTTGCAGCGCACGGAGATGTCAACGTCCAGGCCAATGTTGTTATCGACCACGCGGAAGGGCACGGGCGAGGCGGTGCCGTACTTGTTGCCGATGATCTCCTTGGTGTTGATGAAGTAGACGCGCTGGTCCTTGCCCGCGTCGCCGCCAAAGGTAAAGCGGCTGCCGATATTGGCGAAGGTCTCCTTGATGGAATCGCCCAGGTTGCCGCTAAAGACGCTCGGCTCGCTGCCGGTATCGAAGACGAACTCACCAGGCTCCAGCGCGACTTCGATGATCTTGCCGTTTTGCACCACGAGCATGCCCTGGCCGTCGTTGACGGCGATGACGGAGCCGTTGGAGATGACGTTGTCCTCGCCGCGCGTGTTGGAGCTGCGGCCACCGGTACGTTTGCTGCCCTTGCAGGCCAAGACGTCAGCAGGCATCGATTCGCAGTAGATAAATTCCTTCCACTGGTCGGCCATGACGCCGCCGGCAGCTCCCAATCCAGCTTTCAAGAGTCCCATGGTGATCTTCCTTTCTCGTCAAAGGCCGGGTGGTATTGGTTGGATTGCTTAGTCGTCCTTGTCGTCTTTCATGACAACGGTGGTCTCGGTGTGGCTGAAGGTGTCGTGCTTCTCGGTCAGGTCGAGCTCGCCGCAGTACTCGTCGGCGTGGGTGGCCTCGTTGGCCGTCTTGAGCTGGCCTACCAGCAGCACGTCTCCGATAATCACGATGATCAGCGGCGCGATGATGTTGATGAGGATGCCCTCGATATCAAAGGCGAGGTAATCCGGATCGAAGGCGTTCTCACCCATAAAGAGAATCTGGGAGAGAACAAATCCGATCACAAAGAACAGCACCGAGGCAATAGCGAGCTTGGGCTTGGAGCAGGGGAGCTCGCCGACCAAGCGGCCGGTCTGGCCGTTCATGGCAAACAGGTAGCTCTTGCCGTTCCACGAGGTGGAGAGCATCCAGACGGGGAACAGGGCGTAGTCGCTGTCTTCCCAGGTGTAGTCGAGCTGCTTGCTTTCGACCGTGGCATCGTCGTATTCGTCGACGACAGTCTCGCGCAGGGCCGAGATCGCGCTTTCTTCCATACGGCGCTCGGCGCGCGCCTTGCAGGTCTCGCAGTCCTCGTCGTAACGGTTGGCGATGTAGCCGGGCATATATACGACCGAGAACGGACGCAGCGCGTCGTAGTCAAACGGCTCGATGGCGTCCATGTGGCCGTCGGGCATCTTGGACGATCCGTCGACGGGCACGCGCCTAAACGAGATATTGCCCTTGCGATAGGCATCGTAGTGGTCGGTGGTCGTGACGGTGCGGTCGGATTCCTCGGTCACGGTCTCGTTGGTCGCGTCAAAGTACACTTCGCCGTCAACGCGGGCACCGTAGAGCCAAAACGGCACGTAGACACCTTGGACCTCGTCGATGTGGTTGCCGGTGACAAAGCTCTTGGGCAGCAAGATTTTGTCCTTGTAGTGTTCCTTGAGTGCGGCCGTGACGTCGTCGCGCCCGAGCTTAAATGGAATCACCAGGTCGGGCGAGAAGTCGCCAGAGAGCTGGCCAGGCGCCACGGCGGAGTTGCCGCAGTACGGGCAGGTGGTGACGGCGACGGTGCCGTCGGACATGAGCTCGGCGCCGCACGACGAGCAGATGTAACCGGCGTTTTGGGCGAGCTCCTGCACGGCATCGTCGGCAGCAGGTTTGGGAGCTGCGGCTGCGGCATCGGCTTTGGCATCTGCCTTGTCCTGGCGCTCGCGATAGAGAGCCTCGACTTCTTCGACTTCAAAACGCGAATCGCAGTAGTCGCAGACGAGTTTTTGCTCGGCGCTTGCAAAATGCAGGGGGCCACCGCAGGCAGGGCACTGATAGTTGACGCTCTCGAAGGCCATGATCGGTCCTTTCCGTGCCGGAGGCTATGCGCCGATGGCGCCGCCGCAGTATTCGCAGCGCCCACTGGCATCGGGAATGGTGGTGGCTCCGCAGAAGGGGCAGGTCACCGCGGTCTTGGGGGCCTTGGCGGCCACGACGCTGTCGCGCGTCTCCTGGCGCAGCTGCACCAGCGCGTCGCGGACCTCGGTTGCCTGGCGCTTGGCCTCGCGGTATTCGATGGAGCCGCGCTGATCGATGGTGGAGTCGTTTACGCGCAGGTTGATCTCGGTAAAGTACGGCGTGTTGACGTGAATGGTCAGATTAAAGTCGTAATCCAGGTCGTAGCGCGGCGGGTTGTAGCTCTCGCGCTCGCCGTCCTTGGTCTCGCGATAGATTTCGGTGCGATGCTCGTCGATATCCATATCGCAGCCGAGTACCTGCGAGAACTCGATGATGTCGGGATTGGCGTCGCGCCAGCGGCTCTGCGAGGTGATGATCAGCAGGCCCGCGTCCTCATCGAGCATGATGTTGGTGCGCCCGGCAGAAAGCGTGCGCGTGGGGTTGAACGACGCCAGGCGCTCGGCATTGGCCTCGCGGTAGGCGAGCTGCTCGCGGATATCGTCCGCGGTGCTGGAGCGATAGCCGTGAAAGTAGGGGGAGAGCTTGCCGGCGCACTCTTTGCACAGGTAGCCTTCATTGATTTTTGTCTTACCTAGAAGTCCCAGCTCGGTACCGCAAATCGCGCACTCTTTCTTCTCGAACATCTTGTCAAAGAAGCCCATGGCTGCCTCCCATCAACTGGTAGCGTGTGTCACTTTTGATGATGGGGGAGTGCGCGATCTTTCACGATACCCAGATGGCTCAACGAGTCTCCTCAACTGGGACACATGGCCCATTTTTCCTACTCATTGGGGACGTACTTAAATGAGTGAAACTACTCATTTAAGTACGTCCCCAATGAGTGCTCGCAGAACGAGAGTGGATAATCTCCCATTTTTGGCCTATGTGCAGGCTCAAAGTGGGAGATTTCCACTCTCGTCATTTGGGTGTCCAAAAATCCCCGCTCGTTTGGCGCCTGGGGACACTCTTTGTCGAATGTGGGCGTCGCCCTTGCTATGCCACAGTCACGGCGACCTGGGCGTAGCGGCTGCAGGGGCGCTCGGCGCGCGTCTGCACGGTAAGCGTGAGTACGAAGCGGTCACCGGGCTGCGCGTCGGCGGGCACGATGAAAGCGGTGTCCACCGTGCATTCTTGCCACATCGACAGATCCTGGACGCCTGCATAGCTCGATGGGTCTACGGCCACATCCCAATGTGCATCGAAGCCCTTGTCGTCGGGGTCGACGATGGTTGCCGCAAGGGCGACGCGCTCGCCGGCTGCGGCGCTGCGGTCGGCCGTGACCTCGACAACATGTGCCGGATGCGAGCAGATGGCCGGATCATGGGCGCACCATTGCGCGCGGACGGCAAAGTCTTCCTGATAGGCGCGCAGGTAGGGATTGAGATTGTCGTCTGCGGGCGTGCCGAGGGCGGCAAAACCGGCGGGCGCGCTCGCATCGGGGTGTCCATCAAGAAACATGCGGCCCAGCAGCGTATCGAAGTCGCGGTCGTCGATGCCGCGCAGGCCAAACGGCAGCAGTGGAATATAGGTCATGCTGTCGCCTTCGGCCATAAAGTCGCCGCGCTCAAACTGCACCGCGGGCATGCCTTCCAGGCCCCAATCCAGGCGGGCATGCTTGCCAAACTGAAAGCGCTCGGGTTCGTTTTCGTAGACCTTACCATCGCCATAGAGCATATAGCGTGCCATGAGGGGTTCGTTGCCCTGCGTGAGATTCTGCTCGGGCCAAGGAGCCTTAAACAGCGGAAGCGTATCGGGCTGAGCTGTTTTGGCGTCGAAATAGTTGCCATACATATAGGGCGTACGCCAAAAGATGAGCTCGGGAAAGAGCTCACGCCCATGGTCGAGCCACGAGTTGTCCTGTCCCACGACATCGGCAACGCCCATCACGCGCACCTTCTGATAGACCCGCTGCTGTACGGCGGGCCACTCGGGTGTGGCGCGATAACGCTCGGCAATACTCATGAGGGCGCGAACGATCGTATTCATACCACCCCAGCTGAGCAGCCACAGCGTGCGCGGGTCATCGTCCATGATGGCATCGGCGATGACGTGAGACCCTTCAGTCTCCTCGCGCACATCACCCTCAAAGGCAACATTTCCCACAAAGGTGCGCTCGATTATCTGGGCGGGCGTGGGAAACGGCGGCTCACCGGCAGCGGCCGCATTTGCCTGCAACTGCGGCCAAGCCTGGGCATATTCATTGCTCCAGAGGCTCTCAATCCAATGCTCGGGAAACGGACGATACTCACGAAGCTCCCCTGCCAGTGGATCGGGTTCATGAGGCACAACAGCCCACTCATAAGAGCGCCGCCCTTTGGTCCGCCAATGCGAATTCACCTCGCCGAGCGTATGAACCCCATCCCCAAGAAAGTGATACTGCGAAGCCGTATACACCACAGCCTGAACATCAAGCAAGTTGAGATACAGAGCCAAATGAACAAGCGAGTTCATATCATCGACTTCCATATCAGTGGTAACAATCACCCGAGTCAACTTCTGGGACATAGGAACAGCTCCAATCAAAATCAATTCAGCCAGTTACGCGCAAGGCAAGACGGGACCCACGCCCCCATCGCCCGCGACCCGGCGGCCCGCCGGAAGCGGCCGACCAGCGTTTCGAACAACGTTAACTTAGGGGGGCTCTGACCTTTAGTTTTGTAAACATTCCGCAGCGCGAGCCCCGCTTATCCGATGCTCCGAAGGAGCAGGATAAGCGGGGCTCATGCGCGAGGACGTTTACAAAACTAAAGGTCAGAGCCCCCGATGGGATGGTTACCTCGAAACCCTGGCCGACCACTCCCAGCAGCCCACCGGCTCGCCGTCGATGAGTACGTTGCCCCCGTCGAAGTCTTGATAACACAGGTCGTTGAATTGGTGGATCCACACGCCGTGGTTGAACGTCTTTTTGGCCGAGCCGTCGGCCTCGCGATACACGCCGGTCAGGTCCTCGACATGGCTAAAGTAGGTGAGATGCACGTTGGCGCCGGCACCGCGCAGGCGCGCGAACAGCGGCAGCACGGTCTGTTGCGGGTGCACGAGCTCGTCGCCCTTGGAGTGCGTAAACCACAGCGGCGTCTTGGCGAGCGCGGCCACGTCCTTGTCCGTGGCGTTGTACCACGGGGCGCAGCAGGGAAGGCCCGCGGCGAAGAAATCGGGGTAGTCGGCGCACAGGCGCAGGGTCATAAAGCCGCCGTTGGAAAGACCGGCGACCACGATGCGGTCGGTGTCGATGCGGTCGACATGCTCGGCGACAAACTCGTCGATAAGCGCCTTGAGCACGGAGGAGTAGATGCTCTGGTTGGAGCGACCGAGTTGCTCGACGCCGTTGTCCATCCAAAACGTGGGCGACTGCGGCACGAGCACCCAGGCAAAGCCGCCAAAGTAGCGCTGGATCTGCGCCTGACTAATGGCCGTCACGCGGTTGCCGATATAGGCGCGCGTAGCGCCTTCGCCTTGCGTGGCGCCCTTGCCCTCGCCGGCGCCGTGCAGATACACCACGAGCGGTGCTCTTTGGGGCACGACCGTCGCCTCGGGCGCAAAGGGGTTGAAGCATGCCGAGTCTTCGGCCTTAAAGGTGGGCTCAAAGAAGCCGTATTCGAGCGCGATGCCGTCGACGGCGGTCTTTTGCGTGGCGTTGCTCCAGCCTTTGAGCGCGGGGCAGATATCGCCACGGCAGGTGTCGAAGACCAGGCCGCAGGTGGGATCGTCGCCGTCGTTGCCGGGAAGAGCTGTGAGCTGCGTGATGCGCAGCTGGTCATCGAGCATGCGCGAGCCCATGACGCCGCCTTCGATGGTCTTGGTCAGGCGCTGCTCGGCGACCTCGAGCGCCACATGGGTGCCCACGGCGAGCTTACGTCCGTTCTCGTCGCACGGATATGCGGCGAGAATGTCGATGTAACCCACGGAGGGCGCGGCATGGTCGGCGCCGCGCTCCTTGCGCATCAGAACCTCGCCCGAGCGCTCGTGACGCTCTACATATATATGGAAGGTGTTCGCGTCGATGTCGTTGGCGCGCACGGTGCAGGGCAGGTCGAGTACGACCTTGCTGATCCAGGGGCCAAAGTCGCCCAAGGTGGTGACGGTTGCGTAGGTACACAATTTGAGCTCCATGAGCTGCCTCCCTTACGCCGCGAATGCCTGGCATCTGCGGCAATACAAACTAAACATGTTTAGTGTAATCTAGAATTGAAGAATAACCAGATGAACTCGGTAAACGGCAAAAATGAACACGTCGTGAACTACTAAACGTATGTTTACTAGCTTCTAGCAGGGATTCTGTTGATGAGTTAACAGATCAGTGAGGTGTTCATCAAAATAAAATCCCACGTAAATGGCTATATATCAATAGATGGTCAAAGAGACCATCTCCCGCCATTCAAATACGTTCACCCCCGATTTCCTACCGTTCACCGGACTGTAGACGGCAAAATTGCCATAAATTCGGCGCTCCGTGTAAACTAAAGCCCGTAAACGTTCAGTAAACACCTTGTTTACAAAAGCGTATCCAAGGGTCCGGCAACCGTAAGGGGTTATAGTCGCCGGGCCAAAGGCGTGCCTAAGCCCAAGGGGGCTGGCACACGAAGATATGGGGAGGGGTCCCATGGCAGTAGATAACAAGCAGATTGCCACCGATGTCCTCGAGCTCGTGGGCGGTGCGGAGAATGTTTCCGTTGCCACCAACTGCATGACGCGCCTGCGTCTGACGCTCAAGGATAACAGCAAGGCCGACGTGGAGAAGATCAAGAAGGTCAAGGGTGTTCTGGGTTGCCAGTTTGCCGGCAGCCAGCTCCAGGTCATCATCGGCCAGAACGTGCCCAAGGTGCTCGCCGAGTTCGTCGCCATCTCCGGTGTCAAGCAGGGTGAGGCCGTCAACGAGAACCTCGATGCTCCCAAGGAGAAGTTCGAGCTCAAGAACCTGCCCAATATCATCCTCGACTATCTGTCGGGCTCCATGACCCAGCTCATCCCGCTGCTCATGGCCGGCGGTCTGTTCCGTACCATCGCGGCCGTCCTCGGCCCCACCATGCTCGGTGTGCTCTCGGCCGACGACCCGACCTATACGTTCCTCTACACCACGCTGTACGAGGCCACGTTCACCTTTATCCCCATCTACCTGGGTTATGCCGCGGCTAAGAAGCTCGGCGCCAGCCCGGTGCTCGGCATGCTGCTCGGTGGCGCCCTCATGGCTCCTTCCGTGGTGAGCGTCGCCACCCAGGAGGGCGGCGGCATCATCTCCGTCTACGGCATCCAGATCGCTGCTGCCAACTATCAGCAGTCCGTCCTGCCGATCATCCTTTCGGTGCCTGTCCTCTACTTCGTCGAGAAGTTCTTTAAGAAGGTCATGCCCGACGTGCTCTCCACGGTCTTCACGCCGTTCTGCACCATGATCGTCACGATCCCCATTGCCTTCATCGTCCTCGCTCCGATCGGCAACGAGATCGGTACACTGATCGCCAACGCCCTCTTCGGCCTTGCTGACCTTGGCGGCATCGGCATCCTGATCGTCATGGCCGTCCTCGGCGCCTTCTGGCAGCTCTTCGTGGTCTGCGGCATGCACATGCCCGTCATCCTGCTCGCCCAGGTTCAGATCATCGCTGCCGGTTACGATCCCTTCGTCTTCGTTTCCACCAACTGCGCTATGGCCGCTGTCTGGGGCTGCGCCTTCGGTGCCTTCCTCAAGATGAAGAACCCCGACGAGAAGTCTCTCGCCATCGGTTACGTCATCTCCGCCATCGCCGGCGGCGTCACCGAGCCCGCGCTCTTCGGCATCCTCATGCGCTTCCGTCGCACCATGTTTGGCATGTTCATCGGCGGTGCCATCGGCGCTGTGTTCTCCGGCCTCATGGGGGTTACCTACTACCTCGCAGGCGGTGCCTCCAACTTCCTGGTCTTCACCAACTACCTGCAGGGTGGCCAGATGAACACCGTCTGGGCTATCGTTGGTATGGCAATCTCCTTTGTCATCGCCGCTGCCGTCGTCTTTGTCTCCGGCTTCTCCAAGGAGGAGCTCGCCGAGATGGAGGCCTAAGGCCAAACCGTTCGGTCGCATAAGACCTCACCTACACGACAGGGCCCCGTCAGGCGTAAGCCCGGCGGGGCCCTTCTTGCAAGGTAGACTGATGGAGGCGGGTGAGATTCGCCCGCGAGGGTTTGCCAAGCGCCGGGGGCTTTCGCGCGGGGTTATCGCGAAAGCCCCCGGCGGTTCGCAAATCCTTTATCAAACGAAAGGACATGCAGATGAGTTTGGGAAAGCTGACCGCCAACGGTCGCCAGGACGGCTTTTTGTGCGAGGGCAAACCGTTCTTCTGGTTTGCCGATACGTGCTGGAGCGCATTTACGAGCATCGCCGAGAACGACTGGGATTACTACCTGACCCGCCGTGCCGAGCAGGGCATGAACGTGCTGCAGATCAACACGTTGCCGCAGTGGGATCGCTGCTGTCCCGACCTGGGCATTTGGCCCTATGCCAGCGAGGATGGCGTGCACTTTGATTGGTCCTGCCCCAACCAGGCGTATTGGGATCGTGCCGCCGCCATGTGCCGCGCGGCCGTCGAGCACGGCATTCGTCCGGCGCTCGTGCTCATGTGGTGCAACTACGTGCCCGGTACCTGGGGTGCCAAGATCGCCGAGCGTTGCGGTGCCGAGATTATGCCGCGTGAGGAGGTTCGCGCCCACGTTGCCCGCGTCGTCGAGAACCTGGGCGAGTTCGACCCCGTCTACGTGGTGGCGGGCGATACCGACTTTGCCGGCGACGAGGCGATCGCCTATTACGAGGACGCCCTCGACGAGGTCGTCAAGCGCGCGCCCGAGGCACTGCGCACCATGCATATCAACCGCGGTAACCGCACCATTCCGGCGCAGTATTTGGACCGTCTGGACTTTTATATGTTCCAGCCCGGCCACAACTACGAGGGCCAGCCCGAGGCATGGCGTCTGCCGCAGGACTTTATCGCCAACTATCCCAAAAAGCCGATGGTCAACTCCGAGCCTTGCTACGAGCAGATGGGTGCGTCGCGCAACGTCTACTGGCGTTTTACCGCGCAGGATTGCCGCGCGAGCGTATGGTCGTCGATTCTTGCCGGCGCCAGTGCCGGCGTGACCTATGGCGCACACGGCGTGTGGAACTGGCAAACATCGCGCAGCCAGGGTTCGGTCCTGGGCGAGGGCTTTGACATGCCCTTCCGCTGGCAAGAGTGCCTGCAGTTTGCGGGTGTGTGGGACTTTGGCGCGATCGAGCACGTGCTTGCCGCCCTAGGCGCTACGGCTGCCGACGATGCACTTGCCGTGGTTCCGGCGCAGGAGCTCCTCGACGACGCGCGCGAGTCCATCCGTGTGGCGCGCGTTGGCGATCGCATCGTCGCGTACCTGCCGCGTACCACGGCGCTCAAGTTTAAGCTCGACGGCGCGCGTGGCTGGACGGCGACGGTCCTCGACATGGAGGACAAGCGCATCGCAAAGCTGCCCGTCCGTGACAACGGTGACGGCACCGTGCGCGTGGCGCAGCATCCCTTTGAGCACGACGCGCTGGTGATCCTGGCCCCCGGGCGCTAACGGCTCTTCTCCAACATTTACAACCCAGTCCCTTTCATTAGGCTGCGACGGAATGGTTCCTGCATGACGGCTTCAAGCTGCCAAGGGGAGCCATTCCGTCGCACCCTTTGCTTACTCATTGGGTACTCATTGGGGACGTACTTAAATGAGTGGCAGTTGGGGGATACTCCTTGCCGAGTTGGAGCTTGCGCGCGCCCCTTCTGGGTCATGCGGCTCAAAATCGCGGCGTCATGCGGACGGCTGGGGTCGAATTTGCAACATTTCGAACTTGGCTTCGATATTGAGATTGGTTCTTTATGAAAATGGTGTTCCGGACAACAAAGCGGGTGGGGGTTACCATGAGGGACCTGGGAGACACAACCGCATATTTGCGCCGGGGCATGCGGGAGATTCTGTGCCTAGCGCTGTTCTTCTTCACGTTTTTGGCGTGCGAGTATTTCTTTGATGCGCGCATGGCCGAGTTCGTGCCATCGAGTGAGGTCGTCATCTACGAGAGCATCGTTGTCGGCGCGAGCGTGATTGGCTTTTTCGTGCGCCCATTTCTGTACTATCGCCGTCCCCAGACGATCGATGCGACGAGCGATATTACGGGCGTGCTGTTGGTATCGGCGTTGCTGCTGATGATTATGGCAATGCGGTTTGAGGTAGTAATTGCCGGCGGCCTGGTGGCGTGCTGCGCCCTGGGCTATTGCGGATCGACCGCCCATGCCAATCTTGCGCGGCGTTTTGCGCAGACGCCCTGCCTGGCGCGCACCGTGGCGGTTTCCTATGCTGTGGACATTTTGGTGCAGGTGCTCAACCATATGGTGATGCCTGCGGGCATTCCCCAGCAGTCTGTTCTCATTGCCTGTGCGATTGCGCTGGTGGGGCTGCTTCACGGTGTCCGCCGCGCTAAATTGCGTGATGAGCCTGCGCCCGAGTTCGAGGTCGAGATTGCCGAGCTATCGGTCGATGCGTCGGAGCGTGGCGCCAGGTGGCACGATGACCCCGAGGCAAAGGCGGCCTTTCAGGGTGCCGTGGTGCGTCTGACGGTGGCGACCGCTTGCCTCACCGGCGTGTTCGCGGCCCTCAATGCCGGCCTTACGACCTCGCATGCCGCTGGCGCTATCGATCTGGGCGACTGGCCGCGCTTGCTGCTGGTTGTGAGCGCCCTTGCCGCCGGCGTCCTGTATGACCTGCGTGGGCGTTCGTATATGAATATCATCATGACGTGCGCCGCCATGCTGTCCACGCTCTCGTTCTTTGTACTTATCACCGATGGCAACGGTGGCAACACGCTTGCCGCCACGATTATCTTTTACCTTGGCACGGGCTTTTTCGTGGTGTTCTTCACCGCGAAGTTCGCCGCGATTTCGATGTATGCCCGCTGGGCGTATCTGTGGCCGTGCATGGGCCGTGTTATCAACAACGTTTGCTCGATGCTCGTGACGGCTCCGGCAGTGGCGATTATCTCGAGTCAAAACGTGCTGGCGGCAGTGAGCGTCGTGCTCGTGCTGTTTGTCGGCATCGCGATTTCGCTGTTGGGACAGTTTGGACAAGACGGTGAGGGCGAGGCGACGCGCGGCAGGCTGGCGCTTGCCACCGACGATCTTGGCGTGAGCTGTGAGCCCGGCCAGGCCGACACGGTGCCCCTGGAGGCGCCGGAGCTTTCGTTTGACGATCGGCTCGATGGCTTCGTTGCCGCCTTTGGGCTCACCAAGCGCGAGCGCGATGTTCTGGAGGCACTGGTCGTTTCGGACGACAGCGTGCAGGACGTGGCGGCGGCACTCTTCCTTTCGCGTTCCACGCTCTATCGCCACATCGCTTCGATTAACAAAAAGACAGGTGCCTCCTCGCGCGTAGCCCTCATCAACTTCTTCTGGTCCTGGACACCCCAAGACTAGCTAACCACCACAAAGGGGACAGGCACCTTTGTGGTGGTTTTTTACCTGCAAAAATATGAATATGAGACATTTGTCACCTGCCGTTTTGGTGCTCAAAGGCATATGAATGTGATGCTGAGCAGAGCAGAACGGAGGGGGTGCACCTATGGCGTCTCGGGGTTGCGCGTCTAATAAAATTGCGGGCGCGCTTATCGCCGTGGTGGTCTTTGCCGCGGCGGTGACACTCATGCGAGTTTACGTTGCCGGCGACCATGGCGCTCAGGGAAAGACTGCCGCGCAAGTGTCGCTCAACGATTGCGCTGCCGTTCCGGTGGCGGTCAAGCTTATCGAGGACGGGGAGGCGCGGACGGCCTATGAGACCGACGATGCCGAACTGGTCGCATCGACTTTTGCCGCGCTCGATGGCTGCACCGTGGGGGATGCGGTGGATGAGCGGACGAGCGATGCCGGCCGAACGCTCGTCTTTGTCTATACGGATGGCTCGGAGCAATCGGTAGAACTTGAGGGCAAAAACATCGTGCTCGATAAGACGGCGTATCGACTTAACGGTGCCGATGAGTTATGGCGGCAGCTTGCCGCAATCAAAAACAGCTAACGAAATTAGGGATGTACGGGATGAGTGACTTGAGATTCTGCCCGGCGTGCGGGGCGCAGCTGCCTCGGGTCGCCGGCGTGCCGGTGCGATTTTGCCCGGGGTGCGGCGTCCGACTTGAGGGCGTTGTGGGCTACTCGGGCGCCGTGGGGGCTACAGATGGGGCGACTGCCGATGACGATGCGGACGAAGGCGGCGACCCGAGTGTGGACGCGCCGGCCGATGCGCCGGTGGAGACTGCCGGCGTCGCGTCGTCTCGTGACGCAGCCACGACGGATGCGCCTCACATCGGTGACCTTGAGCTTCATGCCGCATGCGATACCTCTGGCGGCCAGGCACTCGCGCAGGTGGTGCTGCCGCGGGGCTGGCATATCGAAGAAGCGCATCTTGAGCGCAGCGGCAGTTTCGACTGCCCGATTTCGGTTGGCGTGACGGCGGCGGGTCCGATGGGTGAGCGGATTATGTACCGCTCCGAGCTCTGCTACGTGGATGCGGGCGCCGTTGCCAAGCGTATCCCCACGCAAACCGAACGCAAGGTGTTTGTGCACGTGGAGGCAGCTTGCGACGAGCTGGCTCAGGCCTGTGCAGCACGGCTGGGCGCGCGGGCAGAGGTTGTTGCCGAGCAACCGTACCCATCGAGCGCGGCGGTCGATATCGAGCGCGAGCGTGCCCGCGTAAAGCGCGAGGCGGCAAACGACTTTGCAATCCAGGGCTTTTCGATGGAACCGAGTGATGTGGTCTATGAGTGCCGCATGCGTCGATATCGGCTCACGGGCGCTCCGGTGCCCACCGAGCTCGCGGTGGCGGCCAAAGTCGAGGGCTATATGTTTTCAATCGGAGGCGTCGCGGGTTCTATGGGCAAAGGTGTTGCCGCTGGGGCCGAGGCGCTGCTGGGCGCGAGCCTTTCGAGTGGGCTGATCGGCGGTGTTTTGGGCAAGCGCCTGCGCGAGCGCAAGGCGGCGGCAGCGGCGGGACAGGGCGTCGCGCAAGAACAGCCCACGGGTCGAGGCGGTTGCCCGGACGGAGCGTCGTTCGAGCTGGGTGCGGCCGACCTGCTGCAGTGGCGTATCAGGGACAGCTTCTGTTTGGCTGCGCCAGAAGGTCGCCTGGACGAGGCGGCCTCCACGGCGCTTGCATCAATGGCGTCGACTCTGCGGCTCAATCCAGCGATTGCACGCGAAGCGTCAGCTCAAAAGCAACAGATGGTGCTTGAGCAGCGCCAACGCACGCAGATGAACATTGCCCAGCAGCAACAGCAGTTTGCAGCCTGGCAACAGATGCATGCCTCGCAACAGGCGGCATTCGACAGCTACCAGCAGGCGTGGTTCGATCGCAGCGACCGTCAGCACGCCGCGAATATGGCTGCCAGCGCCGCCAATTTTTCCAGCGCGGGCGTGGGGACGGGCACCGCTTCGTATTTCGATGCCATTCGTGGGGTCAACCATTACACCAGACCCGACGGCACCGATGTCGAGGTCTCGGTGATGGCCGACCAGGCCTGGGTCAACGGTTCGGGCGATGTGATCGGTACACGCGATGGTTTTGAACCTGGTTTTGGCTGGACGGAACTGCCTCGTCAATAGCGTGGGGTGGCTTATGTGTGAATCGATGCCGGGTGTGTTTCTCGGCATTGTGCTAAAGAACGGGAAAGGAACAATGATGAGGGAGACGGTACTTTCGCGCACGGCATTTGTCGCGGCGGCGGGAACGGCGCTGCTGACGCTTGTGGGGTGCGGCGGACAGCGGACGCAGGATGCGACGGATTTTAACGACGACCGCCCGGTAAAGGACAAGATGGACGCGGGTGCGACGTCGGGCGATTCCGGCGACGCGGACAGCGGCTCGGCGGATGCGTTCGATACGTGGTCGGAAGATTGCTGGGACGCGCACCGCAACATCAGCATCGCGGCGCTCCTCGAGCTTAAGGGCTGGCAGTTGCAGGAGTTTGCCTCGCAGCAGGGCTATACCTGGCAAGACGCGCTCGAGATGTACGAGGACGAGGCGGGACACGTGCTCAGCGTCTGCAATATCAGCAAGGACGGCGCGACCGAATGGCTCGGCGAGGACGAAATCGGAAAGCTCGACAAGGGCGGCACCGGAAGCACCGTGATGTTCACGCTACAACTTTCGGGCTATTCGAGCTGCGAGGATGTTATCGCGGGCTTTTCTGTGCCGGTCGAGGACCGGGCGCAGATTACTTCGGGCTCATGGATCGCGTGCGTATGCGGTTCCAACATGGCGCGGCACGTCGCCATGACGAGCCCGATGGAAAACGGTGACTACCGCTTGGATCTCATTACCGAGGAGGCTATCAAGACCGGTAGGTTTACCCAGGGCGGCGGTGCTCCGACGATAGACGAATTTTGGCAGGAAAAGACTGGACGCGCGCTCGGCTAGGTGCGACGTGGCCAATACCATAGCGAGGAACGAACATGATGAATGAAGTGACGATGAACCGTGCGGCCTTTGTGGCAGGCGCGGGTGCGTTGGCTTGTGCGCTGGCTGGCTGCTCGGGCGGATTGGGCGGCGCGAGCGGTGCCAAGAAGGCGACCACGGCGGACGCCGCCTGTGTAGACGACAACGCCAACGTGACGGTCTATGCTGCGATCAACTTGGATGGCGCCGACCTGGTGCGCCTGCTCAAGCATCAAAACTATGAGTGGCAAGGCGAGAGCGTGGGCTACGGTGCCGCCGATGATGCGGGACTTTTCGCCTTTACCTTTTCTAAGATTTCGGATGACGTGGACGAACTTGCGAACAGTGCGATACCGCTTTCGGAGTCCGAGTACGAGGAACTTGAGCCGGGCGGCGGAGACGATAGCGTGGCGATTTTGCTCTCGGTGGGCGGCTATACGACGGGCGATCGTGCGCTCACCGGCGCAATCGGCGATGCGTCGATAGTGCAGGAGAAGTGCACAATCGACGATTCCGTGTATTGGCTGGTCAAGGCGCTCGACGGCAGCCGTTACGTGATTTCGGCCTACGACACCGAAGATGATGGCGACAGCGCGCATGACATCTATATCTATAGTGAGTCTTTTATTCACACCGGTTATCTGAGCGGCGGCGACCAAATCGATATTGACGAACTCTGGAGCCGCCTGACCAATGCCTCGTAGCGCACCAAAACCACCACAAAGGGGACAGTGAGGCGGGACTTTTTGACCGCCTGATGGGTCGAGCGTCACAACTCGTGCGTTACAGCAGCTCGCCGTGGCGGGCGATGTAGCGGCGCTTGGCCAGTTGGGTGAGCGCGATGTAGGCGGCGACAATGCCGATGAGCAGCGCGAAGAAGATTGGCGGCAGCGGCATGAGACCCAGCGCATCGGCGATGGGGCTTGCCGGCAGCCAGGTGACGAGCACCAGGCCCAGCACGGTGAGGAGGCACAGCGCGGGCGCGGCGTGGTCGCGCGGGCGTGGCAGGCGCGGGGAGCGCAGCATGTGGACCACGAGCGTCTGCGACCACATGGACTCGACAAACCAACCGCTCTGGAAGAGCGCCGTAAAGGCCGCCATGCCTGCGACGTCGCCTATAGCGGCAAGCTCTGCCCAGCTTGCGCCCACGGCGGCGGGGCACACCACAAAGAAGAGCGCGGCGAAAGTCGCGATATCAAACAGTGAGCTCACGGGGCCCAGCTCGAGCATAAAGCCCTTGATGGACGCAGCGTCCCAAGCGCGCGGGCGGGCAGTCCAGGCGTTGTCGACGGTGTCCCACGGCAGTGCGATGCACACGATCTCGTAGACCAGCGACAGCAGCACCAGCTGCAGAGCGCTCATGGGCAAAAACGGCAAGAACAGGCTCGCGGCGGTTACGGACAGCACGTTGCCAAAGTTGGAGCTCACTGTGGTCTTGAGGTACTTAAGCAAGTTGCCGTAGGTGCGGCGGCCTTCGATGATGCCGCGCTCGAGCACGCCCAGGTCCTTCTGAAGCAAGATGATATCGGCGGATTCCTTGGCAATGTCGACGGCCGAATCGACCGAGATGCCGCAATCGCTCGCACGCATGGCGGCGGCGTCGTTGATGCCATCGCCCATAAAGCCCACGGTGTGGCCGAGCAGCTCGCGCATGACGCGCACCAGGCGCGCCTTCTGCAGCGGCGAGAGCTTGGCGAACAGATGGGTTTTCTCAGCGCGCTCGGCAAGTTCGGCGTCATCGAGTGCATCGATCTCGGAGCCGAGCAAGACGTTGCTCGCGTCGATGCCGATCTGTTCGCAGACGGTGGCGGCGACGCGGTCGTTGTCGCCGGTCAGGACCTTGACCGCCACGCCCTTGGCCTCGAGGGTGGCGACGGCGCCCGCGGCACTTGCTTTGGGCGGATCGAGGAAGGCCAAAAAACCCATCAGCACCATGTCGCACTCGTCGGCGATGCCAAACTCGCCCACGTAGCGCGGATTGGTCTTCTGCGCCACGGCAATCACGCGCAGGCCCTCGGCGTTGAGTCCGGCGACCTGCTTACGAATCTGGGCGAGCTTATCTTCGGTGAGAGGCTGGGCGATGCCATCGACCTCGACAAAGGAACAGATCTCGAGCATTTCCTCGGCAGCGCCCTTGGTGACCATCTGGGTTTTGCCTTGGGCATCGGCGACAACTACGCTCAGGCGACGGCGTGAGAAATCAAAGGGCACCTCGTCGACCTTGGTATAGCGGTCGCGCAGGCTCTGGCCCAGCATGGAATCGGGCGCTGTGGCCGAGGGCGTCACGTCGGCACGGTCGATGACGGCCAGGTCGATAAGGTTTTTGAGGCCGGTCTGGAAGAAGCTGTTCAAAAACGCATGGCGCAGCACGCGTGCATCCTCGTTGCCGTCGGTGTTGAGGTAGCGCTCGAGCACGATGCGGTCCTCGGTGAGGGTGCCGGTCTTGTCACAGCACAGGACGTCCATCGCGCCGAGGTTTTGGATCGCCGGCAGTTCCTTGACGATAACCTGACGACGGGCGAGGTCCTTGGCGCCCTGCGACAGGCTCGTGGTCACGATGACGGGAAGCATCTGCGGCGTGATGCCAACGGCTACGCTCGTGGCGAACAGCAGCGCGTCGATGACGTTGCCCTTGGTGGCGACGTTGATGGCAAAGACGGCCGGCGCCATAACGAGCATGAGGCGTACGAGCAGCATGGAGACGCTCGAGACGCCGCGGTCAAACGCGCTCTTCTCGCCGCGCCCGTTGAGCATCTTGGCGATGCCGCCCAGGTAAGTGTCCGAGCCGGTGGCAACGACGAGCGCCATGGCGGTGCCGTTTTGCACGGAGGTGCCGGTAAAGACGATGTTCTTGCAGGCAGAGAGTGACAGCGCGGAGCCGTCGGCACCCTCGACGACGGTGATGGCAGCGGTCTTCTCGACGGCCTCGCTCTCGCCGGTGAGTGCGGACTCGATCACAAACAGATCGCGTGCGGTGATGATGCGGGCGTCGGCCGGCGCCATATCGCCGGCAGAGAGGCGGATCACATCGCCGGGGACGAGCTCGTCGAAGGGAATCTCGATGCGCTCGCCGTCGCGCAGGGCACAGCAGGTGTTGGAGACCAGGTCCTTGAGGGCCTCGGCCGCATTGCCGCTGCGGGCTTCCTGGATAAACTTCATGCCGCCCGATACCAGCAGCATGATGCCGATGACGATGACCGTGGAGGGGTCGCGCTGCGGTTCGGGCACGGCGAGCACGTCGATGTAGAGCGAGACCAGCGCGAGAGCGGCGAGGATGCCGGCGAAGGGGTCGACAAAGGCGTCGGCGATGCGGCGGGCGAGCGTCTTGGTCGGCGCTTCGATGGTGTTGGGGCCGACGGCGCTCAGGCGCTCGGCGGCGTGCTCGGCGGTGAGGCCGTCGGCTGTGGCGTCGAGCAGCACGAGGGCATCCTCGGCGCTATGGGTGGCGGCGAATATGGTGTTCTTGGACATGCCGGTATGAGCGGCGGGGCGCGCCGTGCGGCGGCGCTTGGAGATGGCTTCGAGTACCGTGGCGGTTTTGAGCATCAGCATAGGGTCCTCCTTGTTGAAGGGAGTTAGCGTACGTGTCGTATGTGCTTCAAAAAACCTAGATGTCGCTCACGTCATGCTTTCGAACCACCACAAAGGGACAGGCACCTTTGTGGTGGTTTTGACGATCGGCTGTTGGCGCTTATGCGTGCGCGGAATCCTCGCGGCGTGCCGAGGGCGACATGCAGGTTTTTCGACTATGACTGCCTTCCATGGCACACCTCCTTAAGGCCGGGCGCGGCGCGCTTTGGGTATCTCGTACCCGTTACAATCCGCCCGTATTCTTGATGAGGGGGTTTGCCGTGTCAACCCCAATGTTTGGAAAACCATTGCCCCTGACAAAGCCTTTACAGAATGCCGAGGCCCCAAAGCGCGCCCGCAACGCGCCCTGCCTGCGCTAAACTGGAAGGCACGTACGCGATTACGAGAGGAGCCCGCATGGAGGCTTACAAGCAAGAGTTCATCAAGTTCATGGTTGAGTCCGACGTTCTTAAATTCGGCAGCTTTACGCTCAAGAGCGGCCGTCAGTCCCCGTTCTTTATGAACGCCGGCGCCTATGTGACGGGCTACCAGCTCAAGAAGCTGGGCGAGTATTACGCCCAGGCCATCCACGATAACTTTGGCGACGACTTTGACGTGCTGTTTGGACCGGCCTACAAGGGTATTCCGCTGGCCGTCGTGACCGCAATTGCCTACCACGAGCTGTACGGCAAGGAGGTCAAGTACTGCTGCGATCGCAAGGAGGCCAAGGACCACGGCGCCGACAAGGGCAACCTGCTGGGCTACGAGCCCCAGGACGGCGACCGCGTGGTCATGGTCGAGGACGTCACTACCAGCGGTAAGTCCATCGACGAGACCTATCCCAAGGTCAAGGCTGCTGCCGATGTCGAGATCAAGGGCCTCATCGTGTCCCTCAACCGCATGGAGGTCGGCAAGGGTGGCGTGACCACCGCGCAGAAGGAGATCGAGGCCAAGTACGGTTTCCCCGTCGCGAGCATCGTCTCCATGGCCGAGGTCGTCGAGACCCTCTACAACCACGAGATCGACGGCAAAGTCGTCATCGACGACGAGCTCAAGACCGCTATCGACGCCTACTACGAGCAGTACGGAGCTCGGGAGTAGTTACGCGGGTTTACCAACCCGCGTAACGGCTCGACGCTGCAAACCCGCCAGAGCGGCAATCTGCCTTTCAACTTCGGCGGCATGATCGAAAGATCAATGCCGCCTCGTTTCAAGGCACCTTGCTCGCTCTGGCGGGTTTTCGCTGTCGTTGCCAAAACATCGGCGTTGCCTTGGTAGTCATTGGGGACAGACATAAATGAGTAGTCATTGGGGCGTTCTTAAATGACTACTCAGGATGAGCGTCCAAAAATCCGCGCTCGTTCGATTGGCGCATGTCTACGCAGCGTAGGTTGTCGAGCCTGGCCTTCAAATGGATACTGACTGTCGAACCGGTTCACTCCATTTCTTCAATTTGATTGGACAGCCCATGAACCAGACACGGCAAACCAATGCCTCCCATACTTTTTTGGCAGCGCATGCCATCAAGCAGCTGCGCGAAGAGCGCGGCCTCACCCAGCGCGCCCTGGCGGAAAGCCTTGGCGTGACCGATAAAGCCGTCAGCAAGTGGGAATCCGGCCGCGGCCTTCCCGACATTTCCCTCGTTGAGCCTTTGGCCCAGAGACTCGGCATAAGCGTGGCCGAGCTTTTGGCTGGTGACATTCGGGCCAACGCCAACCGTGCAGGCAATATGCTCAAAGGCGTCTTTTACGTTTGCCCTATCTGCGGAAACGTTGTGCACGCGCTCGGAGAAGGCAGCTTTAGCTGCTGTGGCTCCACGATGTTTCCCCAGGAGGCCGAAGAGCCGGACGCGGACCACGCCTTTTCCATCGAGCGCATCGAGGACGATTGGTACGTCACGCTCGATCATCCCATGACCAAGGATCACTACATTAGCTTTGTGGCATATGCGACTATGGACGGCATCTGCTTTAAGAAGCTCTATCCAGAGCAATCGGTGCAGCCGCGCTTCCATATTACCGGGCGCGGCAGGATATATCTTTACTGCAACCAACACGGACTCTTTACGTCGCTGACGCCTCGCAAATAACGGCTGTCTTCCGCCCTCCTCATGCGTTCCCAGGGGACCCAAAATGAGCGTGGATAATCTCCCGGTTTTGGCCTGTGTGCGGGCTCAAAGTGGGAGATTATCCACGCTCGTTATCTGAGTGTCCAAAAATCCACGCTCGTCGCTACTTGAGTCCGGGCAGGCGGGTGTAGGGGAACGAGCGCTCTAGGAACTCGGAGCAGCGGGCGTAATCTTTGGCAAAGTAGCTGCTATAGAGCGAATCGAGTACGTATTGCACGGCGATATGGCTGGCGAACTGCGTGATGCGGTGCGTCATGCTCTCGTGGTCGCTTACCGTGAGATAGGCGGCAAAGCCGGGGTGAATGCGGGCACAGTACGGCGTGCCGATGACGATGACCGGGACATGTCGACTGCTGAGGATTGGCAAGATCTCCCTGAGGTTGGGGGCAAGGCCGCTGTAGGAGATAACGATTGCCACATGGTCGGGGCCCGAGGCGAGCGCCGTACGCACCTGCGCCTCGACACTGTCGTGGCACGTCGCGCTTTTGCCGGACGAGAGCAGGCGATCGCGGAACATTCCCGCTGGATACAGGTTATGCGAGCCCGTGTAGATGTCCACGGTGCCGGCGCGCATGATGAGCTTGGCGGCGTGGTCGAGCTGTGCAGAGTCGAGCAGCTCCTGCGTTTCGGCCAGCGTGGTCTGGTAGAGCCCCTCCATGCGCTCCATCACCTGCGCAGGGGTGGAGGTTGCATCGAAGGGAAAGTTGATATCCACCTCGGCGGCGGAGTCTGCGCGCAAGGCTGCGCGTACCAGCTCGACCTTGAGCTCCTTAAAGCCCTCAAGGCCGAGCTTTTTGCAAAAGCGGTGGATGCTCGCGACGGAGACATTGGTCTGGTGCGCAAATTCCTTGATGGAGAGCCCGCGAACGTTCTCACCCATGGCGAGAACCGTCTGCCCGAGCTGCTGCTCGGTGGGGGTGAGCCCCTTGCCCTGGGTGATTTTGCGCTTGATATCCATATGGCTCCCATGCATTCGTATCGCGATGTATCAATCATAACGGTAAATAAAACGCCCGGCTAAGCCGGGCGTCTCGTAAGGGGCTGTTGCGCGGGGTCGCTACCCGAGCACGCGGACGGGACCGAGTAGGCCGCTGGGATCGGAGGGTTCTGTCATGCCGAACATGTCGGGGACGGCGTGGTCGAGGGTGTTGATGATATCGATCGTAAGCGCGTGCTCGCCGGCCAAAAGCGCGCCGGCCTCAAAGCGGTAAGGCGGACAGATGCGTGTGCCGAGGGATTTGCCGTCGAGGGTGACGGTTGCGGTCTCAAAGACCTCGCCAAGGTCGATGACGGTGCGGGTGGCCGCTTCGCCCAGGACAAAGGAGGCCCGGTAGCGGAATGTGCCGGCCTTGCCGGGGAACTCGGCCGAGGAAAGGTCGCGCAGGTCTGCAAGCTCAACAGACTCGCCAAAGGCATCGGTGCCAGGGGCAGAGAAGGCAACCGCCCAGGGCCCGTCGACGCATGTGGCTTCGTCTTCGGCGGTTGCCACAGCAACGGAACCTGTAGCCCCAAGGACCACGATGCAGCTCTCGTAGGGAGCCAGCTCGAGCGTGCCGTCAAAGGCGGCGGGCTCGGTGCCGTTGAGCAGGTCGAGGCGCGCGCCTGCAACGGGTGTGCCGTCGGCAAGCGCAATCTGAGTGGAGATACCCTGCTTGGGATGCTCGTTGACGAGCATCAGATAGCTCTCGCCCGCCCGCTCGTAGCGCAGTGCGCGCAGCCAGGACTGGGGCTCGGCGCAAACCACGGTCTGCATGCCGGTATTGGCAAGTGTGTCTGCGAGCTCGGTGGTCGCCAGGAGCTTGATGTCGGCGACCGCGGCTGCATCCAGGGAGGCAAAGCCCTCGCGGCCTGCAGTGTCACCGTCGTAGCGCTTGTTCGGCAACTCATCCAGCGCGTACACGGCAACACCTGCGGCTGCGGCGCGCGCGGCAAAGTCGAGCACGGCTCCGCCGACAAACTCGGCTCCGGGCATCACCAGGCAGCGGTATGCCTGGCCGTTCACGCTAAAGCCGCTACCGTCTGCGGCAATTTCAACGGCATAGCGCCCTGCGTCCTCAAATGCCTCTGCCGGCACGATGTCAAAGTCGACCTGCGCGCGCAAAAGCTCGGAGGCGGCATGCTGCATAAAGTTCGCCTCGCCTGCCCACTCGGCGTCCGCATGGTAGAGAAGCGCCACCGGGGTCGTTGCGCGCCCGCCGCTCAGCAGGCTCGCCGTACGGTTCATGTAGCTCATGAGCTGCCCAAAGTGTGCAAACTGGGGGTTTTGGCCATGCGCATAGAAATGCGGCGGGCAGTCCCAGTCGGGGAAGGCGGCCATGCTAAAGGCATGCGGCACAAACCAATTGACGCCGCGCACCAAAAAATGATCGGCGATCCACTTCATCTCGCGTAGGCCTTCGTGCCATCCAAATGCGCCAAAGACCTCGGCCATGCAGCGCCCCTGCTTTTTGGGATCGAGGTGTGCTGCCGAGGAGCCCAGCTTGGGCAGCACGTAGTTATAGAACTCGAGGTCCCACACGCCGCGTCCGTAGCTGTGAAGGCCGCGGTCCATGCCGGGTACCAGCTGGTTGATCACGATGTCGACGCCCGCCATGTCCTGACCGCCCACGGCGCGGAAGTAGTGCCCGGCGCCCACGCCCAGGCGCGCGTGGCAGTCCTTGTCCTCGATAACGTGGCCGATGTACTGCACGCCGCGCGCGCGGCACCAGTCTCCGAGCTGGTCGCAGAAGCACTCCTTATAGAGGGTGCTCGCGATGTCCATATAGACGTGGCGTACGTGCGCGCCGGCCGGCTCGCGGTCCCACAGGTGCGGGAGCTCGGCCAGGTAGCGCTCGCCCAGTGCCGCGCGTAGGCGACGCTCAAGCTCGGCCGACCAGGGTAGGGGCGCGGTGGCCTTGCCGATGAGCGTGTCCGAGATGCCATCGGGGCCCGTGGTGCCCTTCTCGTTGGCAAATCCGGGCTCATCGGAGAAAAAGCCCAGGATCGTCTTGCCAAACTCATCGCCCAGATGCTCAAAATGCGGCTCGTAGACAGCATCGATGAGCTGCGCCACCGAGGCGCGGTCGACCATATTGATGTAGTCCTCGTTGTAGGAGGTCTTGCCGCTCGTGAACATCACGCATGCCTGCGTGAGGCCCGCAGGTGCATCGAAGACCAGGCGGCTGGGGTTGCCGTCTGCATCGTCGATTACTCGGTAAGCGACGTCGACGGGGCTGCCGTCCTGCATAAATGTCACGCCGTGGAAGCGCTCCGTTTTGTCGAGCATGTTGGCGAGCGCGATGCTCGCGGCGGACGTGGAGCCCACGATGTCGAACGTGCGGTGCGTGAGCACGATCTTGCGGAGCTCGGGCACGGCCTCCTTGACGGCGCCGTTGGCAAAGCCCGTGGGGAAGTGCGCGTCGTCCAAGATCCAGAGCTTAAGGCCCAGCTGCTTGCACTCGTCAATGACAAAGCGCAAGTCGCGCCACCAGCCCTCGCCGCAAAAATCGGGGTGTGGGCGGCTTTCGAGACAGACCTCGTGGATGTCGGCGCCGGCGATCTTTTCCAGATACTCGGCAATGGTCTTATGGCTCTCGCCCTTCATCCACAAAAACGGAAGCACGTGGTTGTCGTATGTGCCCTCGAGCACCTGCTGATAGTACGCGGTCATGGATCCTCCTTGGCTCGATCGATCTGCTGCATAGCACAGATTATGGACGCGTCGGCGCGTTCTGCTAATATCTGAATCACGACGAACTATGACCAAATCAACGATTGGCAAGCCATGGAGATCGACGAGCTCGAGCGTAGGCTCAGCGAACTGAGCACCAGTGAGATCGCTTATAAAGACGGCATGGCATTTGATTGGTCGATTATGACCGAGCATGTCGAAATCGACGGATGCCCAGTGCGCAAGATTGGGCAGCCAGGGTTTGCCTATGCCCAGCCCGGCATGCCGCGTGGCCTGACGATAAGGAAAAACTCGCGCTTTAATGCAGTTCCCGAGCACGTGCATGATTACGTGGAGCTGAGCTATGTGTATCGCGGACGCTGCCCGCAAACGGTGGCGGGGGAGAGGCTCGAGCTGGGCCGCAACGAGGTGCTTTTGCTCGACGCCCTCTGCCCGCATGCCGTGGCGGCGCTTGGTGAGGACGACATCATGCTAAGCATGACCGTTTCACGCTCTTTTTTGCGCCGGAGTCTCGAGTCGAGCCTCTCGCGCGAGAGCGCGGTCTCGCGGTTTTTGTTCAACGCGCTCAACAGCGAGACGGACCATCGGGGCCATGTCCGTTTTCATTGCGGCGAGAGCCGTCGGATTCGGCGCTACATGCAGGAGATGCTCTGCGAGCTGTACGACCCGAGCCCCAACGGTCCCGAGATCGTCTTGCGTCTGTTTCAGCTGTTTTTGGCCGAGCTCATGGATTGCTACGAGCGCGAGCTGGTGCGCGGCGCGGCGGACGGCGCGGCGGGGCCCACTGCCCTGGTGACGGGAATGCTCGGCTATATCGATCGCGAATTCGCCGCGTGCTCCCTCGAGGGGATGGCGGCGGAGTTTGGCTTGAGCCCTAATTATGCGACGGCGCTCCTCAAGCGGCATGTGGGCAAGACCTTTAGGCAGCTTGTGCAGGAGCGACGCCTGGTACGTGCGGCCGAGCTTCTGTGCGGCGGCGCCACGGCCGGGGCGGCTGCGCATGCGGTGGGCTATGAAAACATGAGCTTCTTCTACCGTAAGTTTCACGACAAGTATGGCTGCACCCCCGCGGCATACCGCCGGTAAGCGCGGAGCGGATCGTCTTCGCTCCTTCGGTGTCAAAAAGTTTCAGCTGCAGCGCTGTTGCAGCGCGCGTCTGCGAAAAGAAGTGTCGGGTTTGGCACCCCTGCCCCTGTCTGTCGCGTGCGTGGGCGATACTCGGCTTATCGAACCGCGATGCAAAGGAGATGCTCATGGCAAACATCAAGTTCCCCGAGGGCTTCTATTGGGGTGGCGCCACCGCCGCCAACCAGTTTGAGGGTGCTTGGAACGTGGACGGCCGCGGCCCTTCCGTCGACGACCACTTCCTGGGCGGCAGCTACAAGGAGCCGCGTCAGATTACGATCGACATCGACCCCGACCGCTTCTACCCCAATCATGACGGTATCGACTTCTACCATCACTACGAGGAGGATATCGCGCTGTTCGCCGAGATGGGCTTCAACATGTTCCGCATGTCCATCTCTTGGAGCCGCATCTTCCCCAACGGCGACGACGCCGAGCCCAACGAGGCCGGCCTCGCCTTCTACGACCGCGTCTTCGACTGCCTGCGCGCCCACAATATCGAGCCGCTCGTGACCCTGTCGCACTACGAGATGCCCTATCACCTGGTCGAGAAGTACAACGGCTGGGCGAGCCGCGAGCTCATCGGCTTCTTTGAGAAGTACTGCCAGACCGTCTTCGACCGCTATCAGGACAAGGTCAAGTTCTGGCTCACCTTCAACGAGATCAACTGCGGCACCCAGGACATGGGCAATCTCTTTGGGACCAGCATGATCCAGGGCTTTGAGGGCCCGGCTTCGGCGGTCCACACCACGCCGCAGGCCCGTATGCAGGCCCTGCATCACCAGTTTGTCGCCAGCGGCCGTGTCGTGCGCTATGCCCACGAGCACTACCCGCAGTTTAAGATGGGCAACATGGATTGCTTCATCCTTTCCTATGCCGCCACGTGCGATCCGGCCGACGTGTTCGCAACGCAGCAGGAGATGAATGCCATGAACTGGTACTGCTCCGACGTGCAGGTGCGCGGCAAGTATCCGTTCTATGCCAAGCGCTTCTGGGCCGAGAACGACGTTGAGCTTGTGGTGGAGGACGGCGACCTGCAGGATATCGCCGACGGCAAGGTCGATTTCTACACCTTTAGCTACTACATGTCCGGCACTGTGGGCACCCACAAGGATCACGAGATGACCGAGGGCAACATGACCTTTGGCGGCAAGAATCCCTATCTGGAGTCCACCGACTGGGGCTGGCAGATCGATCCGCTGGGTCTGCGCATCGCCCTCAACGAGATTTACGCCCGCTACGAGATTCCGCTGATGGTGGTCGAGAACGGCGTGGGCGCCTACGATGAGGTCGAGGAGGACGGCTCCATCCACGACCCGTATCGTATCGCCTACTTGCGCAGCCACGTCAAGGCCATGGGCGAGGCCATTGCCGACGGCGTCGACCTGATTGCCTACACCTGGTGGGGCCCCATCGACCTGGTGTCCGCCGGCACGGGCGAGATGCGCAAGCGCTACGGCTTCATCCACGTTGATAAGTACGACGACGGTACCGGTACTTACGAGCGCCGCCGCAAGGACAGCTTCTTCGCATACCAGAAGATCATCAAGTCCAACGGCACCGAGGGTCTGGCTTAATCGACAATATGAGTGCCAGTGGGGAAAAGGTTTTGGGAAGGGCTTGGAAGGGCTCTCGATTCGAGCCCTCGCCTTAGCATTTGAACCATTTGGCACTATAATCACCATAGGCATGCGCATAACGTTGCGCTTAATCAAGAGGAGAAAACGTATGGGTCTGTTTGACATGTTCAAGAAGAAGGCTGAGCCCGCGGCTGCCGCTGCTCCGTCCTCCATCTCTGCTTCTGCCGGCGCCGACGTGCTGTGCTCGCCCGTCAAGGGCAAGGTCATCAAGATGGCCGACGTGCCCGATCCCGTCTTTGGCGGCGAGGTTCTGGGCAAGGGCTGCGCTGTGTGGCCCGAGGACGATCTGGTCTACGCTCCCTGCGACGGCAAGGTGACCGTCACCATGGGTCACGCCGTGGGCCTGCAGTCCGATAGCGGCATCGAGGTCCTGGTGCACGTTGGCGTCGATACCGTCAACATGAACGGTGATGGCTTCGAGGGCTTCGTCAAGGCCGACGACGTCGTTAAGGCTGGCCAGCCCATGCTCAAGATCGACCGCGCCAAGATCGCCGCTGCCGGTTACAAGGACTGCGTCGTTGTGGCCGTGTCCAACACCGCCGAGTTTGCCGATGTCGAGCTCGCCGTCGAGGCCGACTCCGCTGTCGCCGCCGGTGACGCCATCGTCAAGGTCGTCCGCAAGTAAACTGCGGCAACATAAGGATGTACAAGGGTGGTCGGGTTATCCGGGCGCCCTTTTTTATTACAATGCGGCGGAACGTTTTATTGCGCGTTGGGCGGAACGGTAAACCGTTCGGACGTTAAATCGAGCCGACTGCGCTTTTGCTTTGCCCGGGGTGTTCGTTAGCGGCTAGTATGGCCTTATTGTTACGACGTGCACCGCGCCGGGAAGCGCGGTGCCGCTTGTTGGGAGGAATGTCATGAAGAAGAAGCTGCTGCTTGCGCCCCTGATGGCTGTTCTGGTCGCGTGCGTGGTTGTGCTTTCCGGCTGCGGAGGCCCTTCGGTTGAGGAACTCATCACCGAGGATCTTACGACGCAGTTTGACGAGGTCAAGAACGGTGGCGACGACTTCCTCGCCGGCCTGGAAGAGGCCTCGGGCGACGAGTTCGAGCAGCTGGGCATCGATCCCAAGGAGTATGCCAAGAGCTATCTCGAGGGCTTTGACTACAAGATCGGCGACGTGACGGTCGACGAGGACAAGGGTACCGCAACTGCCGAGGTCACCATTACCTGCAAGTCCATGAACCAGATCGTTGAGGATTTTGCCACCCAGTACCAGGAGAAGGTCGCCGCGCTCGATTCGATGCCTTCCGATGACGAGCTGTACAAGATGGCCGGTCAGGTTATGGTCGATGTGACCAAGGCTGCTAAGACCAAGGACACCAAGGTCACCTTCAAGTACTCCTGCAATGACGACGGCGAGTGGTCTGCCGACGATTCTGCAACCAACGAGATGATGAATGCCATGATGAGCTAGGGGGGTTACGCGGTAGTTTGTTACGGCGTTTTACCAAACGCCGTAACTGCTCGACGCTGCAAGCCCGCCAGAGCGGCAATCTGCCTTTCAACTTCGGCGGCATGACCAGAAGGTCAATGCCGCCTCGTTTCAAGGCACCTTGCTCGCTCTGGCGGGCTTTCGCTGTCGTTGCCAAAACAACGGCGTTTCCTTGGCTGGCTTAGGTGGCACTTGTACCTGTGGCGTTGCCATCGCTGCCGAAGATGGCAGTTGGGGACGTTCCTTTTAATATGAGCAGGACATTGTCAAGAGGCAAA